>NZ_JBIRCY010000090.1:0-23304 GCF_044326205.1 Mesorhizobium sp. IMUNJ 23232
CGCGCCACACGATGCCGAGAAATACAAGTGGCGAAACCTGATCGAGCGGCTGTTCAACAAGCTCAAGAACTGGCGCCGCGTCGCCACCAGATACGACAAGACAAAGGAGTCTTACCTCGGCTTCGTCACCATCGCAGCAGTCAAGCTTTGGTTACCCTTTGTCCACGAGGCCTAGTAGGCTCGGGACTGAGCAACAAGACCGTCGCGTTGCAGCTCAACCTCGCCGAGAAGACAATCAAGCATCACATGTCCAGAATATTGTCGAAGCTAAACGCAAAAAACCGCACCCAGGCCGCAATGTTTCTTCGCAATTCGCTCGACACTGATGCCAGTGCGCCCGCCTCGCTTAGCGGGCTAAGCGAAAACGCCGGTAATCCTTTTGTGTCGCGGTCCGGTTGATGATTGTGCGGCCCTGCGCGTCTCGCATTACATAGCGGCCGTTGCGGATTGTCTCGCGCATGCCGTTGCGGTGGGTGATGTCGGCCTTAGCGGGGGTACTATTCGACACGTCCGTGCCGGGTGTGTCGGCAGCAGCATTACCCCCACCTTTGGCGTTGCCGTTCCCGCCACCGTTGCCATTGCCGTTCCCGCCACCGTTGCCGCCACCGTTGCCATTGCCGTTCCCACCACCGTTGCCATTGCCGTTCCCACCACCGTTGCCATTGCCGCCGCCATTGCCATTGCTTTGGGCTTCGGCGCTAGCAGGCAACAGGTTGGCACCGCCATTGGAAAGTTGCAGCACATAGGGGCAGGCGGTCGCCGCAGCGAGTACCAGCGTTGAAAAGGCCTTCGAAAAAAAACGTCGTCGCGAGAACATCATCTACCTCGTTCATTGAAGATTTGAAGCAGCCCTCGGTTCCCTTGCGTCTATTCGGCGCGCCGACGCCGTTCGCGAGCAAATA
The DNA here is from genome assembly GCF_044326205.1 of Mesorhizobium sp. IMUNJ 23232. Classification (NCBI taxonomy): domain Bacteria; kingdom Pseudomonadati; phylum Pseudomonadota; class Alphaproteobacteria; order Hyphomicrobiales; family Phyllobacteriaceae; genus Mesorhizobium; species Mesorhizobium sp. IMUNJ 23232. The sequence continues at coordinate 903 of NZ_JBIRCY010000090.1, forward strand.
GTTCACGCCGGCATTGATGCAGCGCGCTCGGAACCTGCTACTCGCATTGCCGGCGTGACCCGCCTCCATAAGGCTGGTAGGAATTGTTTTCCGGGCTGTAAGAGCGGTAGCGCGCAAAGCATGAGGCAATATGCCGTGGCGTGAGGAAGCTCGCAGTCCCTTCCTCGACAGCGTACCGCGCATGTGGTCGATCTATCCCGATATCCGCATGGTCCACCACCTCCTCCTCTTCGCGAGTCCTAGACCCACTCGTGAAGGGAGAGACGCATTCCCGCTGGCTGCCGCTGTAGGACCTATAGCTGTTGTCCTCCGGCCGGTACGATCGATAGCGCTCCGAGCACCATTGTACGTGCGCCATCGTTGCTGCTTGGTCGGGTGCAGGCTCGGGAACAGTTTCGGTCTTTTGATCTGCGAGCGTGCCGGTTTTGATCATGTCGACAGACGGAACCTCTGGATGTTTCACGACTGTGGGGGGGTTGAACGAAGGTTTCGCAGCTACACGCTTGAGTGGCTGGGCTGATGCTGCGGAAGCTTCGCCGGTCCAGGAGGATCCGCTGCCACCCCTCCATTCAGCTCGATGCTTGCCTTCAGTGACGTAGATGGCCCCGGCGGCAATCGCGAGCGTTGCGACGAAACCGCTCAGCCCGGTTAGAAACATGCTCATGTCGTGCTCCCTGAAGTATGTTTGGTTCGGGGAGGAGACGCAGGTTCGGTCCCGGAACTCGGTGCACCGGCCAGACATGCGGCCTCGCTCGGAGACGGAGGCTGCGTGCGCACCCGGCTCCCGCTGATTAGAGCGTGCTTGACGTATTCCAGTGCGGCCGGCTCCTTCGACACGCCGAGATGGTCGTGCCGTCCGTCCTTATGCAACTTTGACCAGTCCACGGTTTCCAGCCGGCCGGTGAAGGACTTTCCGGGCTGCAAACGTGACGAGAGGGTAAACAGCCCGTCCGAACCATACATGTCGATCGCCCGGCGCACGTTGCAGGGCACTGGCGTAGGATTGTATGCTTCGAAGACGAGAAGCGTCTGGACCGGCACGCCGGCTGCGCGGAGACGCTCGGTAAATCTGGTTGCCGCGTTACCTCCCATCGAATAGCCGGCAACGGCTACTTGCGTCTCGGTATGGCGTGGCTGCGCGAGGAAATTGTCGGCCGCCCTTTGCCATTCGGCCGGATTATAGACATCGGCCCGGACGCCGGCGGCACGAATGTATTGTGTCAGGCTGTACATGCCGCTTTGCGCCATGTCGTCGCCCGCCGGCGTAAGTCCGGCGAAAAGATAGACACTGCCCTTTTCGGTAGGCGGATTGGCGAGCCCACCTTTCTGCACAACCACGGTGGAGCATCCTGTTACACACAAAGCGAAAAGAAGCGGCAGCAGCGCCGAGCCGGCAACGGGCGCGAAAAATAGCGGGCCTGCATCCCGGCGTGCGATCACAAACACCATGTGAGAACTGCCGCAAACCCAGCGAACACAGCGCCCCACAAAATGGTATCAAGCGCCACGCGCGCATTCCTGCCGAAATCCGGGTCAGTCGCACTTGGATGTCTAAGTAGTTTTGGGGTCATCGGATCGACCGTTAGATGGCGCGGATGCCCTCCGCATTTCTGCGCGCCGCGAGCTTTTCGACGCCAGTCCAGAGCCGAGGCGCGCCCGGCTCTGGATGAGTTGCGGAAAAGGTCAGTTCATCACGTGCACGACCTTGCGTGTGCCGGGGTCAACCAGAACCGTCTTGTTGTCGATGACGACATAGTCGTACTTGGCATCGGGCACTTCGAGCTTGTGCACCTCGACGGTCTCAGGCAGCGCCGTCCCGACGTTGAGTTCAACGCCAGGCAGGTTGATCGAAGCCAACGGCTTCTTCTTCACGTACTCGCGGATGACCGTTTCCTGTTCCGGCTTGATGATGACGTCTTGTGCCATCGCGGAACCGGCAAATGCTGCCAGTGCCAAGCCGGCGACTGCGCTCGTGAGATAAGCCTTCATAACAATCTCCCTTGTGAGGACTAGAACGCTTCGCTCTCTTGCCGAAGCTTGCGTCAAAACGAGGCGCAAACAGGCATGTTCCCCTGTGGGCCTTCAGGCCCATTACGGTTGGGACCAAAGTCCCAACCGTCCCATTCATTGGTCTCATGGTCGCATCGTCCGGGAACGTAGCGGCGCCGCATTGCGTTGGCCCGGCACGCTAAAAAGAGGCGTTCATGAACACCAGCGTTCGCGAGGCGCGATGGCTTTTCTACCCGGTCATTGTAGCCGGCGTTGCGCTCCTGAGCCTGGGGATGATCGTCAGTTGAGTGCAAAGTTTCACAGATGCGCAGGTCCCGTCCCTCACTGCGCTGACAGACCCTTCGGCCAGAAGCAGGTCGAAGGGTTGTTACCCGTCGCCGGGCCTCTCTCAATCTCTTCTCGGCGACGGGGGCACCTTGGAGGTTGGCGCATGTGGAGTCGCCGCGAGGCTCAGGAATTTCGACCCGATGATGTCAAGCTCTTGCAGGAATGCTTCGACGTGATCGTCGCAAAGCACTTTTTTGAATCGCGATCGGAGCGGTCGGAGGAAATAGGGACCGCACTCATTCTCGCGTTCGAGCGTGGGGTCAGAGATCGGGACGAACTTATCCGGCTCGCCAACGTCTGAGTGCTCGAGAAGATTAGGTGGGCTGTTCCCGGACGTTCATACCGCCGACACCTCAGCCCCCGATTTCCAGCATCCGGCAGGGTGGCCAATTGGAGTTGACGTCAGAGCGAGCCGGTCCAAGGTCACAACTAAATATTCACAACGGCGGAACATGCGGGACCACAGAATGTTGTGATGAACACGGAGGAAGCAAGGCAATGAACGGTGTGATTTATTTGATCGGACTGGTTGTAGTCGTCCTTGCAGTACTTTCCCTCCTCGGCCTTCACTAGGAGAGCGTTATGCAAGGGCAACCCGGATCACAGTCCGATTTCGAATCGGCGAAGGCCGAAGTTACTGCCAAAATCGGGGAAGGAAAGCGCACGGCGTCGGAGGCATTTCATGACGCAAAAGATGAGGTGACAAGGAAGGCTGGCGAATACGCGGAGGATGCAAAGGCCACTCTTTTTGAGCAAGCCGAGGGTACACAGCGCGACGTCAGCTCCAATTTGGAGGCTTTCGGGGGTGCGTTGCGGGCTGCAAGCGAGCATCTGGCAAATGCCGACCAAAGAACCGCTTCGAAATTCGTTCTTGACGCTGCAGGAGGGTTAGAGCGGCTGTCTTCCTCTCTCAAGGACAAACCGTTCGAGGAAGTCCTTGGTGAAATTCGGACCTTCGGACGGGAAAATTCTGGAGCACTTATCGCCGGCTCGGTCCTCGCGGGCCTTGCGCTTGGCCGCTTCATCAAGAGTTCCGCGGTCCCCGCCCAATCGCCACAGGCCGGGTCCATGGGTCGAGACGACGCGCCGTCAGACTGGGCCGAGGGCGGAGAGTCTCCCCTCAGCGACGATCCAAATGAAAACTGGATCAATCCGAGCGTGGGGACAGGTCCATGAACGACTCTTCGGACGGGCGCGGTCTGGTGACGCTGATCGGCGATCTGGCTCAACAGGTGACCACTTTACTCCAGACTGAGGGCAAACTTCTTCGGTCGGAAATGTCCGACAAACTAAGCAAGATTGGCGCCGGGGCTGTCGAGGTGTTGGGTGGCGCGATTTGCCTGCTCGCTGCCCTGATGGTGCTCTTGCAAGCCCTGGTCATCGCGCTAGCCAACGCCGGTCTCGGACCAGGTTGGTCGTCACTGCTCGTTGGAATAGCTGTGGCGGTTGTCGGTGTGGTGCTTCTGCGTTCAGGAGCTGCCACGATGAAGCCGGAGGATTTGGCGCCGGAACGGACACAAGAACAATTGAAGCGCGATGTGCGCGTGGTGAAGGAGCAGCTCAAATGAGCGAGAGAACCACTGCCGAATTGGAACGTGATGCCGAAGCGGCGCGCGCCCGTGTGGCCGATACTGCGGAGTCGATCCGCAATCGAATGACGCCCGGCCAGATGATAGACGAGTTCTCCGGCCTTTTCTCAGGCGGCGACGGGGCAACCGCACTCGGCAACTTGAAGGCTCAAGTGCGCGACAATCCCTTACCGCTTACGTTGATCGGGACGGGTCTTGCTTGGCTCATGCTGGGAAATGGACCCACATCGCATGCACCGTCTCAGGGCAATGGTCTAAATCGGCCAGCGGCCAGACCTGACTTCGGCAATTCGAGCGTTGGCGACGCTGCCTCGCGCAGCGGGGGACCGAGCGCGAGCATCAAAACAGCCGCTAGCGAGTCGGCGAGCGCATTGGGGGATATGGTGTCGAATGCGGCCCGATCCGCGAAATCGACGGCGGCGGATACATCGGAGGCAGTTCGAGACAATCTTTCGGAGGGCAAACGATGGGTTGAAGACATCGCCGGCGGAGCGACTAACAGTGTTGGGGATATCGCAGCGAAAGCTCGCCAATCCGCAACTGACTTGTTTGAAAATGAGCCGCTGATCATCGCGGCGTTAGGTTTGGCAGTCGGAACCGCCATCGGTGCGATGCTGCCTCGGACCACACTCGAGGATCAAAATCTCGGCGCGTATTCGGATAAGGTCCGCGGAGCCGCGAAAGATTTGATGGAGAAGGGAGTGGAAGGAGCAAAGGAAGTTGCAGCTGACGCTTACCAGACTGTCAAAGACGAAGCGGACCGGGTTGGGATGAGTCAAACTGGCGACACATCGCTCGTCGGCAAAGTGACCGAAGTCGTCAAATCCACATCTGCAAAGACCGAGGATGCGATACGTGAGAAGATCGTTCCGCCTCACCCCGCGTGATCTTTGGAACTTGATTGAACCGTGGGGTGATACTTATCGGGCGACTAAGTTCGCAGCTCTAGCGGCTTCACCGACGCTCGCCGCCGCCGATTTGGTCATGATTTGAACTCGGCGACCGCGATCCGCTCGGCTGCAAAGGGCAGCCGGGCCAAAACTTGGTGGGCCTCTTCGAACAGGCAAAGTCCGTCCTTAACCATTCCAGCGATGAACCAAACGGTTGGCGCTCGAGCATTGGCCCAGATCGGACTTTGTCGTTGCGGCATCGAGGGAACAAGGAACTTCCTCATGTCGTCCGATGCCGATGAACAAAAGCATGCCGAAGCGCTACCACCGCAACTCGCCTCGCCAAAGAAACTGGGATCATCAGGGCCCAGGCTGCCGAACTTGTAGGTCTGCTCGGCCCGAACTGGACATCCCTTGTCCGTGAAGCGAGATTGCTTCGAAGGCGGCGGTAGCCGCAAGAAGGCACCGGTTGATTGTCGATGCCTCGTTCAGGTCATCAGGCCTTCGAAAGTATCGATCGGGCAAAGATAGAGATCACACCGGTGATCGAATGGAGGTCGCAGTGACTGCGGGCGAAGACGAGACTTTAGGATTTGGCGTTTCGCAGATCCAAGATGTTCGCCATTTCCGTTATGGCACTCCTTACGTTCTCCCAAGCTGCTTTTTCAACAGCACCTAAACCGCCCTTCGCCGGCACTTCGACCTGAAATTACACTCGGCATTGCAGGTTGCTCTCGAACGTAAGTCGGTAAACGGAAGCACCGCTGCCCTATCCGACACTGTCGCGCCCGAGCCGGAGCAGCCGCAAACGCCAGCCGTGAACCCGAAGAGGTCAATCCACGCCGACCATATCGTCTGCCTGGAGGAGGGACTGAAGTTCGCGTCGCTGAAGCGTCATCTGATGACCAGCCATGGGTTGACGCCCGAAGGCTATCGATAGAAATGGGCTTGGCGCCTGATTATCCTATGGTGGCGCCGAGCTATTCGGTTCGGCGCTCCGCACTTGCAAAAGACTCAGACCTCGGCGGTGTTTCTGTTTCGGTCTCCCCAAAACGTGGGCCTACCAACAAATGAAGCAAAGTCGCCGGCGGCCCTTCGCAGTTGGGTTTATCGCTTAGATCACAACGAAATCGGCTGCGGTGATTGTGGGCGATCCCGCGAGCGACGCGAACTTGATTGCTCCGTAAGTGCCGCCTGAGCCGTCCCTGTCGAAGTAAAGGTTGCCGGTGTCCGAATTATACAGGATGCGGTCGCTGGCATCCTTGGCCGATATTGCGATGTCCTTAAAAGCGCTGTCAGGTAGCGCCCCGATCACCAGGCCGATGAAGAGGGCGTTGTCGACGTGGATCGTGTCATCAACGCGGTTTAAGTCGGTGATGGTGTCGATATTGGTCGCGGCATTCAATGCCGTGTTGAAGATAAAGATGTCGGCTCCCTTGTGGCCAGTCAGTGTATCGTTGCCGGTATAGCCTTTGATGGCGTCGTTGCCGGCGCCGCCATTGATGGCGTTGTTCGCGGCGTTGCCGAAGACGTTGTCGTTGTAGTTCGACCCCGACAGGTTCTCGATCGAGTTGAAGGCGTCGCCCGTGGCGTCGCCCGAATTGATCGCCGGGTTGGCGAGGCTGACAGTGACGGCCTTGGTCGCCGAGGCATAGGACGCCCGGTCCAATCCGCTGCCTCCGCTCAGATAGTCAGCGCCGGTGCCGCCCATAAGCGTGTCGTTGCCGTCACCGCCGAATAGGCGACTGTTGCCGCCGCCGGCATAGAGCTTGTCGACGCCGACTTCGCCCAGCACGTTGCCGTCGATGGTCCCGAGCCGGCCGTCATAAAGATCATCACCTTCACCCAGGAAGGCGTCGCCGATCATCTTGCCGGTGTTGGTTATGAGGTCTTTCGACGGTCCGTTGGATACGAAGGAGTTTTGAGCGCTCGCGATCGTCCCGGAATTGCTGACGGTGAGCGTTTCGGAGGCGAAGTGATAGACAGCGATGCCGTCGGCGTTCACGATTCCAGTGTTGATGAAGCTCGAACTCGTGGCCGGAAGGGGGCCGTCGGAACGGAAGGAAACAGCCACGGCTTCGATGATCGCCGACGCTTCCTGTGCGATGAGACCGTGATTGACGATCTGCTGGCCGTCCCCAAAGAGGCGTATGCTGTTTCCTTCGAATGCACGAACCTGGCCGGTGGCCTCCACGGTGACACTGTTTGGCCCTCCTCCGGGATAGAAGCCGAGGACGATCGCGTCACCATAGCTCGCGACCGTTCCGGCAACGATGACCTCGTGGCCGTCGGTGACACCCGAATTTATCACGCCGTTCAGGAAGACCTGCTGGGCAATGAACACGTCGTCGTCGTCGACCAGTGTGGGGGACGTCGTGCCGCTTTGCGGGAAATGCCATGCCATGATCGCGCTCCGTGTATGCCCGCCCGGAAAATGACCGTGCCGGCGTGAATTCACGACAAGAGCTTAGTACGCCAGTTGCGTGCGAGGTCTCGACGCTTCGGCCTTGGCACCTGCGTCTGGCGCTTCTCATTCGAATGCAGGCTGAGCGTCTGATCTACTTTCTTCACGCCCCATGCATCTGCGGAGCTTAACACGAGATCGTCGTGCATAGCCGGCATGTCTGGTCCGAACCGGTCGCGCAGAGCACGGTCTGGCGGTAAGCGACCACCGTTCATTGCGGCATCGATCAGGCTTTGCAGTGCCGATCCCATGAGGCAATATAAGCATGAGGCAATATAAGTATGTGTGGGGGGAGATATGACTGTGATTGCGAATGGCATCTTCCAGCGAGGCGGGCACGGTAAGCTAGTCTCGCTGGAGGCCATTTACCAACGTCGTAAGTCGTGATGCTTGTGTGGGGAGGAGTTCCGGCAACCGACATGGACGCATCACAACAACCCACCCTAAGCCTGTATCGACCTGAATGGCGAGCGCTGGCTTTGGGGCTTGCGGTCAGCCATCTCATGACGAAGCCGTCATTTATGCGAATTCGTTTTGGAGAGTTGTCGCAACTGTTGGCTGGGGTTATTAATCGCGACCACTATTTTTTTGTAGTCGACGAGACCCATCGCGTTCAAGGATTTGCGGGGTGGGCCCTTACCAGCCGCAACAATGCGGAAGACTGGCTGAATAGCCGCCGCGGATTAAGATCCAGCGACTGCCTTGCGGGCGAATGCATCGTCATGAACGCCTGGTCCGCAAACAGCACCTCGGCTCATCGATACATGTTGAAAGAGGCGCGACGACTTCTGCAAGACAAAGATGCCCTTTTCTTTAAGCGTTATTATGAAGACGGCAGCACTCGCCCCGTGCGCATCAACATGCTCGGCCTTTCCCTTTAGCTGGACTACGTCCTTTGGAGCTGGTGTGCCAACCCGCGACAACTGCAATTGTGCAAGCTGAGCGCGACATCATAAGATTGAAACTGAACGCGTGGCCATCTGCAGAAGCGAGGCGACCAGGTAATGACTGAGTTTGTCGGGACTGACGCAGGCGAAATCGCGGATGCCACCGATGGCACGCTCTTTGGTTTTACTGGCGGAACGGTCGCCGACCTGACGGATGCCGATGGCGACATCTTTCGTGCATTTGACGGCGGTGATGTCATCGAAAGCGGCGTCGGCGATGACACGCTCGACGGCGGCGCTGGCGATGACATCCTGAACGGCGGTGGCGGGTCTGATCGGCTTATCGGCGGCCTCGGCGACGACATTTACGAGGTCGATAGTCTGGGGGATACCGTTGTCGAGGAAGCGGGCGAAGGGACGGATTCGATCGAAACCACGCTTCTGAATTACTCTCTTGCTTCCCTGCCTGCAGTTGAAAACCTGACCATTTTCTCGCTGTCGGAAACCGACGGATTGGTCGCGACAGCCACGGGAAATGACCTTGACAATCTCTTGAGCGAAAATTTTCTCCGGCCGGGCCAAGTCACTCTCATCGGCGGAGCCGGGAACGACACGTTCTTAGGCGGTACGGTGGAAGACCTGTGTTATGGCGGCATTGGAGACGATACGTACGTCTTCAGAGAGGGAAAGGGCGCTGGACACGCGATAACAGTCTTCGAGAATAAAAACGAAGGCATCGATACGCAGCTCTACCAAAGCCTTACGGAGACGCGTACCGTCTCCCTCTACGACAACGTCGAAAAACTGATAATTAAAGATCACAATAATCTTGGAACTTACGGCGGAAATTCCATAGACAACTATATCGAAGTGGAAATACGAGACAATTACAACACTTCCGATCCTCAAAAATTCAATGTGATTCATGGCTTCGACGGCCATGATACGATCGTTGCGAGCAAGTTCGCCGATCATGTGTTCGGCGATGAGGGTAACGATGTCATAGACGGCGGCGCAGGCGCGGACCAAATGTCCGGCGGCACCGGCGACGATACCTTCTATGTCGACGATGCCGGCGACGTGGTGACCGAAGCCGTGGGCGAGGGTTACGACAGGGTCTCGGCGCGAGGCGACTACGCGCTCGGCGCCGGCCAGGAAGTCGAACTTCTAACGACCACCAACTACGGTGCGGTGCGCAATATCGACCTGAAGGGCAACGAATTCGCACAGACCATCGTTGGCAACAACGGCAACAACTGGCTGCATGACGGCGGCGTTGGCGGCGCCGATACGCTTCGGGGTCGAGAGGGCAATGACTTCTATACGGTCTACAATTCGAGCGCGGTGATCATTGAGGTGAAGGGTCAGGGTGACTTCGACCGGCTCGCTGCCGGCGTCGACTGTGTGCTTGCGCAGGGCGTCGAGATCGAGTCATTGCGAACTACCAACATGCACGCAATCTACAGCATTGACCTCACCGGCAACGAGTTCGGCCAGCAGATCATCGGAAACGACGGCGACAATCGGATCGACGGCAAGGGCGGTAACGATACGATCCAGACGGGCCTCGGCAACGACATCGTGGTGTTCTCGGCCGCGCTTGACGGCAGCACTGATAAAATCACCGATTTCATCGTCACCGACGATCAGATCGCACTCGACAGTTCGATCTTCACCGCACTTAGCGTCGGGGCGCTCGATGCTTCCGCCTTCAAGGATAACATCCTGTCCGCGCGCGATGCCGACGACAAGATCATATACAACTCCAACACCGGTTCGCTATTTTACGATGCGGACGGGCTTGGTGGAGCGGTCGCTGTGAAATTCGCCTCGCTGGCGACGGGGCTGGCTCTGACCGCCGCCGATTTCGTGGTGGTCTAAGGCGAAGCTCGCGCTCGGCTGGCGCCGCGCAAGCGGCCCGAAGGAACGTTTTATGCGTCGGCGCTTCCGTCAGCGCGCGCAAGCCGGGCGATGTCGGCGAGAACCATGCCTCACCTAAGCTCAAGGCTTTCCATGCGCGACGCGTGTCAGATGCGGGTAAGCCCGCTGGCCGTGGTGCAGGAAGCCCGAAGTGGCCAGCGGGTTCTATTGCCGAGGCGGAACTATCTACAAAACCGCGGATGGATACTCAACTGTTATAGTAACGATCAGGTAAATTCTTGCCAAAGACGCGCTCTGCGGCCCGGAATAGCAGCATGTTCGCCGGCTCGTCGGAAAGGTTGCGTGCGCGGCGAGAACCTAGCCTGTTTCCGACACGACCAACCCGTCGTGTTTGAGGGAACACAGCGGGCCTCATGTGGTTGCCAGGGGGGAAATTCGGGGGATGGCAACCAAAGCCGAAACATAAGGGGGCCGATCCCTAAGCAGACTGCCCGGCTGCCATCGCTGCGGCCGGGTTACTATTATCTTTGATTGCGTAGTACACGCGCGTCGCAAATGCGGAACGAAAACGCCAGGATTGGCATGGGACACGGTTCCGTCGCGCCGATCAGGAAAGCAGCGCGTGCGTCAACCTTTCTCCGCCTGCGACCGTTGCGCGTGTTCAAAGAGGAGCGATGCCATGCCGACCGAGAACCAACTGCAAGCTGTCAGCGAAGCCCATAAACAGCGCCGCATCCAGAAAGGCGTAGACGCCAGGGAGCGGTGGAAAAGGAGGGCCGCAAATGTATCCTTCTGCCGGGCGATGTCACCGAGCGCGACTATGGCCGCAAGGCCGTCGCCGACACCGTGGATCAATTCGGCCGCATCGACGTGCTGGTCAACAATGCTGCATTCCAGATCCACTCGGCCGAGTTCGAAGATCTGACGGAGGAGCATTTCGATACCACCCTGAAGACCAACCTCTACGGAAGAAGCCTTGCCACATATGAAGCCGGGCTCGGCGATCATCAATACCGGGTCAGTGACAGGCATCGATGGGAGTAAGGAACTGGTCGACTATTCTATGACCAAGGGCGGAATTCACGCCTTTACGCGCGCGCTATCGGGCAGCCTCATTGCCAAGGGTATTCGCGCAATGCGGTCGCCCCCGGGCCAGTATGGACTCCGCTCAACCCATCGGAAAAGAAAGCGGAGGATGTGTCGAAATTCGGTGCCAAGACGCCAATGAAACGACCGGCTCAACCCGAAGAGATCGCGCCGGCCTATGTCTTCCTCGCGTCGCCACACTGCTCCAGCTATATTACTGGCGAAGTGTTGCCGATATCGGAGGATACTAAGCGGGCCGGGCGGGTTATGCGCTCGCCTGCCGTTTCGTTGGCCAGTGAGAGAAGTCGGGAAAACCCCACTGTTCGCCGTACCGCCGTGCCCGACTAAGGCGGCCCGTCAGGTTGGGTCTCAAACGCTTGAGCCTTATTCGTCCATATGTTCAGGCATCTCTTTTAGCTGTTCTTTGGTCCAGCTTGTCACCGCATGGACATCGCCGTCTTCGTCCCTCATGAAATCGAGGTCGCTGGCGGACACCGAGACTGGCTTCGCCCCGATACCAAGAAAGCCGCCAACGTCGATGACGACTTGTGTGCTTGTGCCTAAGCCGTGGACGTGGTTCACAGATCCGATTTTGCTATCGTCCCTGTCGTAGATCGTCGCTCCTTCCAAAACTTCGGCTGTGAGTTCCTCCGGCGAGAGGCGAATGTGGTTGGTATGGTCCATTTTCGTTCTCCTTCTCCGCTACCAACCCCGCGAGCGCACGACCGTTCCCACGCCTAGAAGAATTCAGCCGAACAGTGCGTCGCAGACGCCAAGGCGGAAGGAATTGAACCTGAGGAGATTGAGGCTGAGGTAGGTGACCTCAAAGAGTACATCGCAGAAGCTCTCGTGGAAAATCATCCAGCCACGGGCCTGGAGCCACCTCGCGTCGACAAACAGCAACTCGGCGGTTTGACATCTACGCGACGAAAGGGAGCACTCGCATGAGCGCTACGCGAGAATTTTTCGAAACGTGGCTTCAAGAGAACGTCGGGAATCTGTCTGCTAAAAGTGAATTGAGTTTACCTGTTCTCGCCAACAATTCGAACAGGATGCCGAAGCTGCGGGTTACGGCCGCGATATACGCGAGGAGGATCTCGGAAACATCGAGACTGCGATCGAAGAAGCCTTGAACAGCCCGCGAGATGCCGAAAATAAAACGCTTCCCATCGAAGAGAGCGATCTCGCGCCGGTCATGGAGGCGCTCAAAGTAGAGGACCCCAAAAGTGGGCCATGAAATTTCGACAATGTCGACCGGATCGCCGACTTCATCATCGCCGACGAAATTGTCCACCGTGATGACGCGACGTCGGCGCGCCGCTCTCGAGTCGCTGGCCGCCTCGACGTTCAAGAATACCGCGATCGCGCCGAAGGACGCTAGCGACCGCATCATCTACAAAACCGAAACTGGCGCCCTCAGCTATAATGCAGACGGTCGGCAATGACCGCTTCGCCACCTCCGTGATCGCTGGTGCTGCCCCCTGCGGGTTTCGCTATGGTCTGACGCTCAAACCTAGAGAATGTTGGATTTCAGTTCCCTTCCCTCTACCATCGCCAATCGGCAAAACATTCTCTGTGATTTTTCAATGGCCCTCAAAAGCCCAGCATTTCCGGGCTTTTTAAGCAAAACCTTGTGCGGGCTTTGAGCGTTCCAACCGCCGTTTTCGTTCTCTACAGGGGCACATTCTCCAAAGCTGGGGACTTGCCAAATCCGACACCAGGTTTTCGCCCCTTGATTTTGCTTGGTTTTCGCCCGGCGTGCTTAGCGTAGTTCGATGAGCACGCTGCTAGGCGCAGGGAACCGGGTTCGAAACAAATCTATTGATTCCGGGGCTACTCCATCAAGATGAGAAGGCTCGCCATGCCCCAATGACGTCGCCACACGCTGCAGCCTTCCTGATCGGCGTCTGCAAATTGCTCGCGAGGTGGATCAGGCCGAAGCCTGCCGATTGAGCACGTCCGCGATTTTGGCAAAAGATCGGCCCGATGGCTGCGGCTGGCGGGGTTTTTTTGCATTTTGGCCTTGTGCGAAAAACGATGACCGCTCACCCTCTCGGTGTTAGTGTTTTGCCGATGCATCCCTTACGTGACGGCACTCCTGCCCGCCGGGCGAATCCGGCGGGCTTTTCTTTTTTCGCAATGATCGCTTACCCGCGCGGATCGTTTAATCCAAAGTACCCCTACTGCCGTACAGAGCTTCTGATTAGACCTTTGAGTGGGCCGCTCGGAGGAATATCATGGCGCCAGATCAGAGGTCAAAAACCGAAAAGCTTCGCGACCTGCATGGTTTGCTACGCGAGATGAAGGAAATCACCGATGCAGAGCGATTTGGTTTTCTTTCACATCTTCTGGAAATGGCATATATCGAGTCCGGAGACATGCTTCGGAAATCGAGACCTTGAAGGTCAACTTTGGTAGTCGGTGGCCCTAACGGTTCCTTTACTATCATGATTGAGTATTTGAGGGCGGTTTTTTAATTTGTTCCGCCTCACGCAACGCAGCCCGCTGGCCAACTTCAAGCCCCCCGCACGCTGGCCAGCGGGCCATTTTGCGTCTGCGAGGAACGCCACTGCGGCCGGATCATTGTCCTCCATCGCAGCCACTTTCTGATGCCCAGCTAGATCTGCCAAGCCCGTCCCCCCTGTCAGGTTGGCGGGCTTACTATTTGACGGACCTGTTACCCGGGAATAGACTTCGTGCCTGGGCCGGAACGCTCCGGCATGAGGGCCACATGCGAAACCGAAGAGTGGTTGAGGGGTTCAGTCCGTGGGACTTGAACAACCTTCAGGACTGTTTCGATGCAATCCTCGTTGCATCGCGGCTCGATAAGAGCAGCGAGGCCGATGAAGCCGCCCAGGCTCTCATCCTTGCCTATAAGAACGGCGTAAGGGATCGGGACGAACTCATTCGGCTTTCCGATCCCCGCAGGAGGAGCTGACCCCGCCCCCCGATCCGAAGTTACTCAGCCGGACCTTTCCGCGCCTCGGCCTCGTCTTCGGCAACGGTCGACACGACGACGTGTTCAAATGGTGCGACGAGCGACCAGCGCAGTTGACCAGGGGAGCGATCAAGAATGGCACTCCCACTCAATCCTTGTGGCGCCACACGCTTCAGCACAGTCGTTCCAAACCCTTCCCGGTCGTCCGATTTGCCGTTCCCATGGGGGATCGAGGTCTCGTCCCAATTCAAAAAGAATTCGCGACGGCCAGCTACGTTGGTTTTTACCTCCCAATTTACGGCGACACGGCCGACATCGCTGGCAAGCGCGCCGTATTTGGCGGAGTTGGTGCCAAGCTCGTGCAAGGCCATGCCAATGCTCTGGACGGCATTGGGCAGAAGGGCCAGCAAAGGCCCGGATAGCAAAATTTGGTTCTCATGCCCGAAAGGCTTGAGATGTTCCTGGATCACATCGAAAAGGCTGGACCCCGACCATTCCGCTGTCACCAAAAGATCGTGCGAGCGCGATAAGGCCATGATGCGCTCGCTTACGCGACCTTCGAATTCGCTCGGACTGATGGAATGTTTGATTGTCTCGCGAATGATCGCCAGGATCACCGCGAATTGATTTTTGACGCGATGGTTGACCTCCCGCATTAGAAGACGAATGCGCCGCTCGCTTTCCTTAGCGGTGGTGATGTCCCTGGCGATTTTTGAGGCGCCAACGATTTCCCCAACAGAGTTGGTTATAGGCGAAACGGTAAGAGACACGTTGACGAGCTTACCGTCTTTGCGCCGTCGAACTGTCTCATAACTGGAAACTCGCTCGCCCCGCCGAACGCGGGTAATGATGTCGGTCTCTTCGCTTTGAAGATGCTCAGGTATCAAAATGAGGATTGATTGCCCTATCGCCTCCTCGGCGGTGTAACCAAACAGGCGTTCAGCGGCCAGGTTCCATGTCTGGATGACGCTGTTGAGATCCTTGCTGACGATCGCGTCAAATGAAGAATCGACGATTGCCGCAAGCCGGGAATTCACGTCCGCCTGTTCCAGCGCGCTTATGCTTATGATCTTAGCCATCCGCGACCTTCACCGACTGAGTTCGACGCCGTAAATATCATTTGAAACGCTGGAAGGTCGAACGGCTCAACCCCGGCGCTTCAGCCAGTCCGCTCTGAATTTCAGGTCGGCGGCGAAGAAGTGGTCGCCGTCGCCGTTGTGGGCCCTCACCCAGAAGTCGCGCTGCGGGCCGTTGGGCAACTCGTCTGAAGCTATCTCCGGCAGAGCCTCAACTGCATGTTTTTCAACCTCCTCGGTGCCCGGAAGGTCGATCCCTACCTCATCCAGTGTGACGTGATCGCCGTCAAACACATCGAAGTAGTATCGTGCCATGGGCAGTCCTCCCGAGCTTGTTCCTTAGCCACCCAACTTGCGCTCTAAAACTTTGTTCCTGAATCACTTTTTCGTTCCCGTTGCCGCTTGGGGTCCGGCGCCTAGACTCCCTTCCGTGCCAAAGAGTACCGGGGACAGGCTCGCGTTCATCGAGCCCATGCTTCCGACCCTCGTCGATGATTCCCCCGAGGGTGCCGATTGGATTCGGGAAGTCAAATTCGACGGCTACCGGTCCCAACTCGTTAAGGAATTCGACAGGGCGCGCATTTTCACGCGGAATGGGTTTGACTGGTCGGCGAAGTATGCGCCGCTGGTCACGGCAGCCGCCGACATCGATGCGGTCGACGCCATAATTGACGGCGAGATCATCGTCTTCGATCTACTCGGCCCGCCGAACTTTAAAGCTCTGAAAAGCGCCATCGATCGCGAACCGGGAAAGCTAGTCTTCATTGCGTTTGATCTGCTCTATCTCAGCGGCCATGATCTGCGCCGGATGCCGGTCGAGGAGCGGCGCGCACCTCTCGCCGACCTCATCGAAGACAGCAACACGGGCGGACGGATTCAACTCAGCGAGGCGATAGAGGGAACTGCCGAACAGGTCTATCGCGCGATCGACGGGCAAGGCTTGGAAGGCATGGTCTCCAAGCGCGTCGGCTCGCCCTATGAAAGCGGCCGGGTCACATCATGGCTCAAGGTGAAGTGCTACGATGAAGGCGATTTCACCATCGTCGGCGTGCAGCGGGATCGCGGCAAGCCAGCTATGGCGATGATGACCGCGCGGGCAAATACGTCGGCTTTGTGACGCTCCCGCAAGGCATCCGGCAACGGCTTTGGGATCGCGTCCAGGCAAAGACCGGCGGACAGGCGCCAAAGGGTCTCACGCCGGCAAAGGCCGAATGGGTAAAGCCCGGACTCGTCGCGCGCGTGAAGGTCCTGAAGGGCGAGGACAAGCTGCGCCACGCCACGGTGCAGAGTTTCCGCGAAGGTAAGCTTATTACTGACGATCCTCAATTTCGGGAGGAGTGAGGTCGGAATAGGCTGCGTTCCAGTCGCGAAGCGCCTCCAGAACTTCTTCATCCTGGAGCGTGTCGCCGTAGCTGCCGATGATCGACAACAAGTCCGACTTCGCTCCCAGCTTGCGTGCGGCCTCGTAAAATTCCAGACCGATCGCGGCCTTGATGTTCTTCCCGCCCATAACCTCGCCTCCCCAAGCCGCATCATACTGCGCTCATGAGAAGGACTGTGCAAAGTCTTTCGCGGGAGTATCCATCACCAAAATGGAAGCGCATGACCGGTTGGCTCAAAGGCGGCGGCCAATCCTATCACCACGGCTACCACAATGCCGGCGGTCGCCAGAGCGACAATCATTCGGGGGTCATCCATCGTGCCCTCGTCAGCGAAATCCAACGCAGCCGTTCGGCGCTTCCTCTAGCAGGTCGCCGATCGACTGAAACCATGCCGCCTCGACTTTTCGCCGCTGCCGCACGTGGCGACAATTCGTGTCCGCGATCATTGCCTGGCCGAGTGATGCCAGAGCCATGCGCTGATAGCCCGCAGAACCATTTCCCCGTCATCGGCGATTGGTGCATCTCGTAGATGCGCCCCACGACTTCGCCTTTCATCCGGCGATCGAAGGCGCTGAAATCCCTATGCCCCTCGCCGGGCCATGTCTCACGCCATTTGAGGCGCAACACCACTGGTGGGCTTTGAACCGTTTCGGCCAACCGTTCGTTGTGGCGATCTGCGGAGGAATTCATGAGCAAACGAGGACGAAGATTTCTGAATGACTGGCTATCCGAGCATATTCCAATCGGTGCCGAACCGGATAGCGTTCTCGCCAGCGAACTTGCTGATCGCTTGCTTCTCGACGCTGAGGTCGCAGGCATGACGGAAGACGATATCGACGAGGAAGTTGACAGCGTTTTCGAGGCAGCCCTACGCTCGATAAAGAAGCACAAGCGCAAAACGAAGGGAGGCTGACGAGCGACGTGGTTGAAGGAACAATGCTCTGCATGGCGTGTAACACCGCTTTCGCTGGCCATCCCTGGGCGCGGCATTGCTCGGAGGCTTGCCAGGCAATCACGCGCAAGAAGGCTGCAAAGCGACGGAACCAGCGTCGGGCGGCCCGACAGGGGGCTGTGCGGTAGGAAATAGGCTGCGCCGTGTGCGGCAGTGTGGTAGCCGCGCAAAGGATGACCCGGCGCTATTGCTCAATCGCTGTGTCGGCAGAAAGCCTTTCAGGCTCGGCAGAGGAGGCCAGTACTTCGAATGCGCCCCCCGGCTGCACCCTAACCGCTAATTCTCATTGCGGACCCCAACCTGCTCCGGCCTACCGGTCAAACCACCACGAAGTCTGCCGCCGTAAGTACGGGTGAGCCGGTGATCGTGGCGAAGCGAACGTTACCGAACGCTGTACCGGAGCCATCGGCATCGTAGCAGAGTGCTCCAGTGTCGGAGTTGTAGATGATCCGATCGTCGGCGTCCTTTGGACCCAAAGCCGTGTCCTTGAATGCCGACGCGTCCAGCGCGCCAATCGCCAGCGCGGAAAAGATTGCGTCGTCTAACTCGATCTGGTCGTCCGCTACACTGAAATCCATGATGCGGTCGATGTTGTCCGCGCCCAGCGCAGTCGAAAAGCGGAAATAGTCTGAACCACCCATACCGAACAGCACATCGTTTCCGCCTGCTCCGTCGAGGACGTTAGCGCCGTCATTGCCGCGAACGAGTTGGACGAATTCGTTTCCGGTTAGATTTACAGCGTAGAGCGCATGAAGCGAGGTGGTGTTGAGGTGCTCTACGAAGACGCCGGCTCCCAGGATATAGTCAACACCCACGCAGACACGGTCTACACCTTCGCCGATCGTCTCGACCACTACGTCGCCGGAATTGTAGACAGCATAGCCGTCATTGCCGCCATGTCCGATCAGGATGTCGGCGCCGCCCACGCCACCGTCGTTCAGGAAATTGCCACCCTCGTCGCCGATAAGCGTATCGCTGAACAGCGATCCAGTCAGGTTTTCGATGCCAGTCAGCGTGTCACCGCTGGCATCTCCGGAGGATACCTGCGGTCCCGAAAGCAGGAGATCGACCGTGACGCCAGCGCTCGATGCGGCATAACTCACCGTGTCATTGTCAGCTCCTCCGTTCACCGTCTCGGCCCAAGCGCTGGCGAGAAAGCTATCGTTACCGGCCGCCCCGTTCAGCGTCGCCGCGCCGGTCAGGAAGTCGTTGCCGGCGCCGCCGTCGAGCATACCGGCGCTGGTTCCGATCCCGGTTAGCACGTCGTCGAAGGTCGAGCCGATCGCGCTGCTGATGTCGCTCAGCGTGTCGCCTTGGGCATCCCCACCCGCGCCGGTGCCGGCGCCGAGGTTGACGCTCACGGCTGCGCCCGAACTGGAATAGTCGGCTGTGTCGACGCCGCCACTCCCCGTGAGGGCATCGGCTCCCGCGCCACCGATTAAGGTGTCGTCAGTGAAAGATGATCCGATGAGAGTATCGTTGCCCGACGACCCGATCAGGCGCTCGATGCCGCTCAGCGTGTCGCCTTGGGCGTCGCCGCCGCTGCCGATCCCGGTGCTGAGATTGACGCTCACAGGTGCGGCGGAGGCTGAATAGTCAGCCGTGTCCGCTAAACCAGCACCACCCTGCAATGCGTCGGCACCATCGCCACCGATCAGCCGGTCGTTTGCGGCACCACCGAGCAGAATATCGTTGCCGCCGTTGCCGTCGAGGACATCATCGCCCCCCTGGCCGTTGATCGTGTTGGCGCCCGAGTTGCCCGTGAGGTTGTCTCCGCCGGTGTTCGAGCCAATTAGATTGGTAATGTCAGTGAGCCAGTCGCCTTGGGCATCACCACCAAAACCCTGCGAGGCATTGGTGAGTTGGATATTGATGCCCAGTATCGGCAAGGTGAGGCTGACCAACACTGACAGGTCGATAAGGACGCCGTCGACGGAGGTGGTGTAATCAGCCGCATTGATGCCCGATGGGGTGATTATACCGGCGGCGTTGAGCATGCCGCCGATGACAACGTCCGCACCTGCGCCGCCACGAATCACATCATCCCCAGAATAGCCGACTGCGACGTCGTCGCCGCCGAGTGCATCGACGAAATCGTTGCCAATAGCCTGGATCGGACCGATGATGAGATCTGGAATGATTTCGGCGCTATTGCTCCCGGTGAAAGTGGCCATGGCATTCCCCTAGTCCTGAACGCATGCAAAGCACGCTCGGGGTGGTTGTATCACCGCATTGGCAATGGCCAAATACGTGTGCGGCAAACTTCTGGCTTTATCTCCGGCCCATGAACATTATGCCTAACAAAGGGCGAATGATCGTCGCTCCACGGTGACCGAGCGGCGTGCAGCCGGGCAAGTGCGCGCGAGAGTGCCGCCCAACACCCGCACCGTCCCCGGGCACTCAGTCTTTCCCTGAGAAGCGGATGCTTGACCTTTCAAGGGAACTAGCAGCGGGATGCCTACTTCCGCAGCCTGACACCAGCCCCACCGCCGTTCTCGGGAATGAACTCGACGCCGGCGCGCCCTTAAGTGCGCCTGCGTGTTCCAATTTCTTCGACTTCGTCAAAGAACGTGTCTGCAATGAGCCGCAGTTCCGACGCTTCTCTTTGCAGGGCCGTCCGCTCGTCACCTGATATCTTTTCGGGACGCGGCTTGAGGTCAGCCCGGAGCTTTTCCATGCGGCGGCCCCACTCATCCATCTGTGATTTCGTCGGAACACGCCGCTCGCCCATACCAAAACAGTACAGCAAGCGCGACGCAGACGCGACGCAAAACCGGTTCCCCGGAAGGGGGAGTCTTGACGTTTCGTGCGAACAGGAACAGCATGTCCGTGGGCGTAGAAACCCGGACTAGGACCAGACCGCAGCCACCTTTGCCGAGGTGCCTTTCCCTTGCCGGGGAGAGGGCGGTTGAAACGTAGCCATTTCGGCTACGAACGGACGCGCTTGGCGGCGCGGCTCCGACCGGCAGTATATGGCCGGGGGCGTCGCTGCTGTCCAGAGGGGCAACCCTTAAAAAGCGCCGGCCTGTCGTCCTGGCAGGTTTCTACCCCCCGGCTATCGGTCCGCCACCGAGTTGCCCGTCTCGCCAACCTGGCGACACGGGGCCGGCCGTAGAAAGCCGGTTCGAACCCAGGACGAAAGACAATGGATATCGGAGGACAACTAACCCGGCGCGCAATGCTCTCCAGCACCCCCGCGCTCGCCGTGGCTGTGGCAACACCCGCCGCCGCAGTCTGCATCAACGCTCCGCTTGACCCGGATGCTGAGCTTGTTCGGCTTGGTGCCGAGTTCGATCGTCAATACGAGGCGTGGAAGCCCAACTGGCGTCAGATGCACGCGATGGGCGAAAAATGGCAGGATTTTCGCCAGAAGCGGCAAGTTCGCTGATTTCATGGATGCATGGCGCACGCCGGAAGGCGAGGCATATGAAGACGCCATCGAAGCCAACAATGAGAAACTGACCAGCCTTGACGAACTGGCTAAGCTTATCCGCGCAATACCACCGTCAACGCTTGTCGGATTGAGAGTGCATGCCCGTGCCTGCCGCTTCGATTGCCTTCCGTTTCCCAAGCTGGAGGAGCCTCGCCAAGACTGGGATTGGGATGTTGCGTGTCTCACGGGCTTTCTGGAGCACGTCGAGCGCTTGGCTGGAAAGGAGGCGGCGTCATGAGCGTAGCCCTTCCCGATCTCGACCTGTCTAGGCTGGATATCATGGACCTTGGCACCCTCTGGCGGCAGCTTCATGAGATTTCGCTACCCTTGCAGCGGATCGTCGATGAAGACCCCTGCACAAAGGCAAGGCCTGACGAGCTTTTGTCCGACCTGACCGCTGTCGGCGTGTCGCTGGATGAAATTTGGGTTTGGCTTCACAAGCAGCGCTGGCGCATCCCAGACGAAATGCGAGGAAGAAATCCGTCCGATGCATCGGAGCGAGAAGATCGAAATATGGTGCTTCTCTCAGCGGCTGTGGAAGGTGGCGAGTTCCCCGAAGGTGTCGCGGCGCTGGCGGCAACTCTCGCCAACGAGGCGGCTGCCGCCCGACGCAAACAGGTCAGAGCGTGACCTATCTCGCGTTCGCCGCCGGCATTGTCATTGCCTTCGCGTTCGGCTTCGTGCTCGGCGACAGGCGGGGCGTGCGGCAGGCCAACGAGGTGCTGGACCACAACAACCGCGTGCTGCTCCAGGCGATCGGAGGCAGCGTGCGGGCGCCTGTCGATGACGAGAGCGTGGTGCGGAAAAGTGTGCCGCTGCACTGACTTTCCCCAACCGTTGAATGTGAGCCCGGCCTGCGGAAACGTGGCCGGGCTTCCTTATGAGTTCGAGATGTGAGAGGGTACACACTGCCTGCACAGGGCTCCAAATCGATGCCCGTGAAGAAGTCGGTTCGAATTTTGGAAACACCCGCAGATACCCGGTGACACAATGGCGATACCGGCTGTAGACAGAAATAACTCCTGCCTGATCCACATCTGACAAATCCAGGAAATGTTAGGACATCCACATGACAACCTACGCCCTCGACGATAAAGACAACACGATCAGCGCCGGCAACGGCACCGACTTCTTCCAGGGTCCTGGCGGCGGCGGCGACAGCCTGCGCGGCAATGGCGGAAACGACACGTTTGACATTCAGACCGGCCAGACTGGTCTCATCGACGGTGGATCGGGATATGACCGAATTCACCTGACTGGGCCTGGCTATAACAAGCTGGACGCCGGCCTCAATATCGTCGGCGTCGAGGAACTAGGCCTCGTGGACAAAGGGTAACCAAAGCTTGACTGCTGCGATGGTGACGAAGCCGAGGTAAGACTCCTTTGTCTTGTCGTATCTGGTGGCGACGCGGCGCCAGTTCTTGAGCTTGTTGAACAGCCGCTCGATCAGGTTTCGCCACTTGTATTTCTCGGCATCGTGTGGCGCG
>NZ_JBIRCY010000091.1:0-22807 GCF_044326205.1 Mesorhizobium sp. IMUNJ 23232
CGCCTGCGGCTTTGGCGCCGGCGCAGGCGTTGGCTGCGGCCTAGCCACCACGGCGGGTTGCGGAGTTGGCTGCGGCCGCGCGACCGTGGGCTGTGGCGCGGCGGTGGGGGCCGGAGCAGGGGCCTGCTGCGGCGGACGCGGCGTCAACACCGGTGCCTGCGCGGGCTCCGGGCGATCGCCAGGCATCGAGAACTTGCGCTTCTTGGTCTCGACGACGACCTGCTTGGTGCGGCCATGCGAGAAATTCTGGCGCACGATGCCCTGCGTGACGCCGGCCGGCTTGAGGCTCAGCGTCTTCTTGGTGTTGACGGTCAACGTATTGTCGTCGCCGGATTTCGTATCGCTCATTCCATATCCTCTGCGGCTGTCTCGTCTTCGGCGATCGCCGCAAACATCGCCTGATCTTCCGGGGAGCCGCCCCGGTAGCGGTCGAGCGCCACGAGACGCTTTTCTGCCGCCTTTCCCGCCTCCTGCGCGAGAACGGCAGCATGTATCACATTTGTCCCGCCCAATGCCAAACTCAATTCGGCTTCCGAAAAAAGTTTATAGGCGTGGATTTCCGGCCCGCCGAGATGGGCTGTCGCCCTTCTGGCCTGGGTAATCTTGCGGACACCGTCCTGCGAGGCGTCCATGGCATGGAGCACGCAGAGCGCTTCGCCGCTGCGCACCGCATTGTCGACCTTCGCGGCGCCCAATGCAACCGCTCCAGCCTTGCGTGCCAGCCCGACGGCGCCCAGCGCGGATTTCACCATGATCTGGTCGATCTGGTCCGCAAGGTGAGGAGAAACGTCGACCTGCCGCTTGAAGGCACGCGCGAACGCATTCTTCGCGACGGCCTTCTCTACATGTAGGCGGTCGGCGCTCACCCAGCAACCGCGGCCGGGCAGTTTTCTCTTGAGGTCAGGAACGACCGCGCCGTCGGGACCGACGACGAACCGGATCAGTTCATCCGGCTCGCGCCGTTCGCGCGAAACGATGCAGGTGCGATCGTTCATCTCGTCGAGGGGACTGGCGATGGGTCACCTCACGCATCCGCCGGCTCGGCGGCTTCTTCGGCGACGAGCTCGTCCTCGGTGATCCATCCGGCCTTCAGCCGCGCCGCGAGCACCATCTGCTCGGCATCGGCGCGCGACACTTCGTGGCTGGCAAGTACGCCTGGGAACATCTTGGTCTCGCCGTCCTTGCGCTCTTTCCAGCCGACGAGGTCGTCGACGGCATAGCCGGCAAAATCCTCGACCGTCTTCACGCCATCCTCGCCGAGCGTCACCATCATCGCCGTGGTCATGCCGGGAATCTCGCGCAGCTCGTCCTTGACGCCAAGCTGCTTGCGCTTCTCGTCATGCTCGGCCTCGATCTTCTCGAGATATTCGCGAGCGCGCGACTGGATCTCGCTGGCGGTATCCTCGTCGAAGCCGTCGATCGATGAGATCTCGTCGGCATCGACATAGGCCACTTCCTCGACCGAGGTAAAACCTTCGGAGGCCAGCACCTGGCCGACCATCTCGTCGACGTTCAGCGCCTGCATGAACAGGTTGGAGCGTTCGACGAATTCCTTCTGGCGGCGCTCCGATTCTTCCTGCTCGGTCAGGATGTCGATGTCCCAGCCGGTGAGCTGCGAGGCGAGGCGGACGTTCTGGCCGCGGCGGCCGATGGCCAGCGACAACTGGTCGTCGGGAACCACGACCTCGATGCGCTCGGCGTCCTCGTCGAGCACCACCTTGGCAACTTCGGCCGGCTGCAAGGCGTTGACGATGAAGGAGGCGGCCGACGGCGACCACGGGATGATGTCGATCTTCTCGCCCTGCAGCTCGGCCACCACCGCCTGCACGCGCGAACCGCGCATGCCGACGCAGGCGCCAACCGGATCGATAGACGAATCGCGCGAGATCACGGCGATCTTGGCGCGCGAGCCCGGGTCGCGGGCGACCGACTTGATCTCGATGATGCCGTCGTAGATTTCCGGCACTTCCATGGTGAACAGTTTTGCCATGAACTGCGGATGGGTGCGGCTGAGGAAAATCTGCGGGCCGCGCTGCTCGCGCCGCACGTCGTAGACATAGGCGCGCACGCGGTCGCCGTATTTGTAGTTCTCGCGCGGGATCAGCTCGTCGCGGCGGATGATCGCCTCGCCACGGCCGAGGTCGACGATGACGTTGCCGTATTCGACGCGCTTCACCGTGCCGTTGACGATCTCGCCGATGCGGTCCTTGTATTCGTCGAACTGCCGGTCGCGCTCGGCCTCGCGAACCTTCTGGACGATGACCTGCTTGGCCGACTGGGCGGCGATGCGGCCGAAATCCATCGGCGGAAGCTGCTCGGCGATGAAATCACCAAGTTCCGCGTCGGGGTTGCGCTCACGGGCCGAGGAGAGCGCGATCTGCGTCGCGTAGTCCTCGACCTTTTCCACCACTTCCATCAGCCGCTGCAGCTTCATCTCGCCGGTGTTGGCGTTGATGTCGGCGCGGATGTTGGTTTCCTGGCCATAGCGCGAGCGCGCCGCCTTCTGGATCGCGTCCGCCATTGCGGCGATCACGATGGACTTGTCGATCGACTTCTCGCGCGCAACCGCATCGGCGATCTGCAGCAGCTCGAGCCTGTTCGCACTGACTACCATTTTTATCTCCCTGAACTTCGCCGGCTATGCCGGGCGCTCATTCACTTTCCGTTGTATCTTCTTCGTCGGTCTCGCCGCGGCGCTTGCGCGCCTCCTTGCGGGCCCGGTTGTCCTTCGACAGCGCGTCGCGGATGAGGTCGTCGGTCAGCACCAGCCGCGCCTCGCCGATCGCCTCGTAGGGCACCCGCACCGTCGGCTCGACGCCATAGGCGGGCATGTCCCGCTCGATCAGCACATCGGCCTCGCCCGCCTCGGCGATCTTGCCCTTGAAGCGCTTGCGCTCGGCGACAAGAACAGAGGTTTCCATCTTCACCTGATGTCCGGTCCAGGCGACGAAATCCGACTTGCGCACCAGCGGCCGGTCGATGCCGGGCGACGAGACTTCCAGATGATACGCCTTGTCGATCGGATCATCCACGTCCAGCGCCGGCGAAATCGCGCGGCTGACCTCTTCGCAATCCTCGACGGTCATGGTGCCGTCCTCGCGTTCGGCCATGATCTGCAAGGTCAGGCCGTTCTGGCCGAGCAGGCGGACGCGCACGAGGCGAAAACCGGTCGCGCGCAGCACCGGCGCGATGATCGTCGCCACCCGCGCTTCGGTGCCGCTCTCGCGGATGATGCGGTCGTCCATCGGACGTTCGCCTTGTTCGGCCGTCATTCAGTCTCCAGCGGTCCGGGTAATAAAAAAGAGCGGGACCGGGTGGACCCACTCTTCGTCATACCGACCAAGAATTTGATGTCGATATAATCCCAATCGAGCCAATGTGCAAGGCTGGGGATCGTCGCAATCGGGCAGCGTCCGACTACCTGATCTCGACGACGCGCTCACCGGCCGCGAATGCCTTATCGGCTGTGGGAAGCAGCGGCTCGATTATCCGCCAAAGGCGCGATGTCGTCATGTTGCCACATCGGACCCAAAGGAGTGGACCTGCGAGAACACCGCGTATCGAGAGGGCGACAAAGTCCTCATCCTTGCTGATCACAATTGCTTTTCGGCGATTGGCTTCCAGCGCGATCTCCAAGTCCGAGGCGTCAGGCGTCAACACATCGAAAACATGCACTGCCTGATGTCCCGCTGAGGCCAGACGCGCCGCCAGGCCTCGCGGCAACTGCGCATCGACGAGGAATATCAAGGGCTACGCCGCGCGAAGGACGCGGTGATCGGTCGCCTTGGCCGCATAGTCGAGCGCCGCATAGATATCGGCCTCCGTCAGATAAGGAAAATCTTCCAGGATTTCCGCAATCGTCTCGCCGGTGCCCAGCGCCGACACGATATCCGAAACACGAATCCGCGTGCCCTTGATCCGGGGTCTCCCGCCGCAGATATCCGGGTGAAAGTCGATACGATCCGATATCGAGTCGATAGGTGGTGCTGCACTTCGTGCCCGAAGCTCCGTTCGCAGCACGCTGACGCGCCACCGCTTGTTAGGCGTCTTACCCATATTCGCGGCAAAGCGCGCGAATGCATCGCGTAGTTCCATTCCCAGCACGGTATCGGCCTCGACTTCATCGAACCATGCGGCGAGTGTCGGTTCGGTCTCGCGCCCGTCTTTTCGGTCGTAGCCGCTGACAAGGTAATCTTCGGCGTTCATACCGCGATAGCCGACGAATTTGCTCGGCCCGAACATCCATTCGCCAGCCGCATTCCTGACCGCGTACCAAGCCGGGTGCCTGCTCAGACGAGCGGCAAGAGCCGGATGGCTCCCGACGCTTTGGAAGTAGCCAGCAATACCCTCCGCCGCTTCAACGGCGGACGCGACGATGCGCTTCTTTCTCACGGAGGTCTCCATGGACCGGAATTTACCTCATTTACCTCCGGATGTAAATTTCACGGTGGCGGCTGCATTGACCGCATAGCTGGCCTGCGGAATCACCACTCAAATCTTCGGTCGACAACACCTATCTTTGCTGCATCGCACAATGCGAAAGGACAAGACAATGTCGACCCGCACCAAGATCGGCGAACTGTTTGACATCTTCGGCAGCGCCATCGCCGCCGCTTCCGCCGTCGAAGCCCGCCGCCAGCCCAAGGCGCGCGACCTGCGCACGCTGGGCATCGATCCCGAGCGTTTCCGCCAGATTCGCCAGTAACGGACTTTTTCCGCAAGGTCCGGCGAGGATCAGTCCTCGTCCGTGCCGAATTGCGTCAGCACTTTGCCCTTGCCGCGGTAGCGGAGATAGAGCGGCAACAGCACTGCCGTCAGCGCCAGCACCCAGAGCACGATCGCGATCCAGGAATGGAATAGCGTCATTGGGTCGCCCTGGCTGATCTGCAAAGCCTGCCTCAGGCTCTTCTCGGCCATCGGCCCGAGGATCAGGCCGACGACGACCGGCGCGATCGGATAACCGAATCGCCGCAGCAGGTAGCCCAGCACGCCGAAGGCGAGCAGCAATCCAAGGCCGAACGAGATCGGCACCGGCCCTATGTAGGATGTGGAGCCATCGGCGCCGATTGTGCCGAGCGTGGCGAACACCAGGATGCCGGCGTAGAGCCACGGGCGCGGGATGGTGAGCAGCTTCACCCACAGTCCGATCAGCGGCAGGTTCAGCACCAGCAGCATGAAATTGGCGACCAGCAGGCTGGCGATCAGCCCCCAGACCAGCGGCGCATTGGTGACAAACAGCAACGGGCCGGGCTGAAGCCCGAACTGCTGGAAGCCGGCGAGCATAATCGCGGCGGTCGCCGTGGTCGGCAGACCGAGCGTCAGCAGCGGCACCAGCGTTCCTGCGGCGGACGCATTGTTGGCGGCTTCCGGCCCAGCCACGCCCTCGATCGCGCCCTTGCCGAATTCCTCCGGATGTTTCGAAAAATTCCGCTCCGCCGAATAGGACAGGAAGGATGATACGTCGGCACCGCCGGCCGGCATCGCGCCGATCGGAAAACCGATCGCCGTGCCGCGCAGCCACGGCACCCAGGAGCGTTTCCAGTCCTCGCGGCTCATCATCACCGAGCCCTTGATCGCCTCGACCTTCTCGCCGCCGAAAGCATGCGTTGCGACGACCGCGAGAGTCTCGCCGATGGCGAACAGGGCAACGGCGAGCGTCGTCACCGAAATGCCGTCGAACAGGTTCGGCAGGCCCATGGTCAGCCGCGCCTGGCCCGTCAACTGGTCGATGCCGATCAGGCCGAGCGCCAGGCCGATGACCAGCGAGGTCAGGCCGCGCAGCGTCGAATCGCCGAAGGCGGCCGACACCGTCATGAACGCCAGCAGCATGAGGGCAAAATATTCGGAGGGGCCGAAGGACAGCGCGAATTTCACCACCGAAGGCGCGATGAAGGCCAGCCCCAGGGTCGCGAGCAGGCCGGCGACGAAGGAGCCGATCGCGGCCGTCGCCAGCGCCGGCCCGCCGCGCCCGGCCCGCGCCATCTTGTTGCCTTCCAGCGCGGTGACGATTGAGGCGCTTTCGCCCGGCGTGTTGAGCAGGATGGAGGTGGTCGAGCCGCCATACATGCCGCCATAATAGATGCCGGCGAACATGATCAGCGAGCCGGCGGGGTCGAGCTTGTAGGTGACGGGCAAGAGCAGCGCCACGGTCAGCGCCGGTCCGATGCCGGGCAGCACGCCGACAGCGGTGCCTAGCGTCACGCCGATCAGCGCGTAGAGCAGGTTGTGCCATTGTAGGGCCGTGAGCAGTCCCTGCGCAAGCAACTCGAACGTGTTCATGCCGACCCCTAGAAAAGCCGTTCAAGCGGGCCGGCGGGCAGGGTGAGCTGCAGGCCCTTGGCGAAAAGCAGCCAAACCACGAAGGAAAAGACAATGCCGATGGGAATCGTCTTCCACAGCGGCCCCTTGCCGAAGCCTTTCGCCGTGGCGGCGAAAAGCAGGCCGGTGGCAATGGAGAAGCCGATGCTCTTCATCGTCAGCAACTGCACCGCGAGCCCGCCGATGATCCACAGCATGGGCGGAAAGTCCTGCCGCTCGCGCTCGGGGAAATCGCCGCGTATGGCCGCAATCGCTGTCAGGATGCCAAGCAGGACAAGCGCGCCGGCGATGATATAAGGCACGGTCTTCGGCCCGACCGGCGTGTACATGGAGACGCCGCCGGCGGACCATGTTCCCCAGCCCATGCCGAGCCCGGCAAGGACCAGAACTATGGCAATGACGAGCGCCGCCCGGTCGGGGCGGCGCTCTTCTTGCGGTTTGCCACCGAGGCTCATTTCACCAGGCCGATGTCCTTGAGGATCGCGCCCGTGGCCTCGGTGTCCTTCTTCAACTGCTCGGAGAAGGCGTCGCCGGCGAGATAGGTGTTGGCCCAGCCCTTGTCGGCCAGCGTCTTCGTCCAGGCGGCGGAGCCGTTCAGCTTCTCGATGTCGGCCAGGATCGCGGCCTTCTGCTCGGCGGAAATGCCGGGTGCGGCGGCGACCATGCGCCAGTTCTGGATCGACACGTCGACGCCGCCTTCCTTGAAGGTCGGCGCGTCGATGCCGGCGATGCGCTGGTCGCTGGAGATGCCGATGAGGCGCAGCGTGCCGGCCTTCACCTGCTCGGCGAATTCGCCGTAGCCGGAGATGCCGACGGTCACCTGGTTGCCGAGGATGGCGGCCAGCGCTTCGCCGCCGCCGGAGAAGGCGATGTAGTTGACCTTGGTCGGGTCGACGCCGACCGCCTTGGCGATCAGGCCGGCCGTGATGTGGTCGGTGCCGCCGGCCGAGCCGCCGCCCCAGGAGACCGCGCCCGGATCGGCCTTCAGCTTCTCGACGAGGCCGGCCATGTCCTTGATGTCGGAGGCGGCTGGTACGACGATCGCTTCATATTCGCCGGTCAGGCGAGCGATCGGAGTGACTTGCTCGAGCGTGACGGGCGAGGCGTTGGTCAAGATGGCGCCGACCATGACGTAGCCGCCGACGATGAGCTGGGTCGGGTCACCGTTCGCCTGGTTGACGAACTGGGCGAGGCCGATCGTGCCGCCGGCGCCGGGCACGTTGGTGACCTGCACGTTGCCGGAAATGCCTTCGTCCTGAAGCGCGGCCTGCATCGAGCGCGCCGTCTGGTCCCAGCCGCCGCCGGGAGCGGCGGGCGCCAGGATCTTGTAGTCCGCGGCCTGCGCCGGCAGGGCGAGAAGCCCGGTCAGAAGCGTTGCGTAGACGAAATGTTTCACGAAAATTTCCTCCTTGGTGTTGCGTGACCGCGATGCGCGGCCGCGCCGAAATGGCGTTTTTGCGGCTGTTGCCCGGCCCGTACGGTCACGCTCCATGGATGGAATGGAACGATGTCGGCGTCCTGCGCCGGTTCCGCTTGCCGGGCCTTGCCCGCGATCGATTGTCCGAAGTCCTCCCGAACTCCCTGCGCCGTCGAATAGTTGCCGCAGACCCCTCAGCCTGCCGCCTCCACGGCCGCATAGAGGTCACGTTATAGCGTCAAGCTGTCATTTAACTGACACCGTGAAGATATCATGCCCGACATCGCCTGCCATTTCTACTGTTCGCGCAGCGACTCGTTCCAGCGCTTGATCAGCCGCGTGCGCTTTACCTGGTCGAGATAGACCATGAGCCCCGGCGTCACCGGAACCGGCCGCAATTGCGCGCCCATCGACGCCTGCATGGAGTTGGCGGTATTGTCGCCGGAAACGTCGGGGTTGACCGCCGCGATCTGCAATTCGCGCGCCATGATGCTCTGGCCTTCATCCGACATGAAATAGTCGAGATATTTGCGGCCGAGGTCGGGTGCATTGGCCGCCTTCGGCACCAGGCCGATGCGTGACATGACGATCGTATAGTCCTTCGGCAGCACGATGCCGACATCCGGATTGTGGGCGGCCCAGTCGGCGGCATAGGAGCCGAGTATGTTGTAGCCGAGCACGAAGCGGCCGTCGGCGATGCGCTCGAGGATGGCTGAACTGGTGGAGTAGAGCTTTACGCCCGCCCCGCCCATGGCGCGCACCACCGACCAGATGTCGGGAAACTGCTCCTGGTCGCGCGACAGGAACATGAAGCCGACACCCGACCGCTCGATATCGTATGTGGCGATGCGGCCGAACACTTGGTCGCCCTGCGCCTTCAGATAGTCCACGAACTGGCCGCGCGTTGCCGGTGGCGGCGCGTCGCGAAAGCTTGGCTTGTGATAGACGAAGACGGCCGGCTCGAAGGTCAGCGCATAGGCGGTGTTGCGCCAGTTCGCCCAGCGCGGCCAGCGCGCGCTCATCGCAAGGTCGCTCGGCTGCGCGTAGCCGTCATTGGCGAGCTTGATCTGCAGGTCCATCGCCGAGGAGAAGGCGAAGTCGGCGGTGCCTTTTCCCGCATCGGTTTCCGCGACGATGCGGTCGTAGATGTCGGACGTCAGCAGTTCCTCGTAGCGCACGGCGATATCGGGATTGGCCTTCTGGAAGCCGGCGATCATCGGCCTGGCGATCGGCATATCCAGCGACGAATAGACGGTGAGAGTGCGCGCGCCCGCCTCGCCGCTGAGCGCCGGAAACACCAACGCCTCGGCGAAAGCCGGCGTGCAAAAGGCAAGAAGTGCGGCGATGCCGGCAAGGACGCGCATGGGCGAACCATGCATCAGGGCGGCATTGTTCACAACCTTCTCATGGCTGGCTAAGGTACGCAACGGAGGGCACGATGCGCATTCTCGTGGTCGAGGATAATCCGGCACTGACGCGCGGCCTGGTGACCGTGCTCAAGGGCGGCGGCTACGCGGTGGACGCTGTGGGCGACGGCGCGGCCGCGATGGCCGTGCTGGCGGCGGAGCGCTTCGATCTGGTCATTCTCGACTTGAATCTGCCGGACATGGACGGCCTCGACGTGTTGCGCGCGCTTCGCGCCCGCCAGAACGGTGCCAGCGTGCTGATTCTTTCCGCGCGAGGGCAACTGGACGACCGGGTGCGCGGCCTCGACCTTGGGGCCGACGACTACATGACAAAACCCTTCGACGTGGATGAACTGGAGGCCCGCGTCCGCATGCTGCTGCGACGGCGGGTCGGGCTCAAGGCGACCACCGTCTCGGTTGGAGAGATAACCCTGGATCTCAACGCGCGCTCGTTTTCGGCGGGCGGCACGCCGATCGACCTTCCGGCGCGCGAGCGGACATTGCTGGAGACGCTGTTCCTGCGCTCGGGAAAGGTGGTGCCCAAGCAGGCGATCATCGAGTCGCTTGCCGGTTTCGACGACGACCTGAGCGCCAACGCCATCGAGCAATATGTCAGCCGCTTGCGAAAAAGGCTGGCGCCATATGGGCTTACGGTCAGGACGGCGCGCGGCATCGGTTATTACCTCGAACGGTCGAAACCGGCGGAATGAGGCCGTCCGCCGCCTATTCGCTCCGCCGCAGGCTGCTCGCCTGGCTGCTCGTGCCGTTGGTGCTGGCCGGCCTTTTGGCGCTCGCCGACACTTATCGCGAAGCGGTGGTCACGGCCAACACGGTGTCCGACCGGGTGCTTGCCGGCTCGGCGCTGGCGATTGCCGAGCGCGTCGTCGTCGGCGAGGACGAGGCGCTGGAGGTCGACATCCCCTATGTCGCTCTGGAAATGTTGACCTCGGCCGCGCAGGACCGGGTCTTTTATCGCGTCGACGGGCCGCCAGGCACCTTCATTACCGGCTACGAGACCTTGCCGACCGTCGAGGGCGTCGCAAGAGAAACAACAGTTTACGCCGATTCGACGTTTCGGGGAGACCCGATCCGGCTGGCGGTGCTGGCGCGCTCCGCTTCCACCGGCGTCGGCTCGGTTCCCTTCGTGGTCACGGTGGCGGAAACAACCATCGCGCGGACCCAACTCGCACAGGCGATCCTGCTGCGCTCGACGCTGCGCCTGGCGACGCTGATTGCAGGTGCGGCGCTGATTGTCTGGTTCGCGGTCACCGCTTCGCTGCGACCGCTCTACCGGCTGCGGGATGCGATTGCGGAGCGCAGTCCGGACGATCTTAAACCGATCGAGCAGGTGGTTCCGCAGGAGGTCCGCGGCTTGGTCGACACGGTCAACTCCTTCATGGCGCGACTGAATTCAGCGCTGGACGCGATGCGGCATTTTACAGGCAATGCCAGCCACCAGCTTCGGACGCCAATGGCGATCGTTCGTACCCAGCTTGCCTTGGCGGGACGTGCTGGCTCGCTGGACGAGGCGCGCGAGGCGGCGCGGGCCGGAGACGAGGCGGTCGCGCATGCCGAGCGCATTTTGGCACAGTTGCTGCTGCTGGCGAAGATCGACGAGGCGACGTCGGAAAAACTCAAAGCATTGGATTCATTCGATATTACAGCACTTGCCCATGACATCACAGCCGATCAGATCATGCGGGCGAATGCCACCGGCATCGACCTCGGCTTCGAGGGTGGCGAGCCGCTGTTGGTCCGCGCCGATGCGCTGCTGATCGGCGAGCTGATCCGGAATCTGATCGACAATGCAATAACTTACGCCGGGCCCGGCGCCGAGGTGACGGTGCGCGTTGAGCGCGACGATGGCGTGCTTCTGGAGATCGAGGACAACGGGCCGGGGCTGACGGCGGAAGAGATCGTGCTGGTGCGAAAGCGCTTTGCCAGGGGGGGCGGCAAGGCAAAACCGGGAGCCGGCCTCGGCCTGCCGATCGTCGAGGAAATCGCGACGCTGTTCGGCGGCACGCTCACCCTGTCGCAGGCCGCAGGTGGCAAGGGCCTGAGCGTCAAAGTGTTGTTTCCGCAGGCCTTTTCGGAGAGCATCCCGAGCGCCGACCGCCTGTCCTAGCAACCCCGGCGGCGGGGTTTCGGAACTCATGTCAGGCCCTTGAAACATAGCGAATTCATGCGTTTATCGCGAACGAATCGCCAAAGTAGTCAGGCGGACCGTGCTAGAACCCCGGCGAACCACGCCAATGGCCCTGCAGACCGCACGAGACGGTCTTCCCTGGCGTCCTGATGCCAAGGGGCATGAATTTTTGACCGGCGAAGCGCCCCCACTCCGGCCCTTCGGGCCACCCCTCCCCCTAAGAGGGGTAGAGGAAAGGCGCTGCCGTTATGCCGGCGCTTTTTCCAGCTTGGCTTCCTCTACCCCTGAAAGGGGGAGAGGTGGCCCGTAGGGCCGGAGTGGGGGTGTTTCGCTAGGACAAAGGTCAGCGCTGTCACCGCTGGTAGGAGTTGCTGCCGGATTTGTTCGGACCCGACAAACCCAACGCAGATGAATTAAGTTCGACGAAAACTCAGATAGGCCGGCCGTCGGTTCTCGCGGAGTGCCTTCGCCTCGTACCGGGTGCCCGGCCAGCCGGCAAAAGGCTGGTGCCAGTCGGCAGCTTCGGTTGCCAGCCAGGAAAAATCCGGATGCGCCCGGCAGTGCTGCAAGGTCCAGTTGACATAGGTGTCGATGTCGGAGGCGAAGCGGAACAATGCGCCGCTTTTCAGTACCCGAGCGAAGCGGTCGAGATTGACGCGGCTGACGAAACGCCGCTTCCAGTGTTTTTTCTTCGGCCAGGGGTCCGGGTAGAAAAGATCGATGCGGTCGAGGCAGGCGGGCGGCAGCCAGTCGAGAACCCGGATGGCGTCGTCGTCATAGACGCGCAGATTCGGCCGGGGCTCCGCCTCGACCCGCGCCAGTAATTTCGCCATGCTGTTGACGAACGGTTCGACGCCAATGAAGCCGACGCCCGGTTCGGCGGCTGCAGCA
Source organism: Mesorhizobium sp. IMUNJ 23232 (assembly GCF_044326205.1). NCBI lineage: Bacteria > Pseudomonadati > Pseudomonadota > Alphaproteobacteria > Hyphomicrobiales > Phyllobacteriaceae > Mesorhizobium > Mesorhizobium sp. IMUNJ 23232. Next base: position 12,179 of record NZ_JBIRCY010000091.1, read on the forward strand.
TGGAGGAGATGTTCCCCGCCGCCAAAACCGATCTCCAGGCGGATCGCCGAAACCGGTATTGGAAAGAGCGTGGCCGGCTCGGCGGGGCAGGGGACGGAAAGATCGAGCCGGTAGCGTTCCAGGCCTTCGCTGAGCGCGACGGCCTGTTGCGAACCAACAGGCCGGCCGCGCCGCCTTCCGAAGAACCCTTCGGTGGAGCGGCTCGGCCTTTCGGGGCCGGTCATCTCATTCAGCTCTGGTCTGCTGTCAGGCTGCGAGCGCCTGCTTGAGCGCTTTCGCCAGGTCGGTCTTCTCCCAGGAGAAGGAACCGTCGCGGCCGGGCTTACGGCCGAAATGGCCGTAGGACGAGGTTTTGGCGTAGATCGGCTTGTTGAGATCCAGGTGCTTGCGGATGCCGGACGGCGACAGGTCCATGACATGGCGCAGCGCGTTCTCCAGCTTCGCCTCATCGACCTTGCCGGTGCCGTGCAGGTCGACATAGATCGACAGCGGCTGGGCGACGCCGATGGCGTAGGAGAGCTGGATGGTGCAGCGGTCGGCAAGGCCGGCTGCAACAACGTTCTTGGCGAGGTAACGCGCCGCATATGCGGCCGAGCGGTCGACCTTGGTGGTGTCCTTGCCGGAGAAGGCGCCGCCGCCATGCGGGGCCGCGCCGCCATAGGTGTCGACGATGATTTTTCGGCCGGTGAGGCCGGCGTCGCCGTCCGGGCCGCCGATCACGAATTTTCCGGTCGGGTTGATGTACCAGTTGCAGTCGTCGGCGATCTTCAAGTCGCCGAGCGCCTCGCGGATGTAGGGTTCGACGACCTGGCGCACCTTCTTGGAATCCCAGCTCCCGTCCATGTGCTGGGTGGAGAGCACGATCTGGGTGGCTTCCGCGGCCTTGCCGTTCTCGTAGCGCACGGTCACCTGGCTCTTGGCGTCGGGGCCGAGTTTTCCGACCTCGCCCTTGCCGGCGTGGCGGGCGGCGGCCAGCAGTTCAAGAATCTTGTGCGAATAGTAGATCGGCGCCGGCATCAGGTCCGGCGTTTCCTTGCAGGCGTAGCCGAACATGATGCCCTGGTCGCCGGCGCCCTCTTCACCTTGCTTGTCGGCGGCATTGTCGACGCCCTGGGCGATGTCGGCCGACTGGCCGTGCAGCAGCACGTCGATCTTGGCGGTCTTCCAGTGAAAGCCGCTCTGCTCGTAGCCGATGGCGCGGATCGCCTTGCGGGCGACCGACTTGAATTTCGACGGGTTGATGATCGGGAATTCCTTGGCGTCCTCAAGCACGTTGCCGTCCTTGTCCTGCTTGAGCAGCGACTTCGGCACGCGCACCTCGCCGGCGATAACGACGCGATTGGTGGTGGCCAGCGTCTCGCAGGCGACGCGCACGTCCCAGGCGTCCATGCCCGACTTCTTGGCCTCGCGGTAGACCAGGTCGACGATTTCGTCGGAGATACGGTCGCATACCTTGTCGGGATGCCCTTCCGAAACCGATTCCGAGGTAAAGAGATAGTTCTGGCGCGCCACGGGTGTCCCCTCTTGAAAGGCCGGTCCGGCAGGATGCCGAAGCCGCAACCCGATAGCGAAGCGGGACGCAAGGCGTCAAGCCCGCGTGGAGTTGGCGGAGGGAGCCAGCTTGAAATTTGATGCCTTGACTCGGCTTGAACAAGATCGCCACCCCGCCTTTCCGGCGATCCGCCGCAAAAAACCACGGCATGCGGCCAAAGCGTCGCTGCGAACCGGCTACATTCACAATGTGCACTTGATAAGTGTCTTTTTCGCTGAATGCATTCTCGCGACAGTTGTCGAAAAATCTATGAACTGCTACCATAATGAGAAGTTCCTGGGAGGGTATTCATGCTTATCAGCGAATTCATTTCCGGCGTCTCACCGGATTTCACAATCGAGCGTAGCGGCGACCAAGTCACGCTGTCCTTTTCCTACTATCTGACGGGATATCTGGACGAAGAACTTGGCTATTATGTATGGGATGGCGAGATCGGCGCCGAACTCGGGGCGTTCAGCGGATATGTCCATCAGACGCTGGACAGGCCGATGGACCTCCAGTTCAATGCAACACTCGCGTCGGGCGTCACGACCAGCGGCTCCTACTATCTGAACGACAATATCGGCGGCGCTGCGCTGACAAGTGATTTTACCGTAACCTTGTTTGACGTGGCGGCCGACTATACCGGAACGGCCGGGTCGGATGTCGTCTTCGGATCGGCTCAGGCCGACAAGTTGCGCGGTGGAGAGGGGAACGACTTCCTGATCGGCAGCGCGGGCGATGACACGCTGGCCGGCGGGGACGGCGACGACGTGCTGAGCGGTGGCGAAGGCTCGAACTATCTCAGTGGCGGTCTTGGCCGGGACACGGTGTCCTACGCGGATTCGGCTACGGGCGTCTGGATCCAGTTGATGACCCTCTGGGGCACGCATGGCTCGTTCGTCGACACCTACAACTCCATCGAGAACGTTATCGGATCGGATTACAACGATACCTTGATCGGCAATGATGGCGTCAATCTGATCGTCGGCGGCAGCGGCTTCAATTCTCTCCGCGGAGAAGCGGGAAATGACCGGATCATCGGCGGCGACTTCGGGGATGTCATATCCGGCGGAGACGGGAACGACATACTCTCCGGCGGCGGCGGCGATGACACCTTCCGCGGCGGACAGGGAGCCGACCAGATAGATGGCGGCGCAGGCGATGATGACATCGCCAGTTACGACAATTCCCCCGTGGGTGTCGTCGTCTCACTCGCCGATCAGTCGATCAACACCGGCGAGGCCAGGGGCGATGTGCTGATCGGCATCGAGGGCCTGCACGGTTCCAACTCTCGCGACAAGTTCTATGGCGACGGCAACGCCAACTGGTTGTACGGCGGCGGGGGGAATGACGTGCTATCCGGTGGCGGTGGCAACGACATTCTCGTCGGCGAAAGCGGGGCTGACCAGATGGATGGCGGAGGAGGCCGCGACCGGGTCGACTACGACAATATGGGCAGCGGCGCCGTCGTCTCTCTCGTCGATTCCTCGATCAACGCCGGCTCGGCGGCGGGCGACATACTGGTAGGAATTGAAGACCTGTATGGTACGTACTTTGCCGACACGTTCCATGGCGACGGCAACGCCAACAAGTTGTATGGCCAGGCGGGCGCCGACACGCTGTTCGGCGACGCGGGCGATGACGGTCTGAACGGCGGCATCGGAAACGACGTCCTGGATGGCGGCGAAGGCGACGATTACCTCGAAGGTTCAGGTGGAGACGACGTTCTGTGCGGCGGCGCCGGAGCGGACACGCTGCGGGGTTTTGCGCGCACCGGCACGGACGATGGCGGCACCGATACCGCGTCCTACGAGACAGCGACGGCGAAAGTTGTGGCCAATCTGCAGAATCGCGCGAACAATACCGGCGATGCGGCGGGCGATATCTACTACCTGATCGACAACCTTCGCGGATCCGACCATGGGGACTCGCTGGCCGGCGACGGTTTTGCCAACGTCATCGACGGCGGCGGCGGGAACGATACGCTGCGCGGCTATTACGGCTACGACACGTTGACGGGCGGAGACGGCCAGGACATCTTTGTGTTCAGTTCGGCGCTGAACGCCAGCGCCAATGTTGACATGATCACCGACTTTAACGCAGCGGACGACACGATCCGACTGGAGGCGCGCATCTTCTCGGCGTTGCCGGCCGGCACGCTGGCGGCAAGCGCATTCAGGGCCAACGCTGGCGGAACCGCCGGAGACGCAGACGACCGGATCATCTACGATTCCACGAGCGGCGCCCTTTTTTATGATGCCGACGGCAATGGAGCGACTGCCGCCATCCAGTTCGCTTGGTTGGTGGGAGCACCTTCGATCACGGCGGCCGAGTTTGTGGTGGTCTGAACAACGGGCAAGCCGACGGCCACTTCAAGATATCGATACCCAGCCTTATCGATAGCTTGGCGTCCCTTTAGAGAGTCCGCAACCCTATTGCGGACGAGCCAGCGGGCCTCTGGCGAGAACCGTTTTGTGCGTTCCTGAATTGGCCGAACACGCCTTGGCCACCCGCTAGCTGAACACGTCCGCCAAATCTTGTTCGGCGCTTCCCGGCTCGAACAGCCGGCTGACCGGTGACCAATAGGCGGCTGCGAGTACCGCGCCAGTCAGTAGAGTCGAAAGCTCGTAGATCGCTTCCGCGAGGGGAGCAGTTGGATGGGAATTGTCGGTGAAAACAGACATGGCAAGTCCGGCTACCGTCAGCCATAGAGCCGCGGGTCTGGACCATCGGGTGAAAAGGCAAAGGCCGATCGTCATGGCGACCAGAGCCACGATGAGCAGCAGGAATATCCCCACGAGGATACCCTGGGACATCGTGAAAGGCTCGGCATTCGGCGTACCCGGTGAGCGTGCGATCTCGACGGCGAGGCCGACGAACGGAACGACAAGGTTCGCCACGACCAATTGCCGAAATACCAACGGCGTCATTACGATCTTCAAAACCCCCTCCTCGCCGCTTGCAGCGGCAAGGAGGATAGGTGCGTGAGAAGCTGTTTGTCCACCGCGCGGGACGGTCACCGCGCGTGATCCGCGCGCCGCCAGAGCCGTGCGGATGGTCCGATCCCTGCCGCCTGCTTGGCCCGCTACTCGGGCTCGTCCGCCGCCAGCGCCTTGACCAGTTCGATGATCTTGCGCCGGATCTTAGGGTCGCTGATCCGCACGAAGGCGCGGTTTAGCTGCAGGCCCTCCGTGCTGGTGGCGAAGTCCAGCGCGAGCGACGCCACACTGTCCTCGGCAAAACCCCGTGCCGCGCTTTCGTGCCCGGGCGCATCCTCGAACAGGAAGGACACCGGCACGCCGAGGATTTCGGAGATCGCCTGAAGTCGGCTTGCGCCGACGCGGTTGGTGCCCTTCTCGTATTTCTGGATCTGCTGGAAAGTTATGCCGAGCGTTTCGCCCAGCTTTTCCTGGCTCATGCCGAGCATGTTCCTGCGAAGGCGAATCCGGCTGCCGACATGGATGTCTGTCGGATTCGGTTTTTTCTTGTTCTCTTTGCCGTTCATCTTTTCCTCGCCGTTCTTCGGCTTTTTGTGCTTATGGCAGGTTCCCTTCCGGAGCATGGCATGCCGGAAAAAGCCATGACGGACTTCTTACAATATGAGTTGCTAATATACACTCTGTCAATTCGGCTTGACTCGCCGCACAGCCATGGCCGCGGCCGAAATGAGCCCGAACAGGCCCACAATGGCGAGGCCGATCATACCGTACGGCAATACCCGCCGGCTGCCTCCAGCCGGCACCGGAAGATCGACATCGAAATAAGCATGCGCGTCGATAGCCAACGCATCGATCACGCGACCTTGGTGGTCGATGGCACCGGATATGCCCGTATTTGCAGCACGCACGACTGGCAGTCCTGTCTCGACGGCTCGGACCTGCGCCTGACGGAAATGCTGGTAGGGACCAGGCGTATTTCCAAACCATGCGTCGTTGGTAACGTTCACAATAATGTCACTTGTTGCAACGTCAATAGCGACAAGCTGCGGAAAGATGATTTCATAGCAAATAAATGGTGTCGCAAGGATGCCGCCGGGCAGGTCGATGGGCTTGCGAAGAGTTCCTGGCTCAAAGTCCATCGGTCCAGCGACGATCTGCTTCAGCCCTATACGGTCGAGAAGGTTCGAAAACGGCAGGTATTCACCGAACGGCACGAGGTGAATCTTGTCCACCGCATTCACGATTTCTCCGCCGGCGTCGATGGCGACCACCGAATTGTAATAGATCGTTGCTGTTTGCTTCCCGTCGCCTTCGGAGCGAACCGCTCCGGCCAGCAGCATCTGGCCTTCGGTCAGCATGGCGCCGATGGCGGCCAGCGCGTCTGGGCGGTCGGTTAACAGGAAGGGAACGGAGGTTTCCGGCCAAAGGATGAGCTGCGGTTTCGCGTGGCCTTCCGCCGGCGCCTCGGCGCTGAGGCGCATGAGGTCGTCGAATACTTTTGCCTCTTCAGCGGGGTTCCATTTCCGCGACATGTCGACCGCGGGCTGGACGATGCGCACCGTGAGCTTGCGTTCGCCCTCGCCGGCCGGGCGGGACAGGCGGTACCAGCCGAAGCCGGCATGCAGGACACACAGAATTGCCGCCAGCACCAGCCCGAGACGGCGATGTCGGCTGTCCGACAGAAGCGCAGGCATGGCGAACACGAAGACGGCCAGCGCGTTCATGCCGACCAGGCCGACGACGGAGACGCTCTGCATCAGGGCCGGGACGGGCATCGCCGCATAGCCGATCGCGTTCCACGGAAAGCCTGTGAACAGGAAGGTTCGCAGCCATTCGGCGATGCCGAAGCCGAAGGCGAGGGCTGCGATGCGGCCGATGCCGTCGCTCCACAGAAGGCGCGCCAGCGCCGTAGCGAAGCCGTAGAAGAAGGCGAGCATGACCGGCACGCCGAGGACCGCGAAGGGCAGAGCCCAGGCAAAGCTGTCGGCCTCGACCAGGAGCGCGCTGCCGATCCACCACAGGCCGGCAAGGAAATAGCCGAAGCCGAACCACCAGCCGACCGCAAAGGCCGGGCGGAAGCGGCGCAGCACCCCCGACATGGCCGGTGCGGTCGCGCCGTCGAGCAGCCAGACAAGGATCGGGAAGGATACGAAGCCGACGGCGAAGAAATCGTAGGGTGCCTGTGCAAGCACGGCGAGTGCGCCGGCGAGAAACGCCGTCACGGCTCGGCGCCAGCCCCAAAGCAAGATTATACGCCCAGTCAGGCGCTCCATGCGCGGTCCCCGTCGCGAATCACCCCGCACAGATTTAACAGCATGGGGGGCGCGGCGCGAACGCCCAAAGATTTACAGGCCCGCGCCCTGCCATCACCCGGCCTCGAAAACCCGGCCCTTGTCGACCGTCAGGAACTGCGCCTTGCCGGCCAGGCTGAAAAACAAAGCAGCCTCCGTGCCGGTCATGAAGGCCTGGCAGCCTATGTCCTCGAGGATCGAGAAAAGTGCTGCGCGACGGCGCTGGTCGAGATGGGCGGCGATCTCGTCGAGCAGCACCAGCGGCACCTGGCCGGAAATCTCGCCGGCAAGGCGCGCATGCGAAAGCACGATGCCGACCAGCAGCGCCTTCTGCTCGCCGGTGGAGCAATATTCCGCCGCCATGTCCTTCGGCCGATGGCGCACCAGGAGGTCCGCGCGGTGCGGCCCCTCCAGCGTGCGTCCCGACGCACGGTCGGCGGCGCGGCCTTCGGCGAGCCTGCGGCGATAGATTTCCTCGACCTCGGTGGCGGAGCTCTTTGCGATGGCGCCTTCGACCGTGCCGGACAGCGCGATGTCGGCCTGCGGGAACGGCCCGTCGCCGGGCATGCGCTCGATCATCGCGGCGAGCAGCCGCAGGAGTTCCACGCGCGCGGCGGCGATTGCCACGCCGGTCTCGGCCATTTGCGCCTCGATCGCGGCGAGCCAGCCATGGTCACTTCTGTCTTCCGCCAGCAGGCGGTTGCGGCCACGCATCGCCTTCTCGTAGTCGAGCGCACGCTGGCCATGGCCGGGATCGATCGCCAGCACCAGTCGGTCGAGGAAGCGCCGGCGGTCTGCCGCCGGCCCGGTGAACAGCGCGTCCATGGCCGGCGTCAGCCAGACGACGCGCACCCATTCGAGCATCGCCTCGGCGGATTTGGCGGCCGCGCCGTTGATGCGGGTGCGGCGAGTACCGTCCGGCGCGCTGTATCCCGCCGTTCCCGTGCCGATCTCGACCGTGCCGAAGGCTCCGTCCAGCGTCGCATGCACGGCGAAGCCGCCTTCGCTTCCCTCGCGCGCGATCTCCTCATAGGTTGCACGACGCAGGCCGCGGCCGGGCGCCAGCAGCGAGATCGCTTCGAGCAGGTTGGTCTTGCCCGCGCCATTGTCGCCGGCGAACACGATGGGGCGCGGCTGCAGCGGCAGGTCGAGCGCCGCGTAGTTGCGGAAATTGGTCAGGCGCAGCCTGGTCAGGCGGACCCGCGCCGGTTGATCGGACATCGGCTAGAGGCTGTCTGGAAAATGGATGAGGGCGGGCTGCAAACGGCGTTCTGCTGCGCTCCGATGCTCACGTACCCAAATGTACGCTCCGCTTCGGTGCTCGCAGAACACCGTTTCCGCCGCGCCCTGATCCATTTTCAAACAGCCTCTTGGCGGCTGATCCGGCTCAGACGCGCATCGGCATGAGGACGTAGAGCGTATCCTCGTCGGCCGTGTCGTGGATCAGCGTCGGCGAGCCGGAATCGGCCAGCATGAAGCGCGCATTCTCGCCGCCGAGCTGGGCGGCGACATCGAGCAGGTATTTTGCGTTGAAGCCGATCTCCATCGGGTCGGACGAATAGTCGGCCGCCAGTTCCTCGGTGGCGCTGCCGGAATCCGGATTGTTGACCGCAAGCGTTACCTGTCCGTCGCCGATCGACAGTTTTACCGCGCGGCCCCTCTCGGACGAAACCGTCGACACACGATCCACGGCGCGGGCAAACGTCTCGCGGTCGATGAGCAGGCGCTTGTCGTTGCCGGTCGGGATGACCCGCTGGTAGTCAGGGAAGGTGCCGTCGATCAGCTTCGAGGTGAGGACCACGCCGCCGATGGTGAAGCGGATCTTCGTGTCGGAGAGTTCGGTGGCGACGGCGACGTCGGGCACGTCGACCAGTTTCTGCAATTCGTTGACGGTCTTGCGCGGGATGATGATGCCGGGCATGCCTTCCGAGCCCGCCGGCGCGTCCATCTCGGCGCGCGCCAAGCGGTGGCCGTCGGTGGCCACCGAGCGCAGCTTCAGCTTGCCGCCGGCCTCGACGGCGTGCAGATAGATGCCGTTCAGGTAATAGCGCGTCTCTTCCGTGGAGATGGCGAACTGCGTCTTGTCGATCAGCTTCTTCAATGCCGCGGCATCCAGCCGGAAGATGTGGCTGAACGAGCCGGCGGTGAGCTGCGGGAAGTCGGACTGCGGCAGGCATTGCAGGCGGAAGCTGGAGCGGCCTGCCGCCACCGTCATGGCATTGCCGTCATCGTCGGTGCGCAGCATGACCTCCGCCCCCTCCGGCAGTTTGCGCACGATCTCGTAGAGCAGATGCGCGGGAACGGTGGTGCCGCCGGCGCGCTCGACCTGCGCCGGGGTCGCCTCGGTGATCTCAAGATCCAGGTCGGTCGCCTTCATCTCCAGGCTGTTGCCTTCGGTCACCAGCATGACGTTGGAGAGGATCGGGATCGTATTGCGCCGTTCGACCACGCGATGCACGTGGTTAAGGGACTTCAGGAGGTTGGAGCGTTCGAGGATTACACGCATGACGAAACAAGCTCGAATTTTCTATAGACGAAACGTCGGTGGAAATATCACCCGCGCCACCCGACTTCGGCGGGAATCTGCCTCAAACTGACAGCAAAAGGCCTGCAAAGGCAAGCCCGCGAACCGGCTTGCAGGCCGATCCGCGGGCGCTGTGGAAAACCTTGCCCGGATAACGGGCCGAACCGGTCACGCCTGGTCGCTGATCAGCCGCCTGAGCAGCTCCAGTTCCTGGGCAAGCGAGTTGTCGTCACCGGACAAGCCCTCGATCTTACGCACCGCATGCAGCACGGTGGTGTGGTCGCGCCCGCCGAACCTTCTTCCGATCTCCGGCAGCGAGCGCGGAGTCATGACCTTGGCAAGATACATGGCGACCTGCCGCGGCTTGACGATGGTGCGGGTGCGCCGGTTGGACAGAAGCTCGGTCTTCGACACGTTGTAGTGGCGCGCCACGATGCGCTGGATATCCTCGATGCGCGGCCGCTTCGGCTCGCTCGAACGGTACATATGGCGCAGTATGTCGTCGATCTGATCGATCGAGATGTTCGGCTCGAAGCTTTGGCGGAACAGAAGCTGGTTGAAGGCGCCTTCAAGTTCGCGGCCGCTGCCGGTGACCGTGCGCGCGATGTGGTCGAGCACGTCGTCGGCGATGTCGACCGCCGGGTCTTCCGCCTTGGCCGCAGCGAGCCTGAGCTTCAGCATGCCGAGGCGCATGGCGAAGTCCGGTGCCGACATTTCGAGCGCCACCCCGCCGATCAGCCGCGAGCGGACGCGCGGCTCCAGCGATTCCAGCTCCGCCGGAGGACGGTCGGCCGCGACCACGACCTGCTTGGCGCTGTCGAGCAGCATGTTGATCAGGTGGCAGAATTCGTTCTGGATCGACTTGCCTTGCAGGAACTGCATGTCGTCGATGATCAGAAGATCGATGTCGCGCAACTGCTCCTTCAGCGTCAGCGCATTGTTGTCGCGGATGGCGGTGGCGAAGCGCCACATGAAATATTCCGCCGTGAGATAGACGACACGCGACTTGCCGTTCTGGCGGACAGCTTCCGCGGCGATCGCCTGCAGCAGATGCGTTTTGCCGAGGCCGACCGACGCGTGCAAGAACAGCGGGTTGAAGCGTGACGCCGATTCCGCCACGGCCTTGGCCGCCGCGAGCGCGACGCGGTTTGACGGGCCTTCCACGAAGGACTCGAAAGTATAGCGCGGATCGAGCGGCGAGCCGAGCACGCTGCTCCTGGCCTCGCCTTCGACGGGCGCGGTGCGCTTGCCGGCGTCGCGATCCATGACGTTCAGGCCGGTCGCGCCCGCCGTCAGCGTCGCGAAGGCGGGGCGGGCCGCCTTGCGCGGGCCGCGCGCATC
>NZ_JBIRCY010000092.1:0-3870 GCF_044326205.1 Mesorhizobium sp. IMUNJ 23232
CGTGATGAAGCCGGATCGAACGGGGCTCCGGTCAAACTCGGTGCTGACGGCATCGAGTTCAAGCGTTCGAGGAACTCCAGCCCCCCATCAGTCTCGTGGATAGTGCTAGGGGACTTCCTCTGTGATCACATCGAACCGCACCAGCCTTGCGGGGCCAAAGCTGGTTGAGAGCGCGACATCGGTGGCGTCGCGGCCTGTCGCCATCAAGATGCGGCCAATGCGAGGGACATTGTGACGGGCATCGAACGTATACCAGTGCCCGCCGAGATAGGCTTCAAACCACGCTGAGAAGTCCATCGGATCGGGAACTGGCGGCACGCCGATGTCACCGAGATAGCCTGTGCAGTAGCGCGCCGGAATATTCATGCACCGGCAAAGCGTGATCGCCAGATGGGCAAAGTCGCGACAGACACCGGTCCGATCAATCCAACCGCCATGCGCTGTGCGTAGGGAATCTGCATTCTCGTAGTTGAAGGCAATGTGGTTGTGAACGAAGTCGCAGATTGCCTGCACCCGTGCCCACCCCGGCTGGGTGTGCGAGAAATTGGCCCAAGCCAGATCGCCAAGCCTATCGGTGTCGCAGTAGCGGCTTGCAAGCAGGAACACGAGAACGTCGTCGGGCAGATCCTTCACCTCGTGCTGGATCGCATCCCAGGCGACGATATCCGGTCGCCCGCTGTCGTAGATTTCAAATTCTGTAGCGATGTTGAGGATGCCGGGTGGTGCCGTCACCCGCGTGCAGGCATTCCCGAAACCATCGATATAGCCCCATGCCTCAATCGCGGGATCAAACCTCAGTTCATGGCCAGTGAGAAGGTCGCCCCGCCGCGAAGGATGAATATCGAGCGCGAGCAGCATCTGCGTCGGCTGTGGACATTCGTAGGCGATATTGAAGCCCGCGCGGATTTTCATGAAACGCTCGAAGAAAAATTGAAGAAGGTGCGCTGCAACGCCAAGACTACCGGCTCCGTTCCATGCCTAGATTCTAGGCAATGCTGGAGACCTCGTCCTGAGGCTCGGATTGTGTCGTGACATTGACCTGGACCGTCAGGCCCAAATCGTCGGAAGCGCGACCAAAATAGCTCCCGGAGAGCGGAACTGCCTGTCTGGGGTCGCGTGCGACCGCCACTCTAATCAAGTCGCGGTTTCCGACGATGCCGTTTGTAGGATCGAATTCCACCCAACCAGAGCCGGGCAGATAAACCTGACACCAGGCATGCGTCGCTCCGCCTCCAAGATTTGCCTGGCCGTCACGGCTGGCAACATAGATGTAGCCGGTTACAAAACGCGCCGCAAAACCGAGCGAACGGACGGCCTCCATCATTAGCAGGGCAAAATCCCGGCAGGAGCCTTTTCGCGAACGCAATGTAATCAGTGGCGGCTGCGTCCCATGTTCGGAGCGGCGCGCATAGGAAAAGCCCTCATGGATGGCGTAGCACAAGGTCATAAGCACCTTGCCAGTCAGGATCTTCGACCCGGTCCGCACAAACTGGTTTGCCCAGTCCGCGACCGCTCCGCCGTCGTCTGCATAGTGAGGTCGGATGGTGCTTGCGAGGTCAGGCAACTCGTCGGCATCGTATTGGAAGGGATAGCCCATTGCGTTCTCGTCGATCCGGAAATCCGGTGCAGCGGACGGCATATGGTCGACGCGAATGTTGGTCTCGAAGCGAAGCTCCGTCGCTCGTTTCGAAATGGCGACGTTCGCAACACAGTTTCCAAAAACGTCGTGGATCCAGTGGATGGACTCCGGTTTCGGTTCAACCACGAGCGATGCGTGAAGCAGACGCTGATCATAGCTGTCACGCGGCCGGAACATGAGATGGTGCTCACCGAATCCAACCGGACGCCGATAGCGGTAGACCGTCGAATGCCGCACCGAGAAAACGGTCACTAAATCTTGCTCCGGACAAGTTCGCGCAGAAGATATCGCGCTGCCGGCATCTCGCCAGTCAAATAAGCTTCCACTTTGATCGCCATAGGCGGACCGGTGGCTGTCACGGCAGGAACCGTTCGGCCAAACCGTCCTGCAGCGCTGTTGATAACGCCACTTCTACCTGGACCGAATTCCTATGTCGCTCGAGTCGCGCAGCGACCGGTCGGCCGGCATGCGCATACGAGCAACGAAGGTGCGGAACAATCCGACCGCAAAGCGACTTCAAGGTTGGAATACGAAGTGCGGATCTGCGTGATCTGGCCGAGGGAGCGCAAATGAAACCCGTTCTCGGTCGCGTCTGGACTCTCGCAAGAACCGCAGTCGTGGGGTTCATCAACGATAATGCGCTAACCCATGCTGCGGCCATGGCATTCTACGCCGCCACGTCGCTCGCTCCAATTCTGCTCATCGTAATTGCCATCGCCGGCCTTGCGGTGGGAAGAGACGCCGCCCAACTCGCCGTAACCGCGCAACTGACTGGCCTGTTAGGTCCACAGGGCGCCGACTTGCTCAGGTCGATCATCGAGGGAGCTTCCAACAGCACAAGCGGAGCGATCGCTGCCTCTATTGCGTTGATCACTCTGATCGCCAGCGCGTCTGGCGTGTTTGGCGAGATGCAGTCGTCCCTCAATCAGATCTGGAAGGTCGAGCCTAGCTCCACAAGCCTGTCAGGGCTGGTGAGAGCCCGGGCAGCAAGTTTGGGACTGGTTGCGTCACTCGGATTTCTGCTGCTGGTTTCGCTCGCTGCGAGCGCCGCTATTTCAGGGCTGGCCGACTTCATCAATTCGCATTTGCCCTTCGGCGAAGCCATCCTGTCTTTCATCAACACCTTTGTATCGCTATCGCTCCTGGCTCTGCTTTTTGGCGCAATTTACAAAGTGCAGCCGGATCGCTCCCTGGCTTGGAGGGACGTCCGTTTCGGCGCGGTGACGACGGCCGTTCTCTTCACGATTGGGAAGTCTTTGATCGGATGGTATCTCGGAACCAGTGCGGTTGCCTCGTCCTACGGCGCGGCAGGCAGCTTGATTGTTTTGCTCTTGTGGGTGTTCTACTCACCCTCGATTTTTCTTCTGGGTGCGGAACTCACTCCCGCCTACGCCACGAGCTTCGGGACTCGGCCAGACTTGAAGCGCCTCACAACTTCGGTCGGCGATGCACCAACTCCTTCCCAGCCACGAATTGGAGCAGACAGCAACCCCTAAATCGCCGTTGCGTTGATCGCTTTTGTATCGGCGCTAGCCACAATGGTAGCGTTGTCCAAATCCCGGAATCGGGGGAGCTAACTTGGCGATCGTGGTCGGCTTACATGGCATCGCGCTGTTGGCAGGCGAATTGCCAAACCGACCTAAGCGGCTTACGACACCAAGCAAATTCTCATGAAACGACCGGGAAAAGGAGCTTCACAGCATCACCCGACCGTCGCGGAGGCGCCGTCGCGCTGCTGTGAACGGGAATGACTATGATCGAGCCGCTGATACGGCAACTGAGCCAACGCGACCAACTGACAGACGACGAACGGAAGCAGCTTGCGGCAGCCTTCACGGGTCGGAGGGTGGTGAGCGCTGGTCAGGAGATCGTGTCGGACGGAAGTCGGCCGTTGTTCAGTCAACTCCTCGTTTCCGGAATAGCAGGAAGGCAAAAAATTCTCGCGGACGGTAGCCGTCAGATCACCGCTATCCACGTGCCCGGCGACTTCATGGATCTCCACGGGTTTCTGCTCAAGCGGCTGGCGCATGGGGTCATAGCGATTTCGACCTGCACATTGCTTGAAGTCACCCATGAAACGCTGCGGCGGATCACCGAGACCTCGCCCCACCTAACACGCATGCTCTGGCTCGATACGTGTCAATGGCGGCGCAAAACCAGGCCGTTGGGCGGCGCAAAAGTAGGCCACTTGGGCCGGCAAGCGGGGAACGGCGGGAGGGCGTAGCCCGACC
>NZ_JBIRCY010000093.1:0-17859 GCF_044326205.1 Mesorhizobium sp. IMUNJ 23232
CGCGGTTGCCTCGTCCTATGGTGCGGCAGGCAGCTTGATTGTTTTGCTCTTGTGGGTGTTCTACTCATCCTCGATTTTCCTTCTCGGCGCAGAACTCACTCGCGCCTACGCCACGAGCTTCGGGACCAGGCCAGACCTGAAGCGCCTCACAACTTCGGTCGGTGATGCTCCAATTCCTTCCCAGCCGCGAATTGGAGCAGACAGCAACACCTACATCGCCGTTGCGTTGATCGCTTTTGTGTCGGCGCTAACGACAATGGTAGCGCTGTCCAAATCCCGGAATCGAGGGAGCTAACTTGGCGATCGTGGTCGGTTTGCATGGCATCGCGCTGTTGGCAGGCGAATTGCCAAACCGACCTAAGCGGCTTACGACACCAAGCAAATTCTCATGAAACGACCGGGAAAGGGAGCTTCACAGCATCACCCGACCGTCGCGGAGCCGCCGTCGCGCTGTTGTGAACGGGAATGACTATGATCGAGCCGCTGATACGGCAACTGAGCCAACGCGACCAACTGACAGACGACGAACGGAAGCAGCTTGCGGGAGCCTTCACGGGTCGGAGGGTGGTGAGCGCTGGTCAGGAGATCGTGTCGGACGGAAGTCGGCCGTTGTTCAGTCAACTCCTCGTTTCCGGAATAGCAGGAAGGCAAAAAATTCTGGCGGACGGTAGCCGTCAGATCACCGCCATCCACGTGCCCGGCGACTTCATGGATCTCCACGGGTTTCTGCTTAAGCGGCTGGCACATGGGGTCGTGGCGATTTCGACGTGCACATTGCTTGAAGTCACCCATGAAACGCTGCGGCGGATCACCGAGACCTCGCCCCACCTGACACGCATGCTCTGGCTCGATACGCTAATCGATGGCTCGGTGCATCGGGAGTGGATCGTTGCCATGGGCCGTCGATCCGCTCTCGCGCAGATATCTCATTTCGTATGTGAGGTTTTCGTCCGTCTCCGTATCGTTGGCCTCACAAAGGAATTCCGGTTCACGCTACCCATGACGCAGTCCCAATTGGCGGACGCGCTCGGTCTGTCGATCGTCCATGTAAACCGCAATCTGCAGTCGCTGCGACGAAGAGGTGCGTTGAGCTGGGAAGGTGACCAGGTCGAGATACTGGACTGGGATGCCCTGGTTACAGTGTCGGAGTTCGATCCGACCTACTTGTGCATGGAGATGGAGCCGCGCTGAACTGGCACGGCGATCTAATCGTTCCAGCTGCTATTCAGAACGAGCGACGCCTCGAACACGGTGATTAGGGCTTCATCGCGGACGACCACGCGAAACTCCCGAGCCGATCCATCCGGCAATTCGTCACGAACCATATCCACCAAGGCCCTCACCGCTTGGTCGCTCACCTGTCCCCGCGAATGACAATCTATGCCACGATCGTCAGGCCAAGCCGTTTTTCCGTCGAATGTTTCAAAGAAATACTTCGGCATGGCTGATCCAAGCGCTTCGCGAGGAGCAGAAGACGTGCGTATCGGAAAGGTTCCATGGGCCTCGGCGCGAAGGCGTTCGGGTATCAAATGTGAAAGCCGACGTGCGCTCAGATTATCAAATGACACGACACGTGGCGATATTTCGGGGAATCGCTCGGCGTGAAGGAACACCCGCCTGCGACTGTCGTTGTTCGGTCCTCTCTAAACACGGAGCGACACCTATGGCTAAGGACAAGACACTGGAAGACCTCTTCCACGACACGTTGAAGGACATCTACTACGCGGAACGGAAAATCCTGAAGGCTCTCCCGAAAATGGCTCGCGCCGCCAGCTCGCCTGATCTGAAGGCTGCATTCGAAAAGCACAAGGACGAGACCGAAGGTCACGTCGAGCGGCTTCAGCAGGTGTTCGAGGTCATGGGCAAACGTGCCCAGGGCAAGACCTGCGACGCCATAGAAGGGATCATTTCCGAAGGCGAAGAGATCATCGAGACATTCAAGGGCACGCCGGCAATCGACGCCGGCCTCATCTCCTCAGCGCAAGCCGTCGAGCATTACGAGATGACGCGCTACGGCACGCTTAAGCGCTGGGCGACGGTGCTCGGCATGAAGGACGCGGCGAAGTTGCTCGAAATGACGCTGGGCGAAGAGACCATGACGGACAAGGCGCTGACCGGGCTAGCGGATTCCTCAGCGAACGAAATGGCAAAGGCCGCCTGATCCACCACCCAGCCACCTCGGCACTGCCGGGGTGGTTGTTTTTTTGTCTACATATTCGACAGGAGACTATCATGGGTCGTGGCATTCTGCTCTGGCTTCTCGGCATTCCGATTCCAATCATCATCCTCCTCGCGCTGTTTGCGCGGTAGAGGACATCATGGCATCAGCCTTCACAACTACGGACGGGGCCGCGTCGGTCGAATCGTCTTCGTCCGCCGTCAACTGGGGTCCGATCATTGCCGGCGCCTTCGCTGCTTCGACGCTGACCTTCATTCTCATGCTGCTTGGCTCTGGCCTCGGGCTCACCATGGTTTCGCCCTGGTCGAACGAAGGCACCAGCGTCACCACCTTCGCCGTGTCCACGGCGATCTGGCTGATCATTGTGCAATGGTTCTCGTCGGGCTTCGGCGGCTATCTGACAGGCCGCCTGCGCGCGAAATGGGTTGGCGTCCACACGGACGAAACCTATTTCCGCGATACCGCTCACGGCTTCATGGCCTGGGCGCTCGCGACTCTAATCATGGTATTCGTGCTTGGCTCGGCGCTGTCGGCGGCGATCGGAACTGGCGTGCAGAGCGCATCCACCATAGCCTCGGGAGCGGCGATCGGCGCCTCGGCGGGCGCTTCCGCGAATGCCGATGGGACCAGCGTCAGCGGAGCTACATCCTATTTTGTCGACACGCTCTTCCGCCCTTCCGACCCCGCACGGTTGGCGGCGCCCGGCGCTGAAGGCGACGCTGCCGCAGCAGCGCAGGCCTCCCGCATTTTGATCGCCGGCGTCACCGCCGGCGATCTCTCGGCCGACGACAAGACCTATCTCGGCCAACTTGTGGCGGCCCGCACCGGCTTGTCGGAGGCGGATGCAAATGCTCGCGTCGACGCCGTGATCGCCCAGGCGAATGAGGCCAAGGTCAAGGCGCAGGAGGCGGCCGATACGGCAAGAAAGGCCGCAGCGACCTTCGCACTGGTCGGCGCACTGTCGCTGATCATCGGCGCCTTCATTGCCAGCGCAGCAGCCGCCCTTGGAGGCAAGCAGCGAGACGACGAAGAGACCGTCTATCTCACTCAGCGCTCCTGAGTCTTGCGGATCGGCCATCCCAATCAGGGTCGGCCGATCTCTGCTCGTCGCCCGCCCTCCCTTGTTATTGTGCAGTGCAGCAACGATATGGCTGCAAGCGCGTTGCGCAACAATGCCGTCCGATCCGGGCGTCAAAACAGGGACGGCTATATGCGAAAAATGTCGGATACGATTGCGCGCCTGAGCGCGTTGCGCGCTCAACAGAACGTTCATACCCCCAATTCTACCTCATCCAACCGACTCTCGACATTGAACGGTTTTGGTTCGAATCCGGGCGCGTTGCAGGCGCGCTTCTACCTGCCCGAGAATCTTCCGCAGGGCGCGCCGCTGGTCGTTGTGCTGCATGGCTGCACCCAGAATGCAGCGGCCTATGATCACGGCTCCGGCTGGTCAAAGCTTGCCGACCAGGAGGGCTTTGCCCTGCTGTTTCCAGAGCAGCAACGGGCCAACAATCCCAATCTGTGCTTCAACTGGTTCGTGCCGGCAGACACGAAGCGCGATAGCGGCGAGGCGCTTTCCATACGGCAGATGATCGAAACGCTTGTCGCCGAGCACGAACTCGATCGTGAGCGCATCTTCGTCACCGGCTTGTCGGCGGGAGGCGCCATGGCTTCGGTGATGCTCGCTACCTATCCGGACGTCTTCGCGGGAGGCGCGATCGTCGCCGGCCTTGCCTATGGCACTGCGAACACCATTCCAGAAGCGTTTGATCGCATGCGTGGTCACGGCGGTCCGTCCGAGCTGGAGCTTCAGCGGCTTCTGCGCAGTGCATCTCCTCACAAAGGACCGTGGCCAAGGATCTCCATATGGCAGGGTTCGGCCGACCAGACGGTGGCGCCGTCGAACGCCGAAGCCATCGCTGGGCAATGGCGAGGCGTTCACAGGCTCGGCAAAGCTCCCACCCGCTCCGAGACGGTCGACGGTCACACAAAAAGAACCTGGAGCGACGCCAGCGGGCATGCGCTCATCGAGACCCGCACCATCACGGGCATGGGACACGGCACCCCGCTACGGACTGGGGGCGAGGATGGCTTGGGCGTCCCTAGGCCTTTCATGCTCGACGTAGGTATTTCATCCACGCGGCGCATCGCGGAATTTTGGGGTATTGCTGACCCTAGCAGCAGCGCGTCGGTGAAGCCAAGGCAGCCCCGGCGAGACGAAGAGCTTCCCGCCGGTTCCGGCATGTTCTCTTTGGCCGATGACACGAGGATGTCGTCGCGAACCACTCCGCTCCAAGAGCCAGCTCCAACCCGACCGGCCGCGGAGGCGACGGGGGTCAAGAAGATCATCGAGGATGCGCTCCGGGCTGCAGGACTGATGCGGTAGCGGGCGTCTCGCCGGCCGTCGCAGAGAGCGTCCTTACACACGCCAAAAGGGTTGGCCCTTTCCAAGACCAACTCTGGCAATGCGCCGATCCACACCCTACAGCATGACGCTGGTTTCGCGCGCCCAGAGCCGCAGGTTGCGACAAGATTCGATAAACGTGGCAATCGACTTGTGATCATCGAGAGTGATCAGACCTTCGTCTGCCTCCGGATCAATGCCCACCTTCGCTAGGAGTGGCATGGCGCCGGGCGTGAAGCCTATAAACTTGCAGTGGGCGAAGGCGTCGGCGACGAAGTCGCGGGCGGCGGCCGTGCGGGCGAGGCGTTCGGCGCCCTCCTCGGATAGGAGTAGCGCGACCGCGTCGAACAGAACCGAAGGACCGCCGTCGATCATGTGCTTGGCAGGGATCAGACTGCCATCGGCCGCCTCAACGCCGCCGACCGTCGGCGCGA
Organism: Mesorhizobium sp. IMUNJ 23232; assembly: GCF_044326205.1. NCBI lineage: Bacteria > Pseudomonadati > Pseudomonadota > Alphaproteobacteria > Hyphomicrobiales > Phyllobacteriaceae > Mesorhizobium > Mesorhizobium sp. IMUNJ 23232. The sequence continues at coordinate 5,018 of NZ_JBIRCY010000093.1, forward strand.
TCACCTCCATCGTGGCGCCTTCCGCTTCGATCGCCGATTGAAGCTTCTTCAAAAGCGCGGCATCCGCCCCCGGGCTGACCAGCACGCCCACCTTGCGGCCCGCAAAGCTGTCGGGTCCGTTTTCGATGATGCTGAGCGCGGGCGACAGTTCAAGGTCATCGCGTGTGGAAACGGCTGCGTCGGCCGCCCTGGGCAGATTCTTCATGCCCAGCTTCTCGGCGACCGTCTCCGCCAGCCCGTTATCGATGTTCAGGAGATGCGCCACCATCCGCTCTCGAATGACAGGCGTCTCGACCTTGCTAAGTTCGAAGGTCAGCGCCATGGCGATGTGCTTCTGCTCCGGCGCGGTCTGACTGTTGAAGAACTGCCGCGCCTGGCTGTAATGGTCGGCGAAACTCTCCGCCCGCAGTCTCTGCTTCGGCCCTTCCTCCACCTCTGCGAAAGAACGGAAGCCGCGCTGCGGCGATTCCCGTGGGCCTTCACTGAACGAGTTCGGCTGGTAGTTCACCCGCCCCACCGGATTGCGCATCGCCATGTGCCCGTCCTGCTGGAAATGGTGGAACGGGCATTTCGGCGCATTGATCGGCAGGTGGGTGAAGTTGGAGCTTCCAAGCCGCTTGATCTGCGTGTCGAGATAGGAAAAGTTCCGGCCCTGCAGCAGCGGGTCGTTGGAAAAGTCGATTCCGGGCGGAACATTCTGCGTCATGAACGCGACCTGCTCGGTCTCGGCGAAGAAATTGTCCGGCATGCGGTCGAGCACGAGGCGGCCGACCGGGACTGGCGGCAGCAGCTCTTCGGGGATGAGTTTGGTCGGATCGAGCACGTCGAAATCGAAACCGTCAGCGAACTCCTGGTCGAAGAGCTGAAGCTGCAACTCCCACTCCGGAAAATTGCCGGACTTGATCGCATCCCATAAATCCCGGCGGTGGAAGTCCGGATCGGCGCCGTTGATCTTGACCGCCTCGTTCCAAACCACCGACTGCAACCCGAGCTTTGGCTTCCAATGGAATTTGACGAAGGTCGACTCATCCTTGGCGTTCAGCATCCTGAAGGTGTGGACGCCGAACCCCTCCATGAAGCGGAAGGAACGCGGGATCGCCCGGTCCGACATCACCCACATGATCATGTGCATGCTCTCGGGCGTCAACGAGATGAAATCCCAGAACGTGTCATGTGCGGACGCCGCCTGCGGAAATGCGCGGTCGGGCTCCGGCTTCACCGAATGGATGATGTCGGGAAACTTAATGGCATCCTGGATGAAGAATACCGGAATGTTGTTGCCGACGATGTCCCAATTGCCCTCCTGTGTGTAGAGCTTCACCGCAAAGCCGCGCACGTCGCGGGCGAGGTCGGCCGAGCCCTTGCTGCCTGCTACGGTTGAGAAGCGGACGAAGGCCGGCGTTTTCTCGCCTGCGCGCTGGAAGATGTCGGCGCGCGTGTATTTGGCCAGCGATTCATAGGTCTCGAAATAACCATGCGCGCCGTAACCCCGCGCATGCACTACGCGCTCGGGGATACGCTCATGGTCGAAGTGGAAAATCTTCTCCCGTAGGTGGAAATCTTCCAGAACGGTCGGGCCGCGCGCACCGATCTTCAGCGAGTTCTGGTCGTCGGAAACCGGCCCGCCCTGCGCGGTGGTCAGGACCGGAACGTCTCCTGCCGCGATCTGGTGCAACTCGCCGCCATTTCCGCGTTCGAGCTTCTGGTCATGAATCGTCGCTGTCTTGCCGGACGACCAGCTCGATGGCTTGGCCATTGCTTTTCCTTCGAAAGGTTGGAGCGCGTAGTCGCGTCTCTCACAATGCCGCGGTAGTCGTCTGGTTCCGGCACGCCAGTGTTCCCAGGGATTTGCGGTCTCGTGCCTCAAGGAGACCGGTGCGATATGAACTGGCCTTCGAGGGCGTAGGGCGAATACCGCCACCCCTCGCGATGCACCTCAAAGCAGTAAATCCTCATGTGTGGAACGCTTTGGCTCGGCGCAGCTTCTAGTCTCTCCAACAGGAGAAGATGCATGCGAATAATTACCGGGCTATTCGATACACGTGAGCAGGCCGACAGAGCGGTTTCGGCTCTGGAGGATGCAGATATCCCGAATGCCGACATCAGTATTGTTGGCCCGAGCGGTGACCACGAAAGTGGCGCGGCGGAAGGTGCCGGTATTGGTGCTGCCGTTGGCGGCGTGGGCGGCTTGCTGGCGGGCCTCGGCGCGTTCGCTATTCCGGGGATCGGCCAGGTGGTCGGCGCGGGCTGGCTGGCCGCGACCTTGATCGGCGCCGCTGCCGGTGGAGTTGCCGGCGGGCTTATCGGCTCGTTGACCGATGCAGGCGTGGATGAACGCGATGCGCATGTTTATGCCGAGGGAATTCGCCGCGGCGGCACTCTCGTCACCGCCCGTGTTGATGACGCACATATTGACGCAGCCGCCGCCATACTGGGCCAGGCAGGCCCTGTGGACATCAACAGTCGAAGGGACGAATACGAAGCCGACGGGTGGAGCGGTTATGACGAAGCCCCCACGTCCGAATTGGATCCGCTAGGCAGCCGCCCGATTGTGCCGGGGTTGCCTCGCTAGGCAGCTTGCTCACGTCAATTGTCCCTCGACACCGTCGAGGGGCGATTACTTTGGCCCATGAAGTTTAACCCATTGAGCGGGGCGGGACGGTCCTCCACGGCTAAATCCGTTCTCTAAACACACAGTGGGCCGGGGTGCGCGAGATTAGAGTTATTTTCTACGCTCAAAATTATGGCGATTGCGAACGAACCGGAAACGCTGCTCCATGGCGGCATGAACGTTGCGCTTCCTGATTCGGCATTTCAGCCGGCCTATCTCGCTCATCTCAATGACGGGCAGCGCGCTGCGGTGGAGCATGGGAACGGGACCATCGCCGGGCCGCTGCTGATCATCGCCGGCGCAGGCTCCGGCAAGACCAACACGCTTGCCCATCGTGTCGCGCACCTGATCGTCAAGGGCGCCGATCCGCGCCGCATCTTGCTGATGACCTTCTCGCGCCGCGCCGCCGTGGAGATGACGCGGCGTGTCGCGCGGATCGCCGGCGAGGTGCTGGGCGACAAGGCATCCGTTCTCACCGACGGATTGACCTGGGCCGGCACCTTCCACGCCGTCGGCGCGCGACTGCTGCGCGATTGCGCGCTCGAAATCGGGCTCGACCCAGCCTTCACCATCCACGACCGTGAGGATTCCGCGGACCTGATGAACCTCGTCCGGCATGAACTCGGACTGTCGAAAACCGAGAGCCGGTTTCCGACCAAGGGGACTTGCCTCGCCATCTATTCGCGGGCCGTGAACGCACAGAAGCCGCTGGACGAGGTTCTGGCTAAGGCGTTTCCATGGTGCAGCACTTGGAACGACGAGCTGAAGCGGCTGTTCGCAGGCTATGTCGAGGCAAAGCAGGCTGAGAACGTGCTCGATTACGACGACCTGCTTCTCTACTGGGCCGAGATGGCCAGGGAACCCGCTCTGGCGGAGCGGCTTGGCGCACGGTTCGACCACATCCTCGTCGATGAATACCAGGACACCAATCGGCTTCAAGCCTCCATCCTTCTCGCCCTGAAGCCCGACGGCGCGGGTCTGACGGTGGTCGGCGACGATGCACAATCGATCTACTCCTTCCGCGCGGCGGAGGTGCGCAATATCCTCGACTTTCCTGCGCAGTTCCCCGCTCTGGCCGAGATCGTCACGTTGGACCGCAATTACCGTTCGACGGATACCATTCTGGCCGCCGCCAACGCGGTGATCAGCGAAGCGACAGAGCGTTTCACCAAGAATCTCTGGACCGAGCGCAGATCGGCCGAGAAACCGCTGCTCGTCACGGTGCGCGACGAAGCGGACCAGGCGAATTACGTCTGTGACCGTATCTTGGCTGAGCGCGAGGCCGGAACCGTGCTGAAGGCACAGGCCGTGCTGTTCCGCGCCTCCCATCACAGCGGTTCGCTGGAGGTCGAGCTTACCCGCCGCAACATCCCCTTCGTAAAGTTCGGTGGCCTGAAATTCCTGGACGCCGCCCACGTCAAGGACGTGCTCGGGGTCCTGCGTTTTGCCGAGAACCCGCGTGACCGCGTGGCCGGTTTTCGCGTTCTGCAGCTCCTGCCAGGCATCGGACCGTCCTCGGCGGCGGCGATCATCGAGGCAATGGCAACGGCTCTTGACCCGGTCTTCGGCCTGTCGGGTTTTCGTGTGCCGCAGCGAACCGAAACGGACTGGCCAGCCTTTGTCGATCTGTTCGCGGGCCTGCGCTCAAAATCCGCCTGGCCGGCCGATCTGGAACGGGTGCGGCTATGGTATGAGCCTCACCTGGCGCGCATCCATGAAGACGGCACGACCCGCCGCGCAGATTTGCTGCAACTGGAACAGATCGCGGCCGGCTATCCTTCCCGCCAAAAATTCCTCACCGACCTGACGCTCGACCCACCCGAGGCGACGAGCGACCGCGCCGGTCCGCCGCATCTCGATGAAGACTACCTGATCCTCTCAACCATCCACTCGGCCAAGGGCCAGGAATGGAAGAACGTCTTCGTGCTCAACGCCGTCGACGGATGCATCCCGATCGACCTCGCCGTCGGCGAGCAAGATGACATTGAGGAGGAGCGGCGGTTGCTTTACGTGGCCATGACGCGGGCGAAGGATTCTCTCCACCTGATCACCCCGCAGCGCTTCTACACAAGCGGCCAGGCCTCGCGCGGCGACCGCCACGTCTACGCCTCGCGCACTCGATTCATGCCGGATCATGTGCTCGGTCAGTTCGAGCAGGTCGGATGGCCCATTGCAGGCAACGATCCAAGATCAGCTAACAAGCCGGTCGTTCCGGTTGATCTCAGGGATCGCATGCGTGGGATGTGGCGCTGACCGACGAGACAGCGTGCCTCCGCCAGAGCGCATGACGCGCCGATCCACGGATCACTTCAGATTATGTGACGAAGTTGATCGTCAATTTTTCGACGTCCGCGAAGAGGCCGCTCACACGTCGTTGCTCAGGCACGGCCGCACGCATGTTTCACTCGATGCACAGTGTCAAGATGACCGCAACCATAGATGGTATTTTTGACGCGGACCACTTGCTCATCGAAGCAAACCGACAGGTCAACGCAAGGTAGTGAAAGTTTTTCTGATCTCTGATCAAGCTGCCATTCTGATGAGACGAGCGGCTTGGCACGGCTTTTGCTTGAACTGAATTGCCAGCCTGTTTTGGCACAATGCAGGAAGATAGATCAGGGAAGATGGCCAGGAGATGACGCAGTCCGTCATGTCCCGGTCAGTTCATCGAGACCGGGCTCACCTCTCCATTGGTGATATATTGGCTGAATTCGCCAGGGGAGGAAAAGGTAACTGGGCAGTGCGCCGAGCACGCGCATTGACGGGTGGGTATAGTGCAGACTGTCATCAATTCCAACTATCCTCGATCGAACGCGGCAGCAGCAACGCTGCAGGGCGCCTCGAACAGGCAGCAGCGACCTGAAGTCGCGAAGCCGCTGTCGCAATTGCGTGCCGGCAATTCACTCTTTTTCGAAGGCGATGATGGAGATAATGTCTATCATCTGGTGAAGGGAACTGTCGCCTTCTATCGATTCATGTCCGACGAGCATCGTGTAATATGCGGATTCGCTTTAGCCGGCGAAGTCTTCAACATGTCGCACAGAGGCAGATACCTCTGCTCGGCGGAGGCTCTGTCCGACTGCCTATTTCGCCAGCGCAGCAGGAAAGATATCGAGGCGAACCAGGTTCACGATCAAATGCACGAGAGATACGTGGCATGCCTGGAAAGCGAACCGTGGACGGTTCAATTCCAAACCCTGCGTCGGCTGCATCTGATGGCGGACGAACGCGCCGCCAACTTCATACTCGAAATGGGCCGGCGCACCAATCCCGCGTTGACCAACGGCTCACGCGTGCGTCTTGAGATGTCCAGGGCCGATATCGCAAGCTATCTCGGGCTGACGGTGGAAACGGTTGTGCGATCTCTCAAGCGACTGGTCTCCATGGGTCTGCTGGTCGCCTACACGCCCCACGAATTCGGCATATGTGACATTGCGGGCATCCAAAGGCGCCTGGCAGCGTCGCGTGACCGGTCTGGAAGCCTGGCGTATCAATAGTCGCCAAGCGGACTGCCGGGCTCTCACTCTACGAACGCCGATCTTGTAGTCACGTGACAGAGCCAAGGCTCGGTTTCGTCCAGGACTGCGCGCTCGGCTCGAGGGCACGGTATGTATCTTCGAGCCGGCCAGTCAGATAGTCCAGATGCTCCTGGATGAGGCTTGTCTTTTCGGTCGGCGGGTCATTTAGCAGGCCGTGCGCCTCTCCAATGGCCTGCGGCAATGTCGTCCATCCCCGATTCACTGCGGCATCCTCGCCTGAGATGCGCGCAGCAATGGCGCGAGCATACTTCCCCGTTCCTTCGCGAGAAGGACACCTGGCGCCTCGCAATAGACCAGCCGCCTGGCAAGGGTCCGCAAGCGCTGATCCGCAAATGATCCCACCAGTTCGAAAGGCCTTGTCCAGTCCGATTTGTGAAATTCATCGATCAGCGCGTGGTCAGTCCGGCTGTAGAAGCCGGCATAGATATGATCCTCGACGTGCGCACTCTCGGGGAAAGGCGTGCGGCCAGCCGATGCGACCTTGATTAGGCGCTGTCTCAAGCCAGTGTCGCCCGTCACCAACGTCGCGCGGCGCAAGGGCTCGTCCATCCCGAGTTCATAGCCGGGCGCCAAAGATCCGACGGCCTGGACCGGCATGAACAACGGACACGTATTCAGTCGTATGGACGTAACAGGGCGGAACCTGAGCGGTTGACCCGATGAGCAAATCCGCACATTCAAAGGCACATAACCCCCTCTCAACGTTCGCCTTTTGTGCCTAGAAAGTCGCATAAGATTGCAAAGTGGAACTGCCAAAGTCTTCAAGGGAACCATGTTGCGAGGCTAGTCTTGTTCGCCGGCATAGGCTTTCGCCGAGGGCAAAAGCCTATGCTATGAACGGACCGCCTAAGATACCAGCACGGTATCAGGCGAAAGCATGGGTGAGGACTTTTCAACATGTTGCGCCATCCCGAGCCAGCCAGTTCATCACCGGCGAGCATCGAAGACGCAGGCCGGCCGCCCTCCGACCGGCCTGCTACACTTAATTCGCGCGCTTCTTGCCTGTGAACATGGCGCTCACCAGATTTTCGTGGTGCTCGATGCTGGCCATCACCACGCCGCCGACGTGCAGCGCGATCAGCCCGAGCGTCACATAGACCGTGGTCTCGTGCACCTCCTCCACCCATTCGACACCCCAGAAGGCATCGGTGGTCATCATGTATCCGGTCGTGGCGATCATTGCGATCGCCACGAGGAGCGCGACGATCATCGCTGCGCCTGCCGGATTGTGGCCGAGGTACCGCGGTGCCCGGAAGGCCAGCGCGTCCTTGAGATAGCCAAGCATCGTTGAAGGTCCGCGGACGAAACTTGTGAAGCGGGCGTTCTTCGGGCCAACCAGCCCCCACAGGAGGCGGAAAACGACAAGACCGCCGACGATGTAGCCAGCGACGATGTGTACGTCCTTCCATTCGTCACCGGTGAAGTAAGCGAAGGCGAAGCCCCCGACCAACGACCAGTGGAACAGCCGCACCAGCGGGTCCCAGACCTTGACCATCGCCGGCCGCTCGCCGCGGCCGGCATCGAGCGTTTCGGCGCCGGTGCTCATCCCTCGTCGTCCTCGCTACCGACGACCTCGCCCGTCACGGGATTGACCACCTGCTCTGTCTTCTTGCCGTCCTTGGTGACAGCATAGACTTCGTAGCAGCCGTCCTCGACCTTGACCTGCCTGACTTCCGTTCCGTCGACGGCGAACTTGGCCTTGATCGCGTCCTTGCTAATCCACTGGCTCTCGGCGGCATCGCCGCATTTGTGGCTGTCTTCCGCGGACGCGGCGCTTGCCCCGGAAAACAGGGTGATGAGGGCCACGGCTGAGATCATTGTGCGCATTTTGGTTTCCTTGTTTCGTCGAAATATCGCTTTGATGCGATGGCAGCGTTTTCGACAGAATTCGGTGACGGAGCGCTGAGCATCGTTGTCAGCATTTTGTCATCGGCGTGTCGCCAACAGGTGCGGATGGGCTTGAAAAACAGGGTGCGGAGAGTCTTTTGCGCGTTTGCGCTGGCTGTTGCCATGACCGGTTGGGCGCATGCAGACCATAAGAGCCGTCATGAGGACGCCGAACGAGCGAGCCGCGGCGCCGAGTCGGGCGAATTCGTGCCGCTCGCGAGGATCGTCACCGCCGTTCGCGCGCGGTACCAGGGCGAAATCGTCGAAACCGAGTTCGAATCCCGACACGACACGCCATACTATGAGTTTCATATCCTGCAGTCGGACGGCCACCTGATCGAGATCAAGGTCGATGCGCGCAGTGGCCGTTATCTCACCAAGCAGGACGGCGACGATTGATAATGCGAATCCTTTTGGTCGAAGACGACACGCGCATCCGCGCCGACATCATCGCCGCGCTCGAAGCCAGCCACCAGCCCCCGGTCAAGTAGAACTCGCGTGTCCGGCATGATCAACGACCTTCTCGACGCGCTCGGCATCAAGGGTTCGATCCTTGTTGCCGGGCTGGCCGGTGGCGTCCTGCGGGCTCTCTCGCATCGGCGCTTTAAGATACGAGAGATGGTGGCTTCGCCGATCTGCGGGGCGCTGGCGGCGGCTTATCTCACCGTCCCGGTGATTCACTACGCCTACAGCGTCGGAGTGCCGCTGCCACCCGACAACAACCAGGCCGGCACGCATGCTGCCGCTTTCCTGATCGGTGTCTGCGCAATGTGGATTGTGTTGAGAAACTCTGTAAGCGTCGCTCGAAGCGCTCCAGCCTGAAATGGCTTTCTCCGTGCGACGGGATCTGGGACAGTTCGCGCTATTTCATTTCTGGTGTGCGGCTTGAGTAGGAAGCAATTCTGTGCACTTCCGCTCCGCTCGCGTCGTTGCACCGGTCTTTCGACTTTTTCAACACAATCTGTGGATATCAGACATCGTTCTGGAACTGCTAGTCCGGTGGATCAGGCCGAAGCCCGCCGACTGACCACTTCCCCCAACCCCGGCAAATGATCGCCCCGCTGGCTCCGGCCGGCGGGGCTTTTTGCGTGTAGGGTGATGCGAGAAGAATGACACAGGCGTTTTTGCTCCCGCTGCAAGTTAAATACCATCGTCATTCCTGCCTACCCATTTATATGCTGAATGGTACTACACGAGTCGGTTAGTCTCGGCGGTCAGGCGGTCGCGACGGCGGGTGCCGTCCGTGTCAGACTTCTTGTGCCTGTCCGCCGCCTGTTTGCGGATCTGTTCGAAGCGGTTGTCCTCGACTTCCTTGGCTGTCGGAGGCGTGTCGGTGTTCTTGATATAGTTGATCATGGTCGTGCTCCTGAACTGTGATGACGGACTGCCGATCGGCCGCGGCGCAGCCAATCGTTGATTTGTCGCCAGGACCTTGCGTGGCCGCGAAGGCAATCCTGTTCGCGGACGTATCGGAGATAAGGCTCGAGGCCGGAACCTCGGCCGCTTGAGGCTCAGGCGGCGAGGGCTGCCGCGCAGCCTTCGGCGGCGCGCCTGTCGGGAGCCGTCTGGCCGGGCATCGTTGCCCAGCCGCCGGCCTCGACGAACTGGCGTCTTTTGTAGCTGTCGGTTATGGCATTGAGTTCGGTCAGCTTCACCGTTGAATCGGAGGCAGCCTTGAAGCGCTCGACGCAGACCACCGAGGCGAGTTCGCCGCGTGCCACTTCGCCGGCCATGGTGGCCAGTGTCCGCGACGTGCCACCCGTGACCCAGCCGCCCCAGCTGAAGCCCACGATCATCGTGGCGACCGCGGTCGCGGCGCAGGCCCAGACGAGCGTCGATTTGGATGGTTGATAGCTTTCCCAACGCTGGGCGAGAGAGAAGGCTTGCTGATTGGCATGGCCATGAGATTGTTCCCTTGTTTATGTTGAAATTGACCGTCTTCCAGAACGTGCCTGCCACACGGCCGGCTGTCGTGGTCAGTACCCCATGCCGCGGTTGCCGCCAGTGCCGGCGGCGGGTGCGTCCTTGGGTGCGTCCGCGATCATGGCCTCGGCGGTGATCAGCAGCGCGGCGATCGAGCCGGCGTCTTGCAACGCCGTGCGAACGACCTTGGCGGGATCGATGATACCGGCCTTGATCAAGTCGACATAGGTTTCCGTCTGGGCGTCGAAACCTATGTCAGGGTTCTTGCCATCGGCCAGCTTGCCGACGACGATCGAGCCTTCGACCCCGGAATTCTCGGCGATCTGGCGGATCGGCGCTTCCAGCGCCCTGAGCACGATCGAGATGCCTGCCGTCACGTCGTCATTGGCGCCGGCGAGGCCGGCGAGCGCCGACGACGATCGAGCCTTCGACCCCGGAATTCTCGGCGATCTGGCGGATCGGCGCTTCCAGCGCCCTGAGCACGATCGAGATGCCTGCCGTCACGTCGTCATTGGCGCCGGCGAGGCCGGCGAGCGCCGCCCTGGCGCGCAACAGCGCTACGCCGCCGCCGGGAACGATGCCTTCTTCGACTGCTGCGCGGGTGGCGTTGAGCGCGTCGTCGATGCGGTCCTTCTTCTCCTTGACCTCGGTCTCGGTCGCGCCGCCGACACGGATGACCGCGACGCCGCCGGCCAGCTTGGCGAGCCGCTCCTGCAGCTTCTCCTTGTCATAGTCCGAGGTGGTTTCCTCGACCTGCGCCTTGATCTGCTGGACGCGGCCGGCGATGGCCTGCTTGTCGCCGGCACCGTCGATGATCGTGGTCGTTTCCTTGTCGATGACGACACGCCTGGCGCGGCCGAGCATGTCGAGGGTGACGTTTTCGAGCTTGATGCCGAGGTCTTCGGAGATCAACTGGCCCTGCGTCAGGATGGCGATGTCTTCCAGCATCGCCTTGCGGCGGTCGCCGAAGCCGGGCGCCTTGACGGCCGCGACCTTCAGGCCGCCGCGCAGCTTGTTGACGACGAGGGTCGCAAGCGCTTCGCCTTCGACATCCTCCGCGATGATGAGCAGCGGCTTGCCGGATTGCACCACGGCTTCGAGGATCGGCAGCATCGCCTGCAGGTTGCCGAGCTTCTTCTCGTGGAGCAGGATATAGGTGTCGTCCAGTTCAGCCCGCATCTTTTCGGCATTGGTGACGAAATAGGGAGAGAGATAGCCGCGGTCGAACTGCATGCCCTCGACGACGTCGAGTTCGGTCTCGGCGGTCTTGGCTTCCTCGACGGTGATGACGCCCTCGTTGCCGACCTTCTTCATCGCCTTGGCGATCATGGCGCCGACGCTTGCGTCGCCATTGGCGGCGATGGTGCCGACCTGGGCGATCTCGTCCGACGACTTGACCTTCTTGGCGCGCTTTTCGATGTCCTTGACCACGGCGGTGACGGCAAGATCGATGCCGCGCTTCAGGTCCATCGGATTCATGCCGGCGGCGACCAGCTTGATGCCTTCGCGCAGGATGGAGGCGGCGAGCACCGTCGCTGTCGTGGTGCCGTCGCCGGCGAGGTCATTGGTCTTGGAGGCCACCTCGCGCACCATCTGGGCGCCCATGTTCTCAAACTTGTCCTCAAGCTCGATTTCCTTGGCTACTGTGACGCCGTCCTTGGTGATGCGCGGCGCGCCATAGGCCTTGTCGATGACGACGTTGCGGCCTTTCGGACCGAGCGTCACCTTGACCGCGTTGTTGAGGACTTCGACGCCGCGCAAAAGACGATCGCGCGCATCGGTGGAGAATTTGATTTCCTTGGCGGACATGATGGTGTTCCAGTTCGTTTGGGGGATGGGAGGATCGGAGAACCGACCGGTCAGGCGGCTTTCTTGGTGGCCGCCGCGGGCTTCTCGACGATGCCCATGATGTCGCTCTCCTTCATGATCAGAAGGTCCTCGCCGTCGAGCTTGACCTCGGTGCCCGACCATTTGCCGAACAGGATGGTGTCGCCGGCCTTGACGTCGAGCGGGATCAGCTTGCCGCTTTCGTAGCGGAGCCCAGGGCCGATGGCGATAACTTCGCCTTCCTGCGGCTTTTCCTTCGCATTGTCGGGGATGATGATCCCGCCCTTGGATTGAGATCGCCTTCGGCGCGCCGGATGACGACGCGGTCGTGGAGTGGCCGGAATTTCATGAGAATTCTTTCTGCAGCCGGCGGACAGGGCGACCGCATGACCCTTGTAGCGCCTTTGGCACTCGAATGATAGGAGTGCCAGAAATTATTCATGGCCGAAGCGGAATCGTCAAAAATATAGATCAAAATAATTGGCGAAAAATCCGGTCTCGTCAGGAAAATGGTGATGTTTTGTTCGACATCGCCCCCCGATTTTTCTTGCGTCTCTTCAGTTCTTTCGCCTGCGACATTCGGATTAGGGCTTGTTTGGACATCAAACAAGGCGCATATATGAAACTCGTTGATTTGGCCGAATTTGGCTTTCGCGGTATCAGAGACCTTCGACCCGCCATTCACCACCGAATTGTCGAGAGCGAATGCAAGGCGCCGATCCGGCGCCTGCCGCTCGGTTCGAACCCTGGAATGAACTCGACGCTGACCACGGATGTACTGGCAGCACGGGATCGTCCGGGTTCGGATTGGGGTAGTGCGAGAGGCGCATCGGCGTGCTCCCGCGGAGACCGCACCATGACCGTCCGCACCACGCAAACCGTCGTCCGCTTCTCATCGGCGTTTTCTCTGCCGGGCCTCGACGCGCCGCAGCCGGCCGGCGAATACCGCGTCGACCACGATGAAGAGCCGATCGAAGCGGTCTCGCGGCTCGCCTGGCGGCGCGTTGCAAGCTTCATCCACCTGCCCGCGATCTCGGCGCAGCGGCCGACACAAC
>NZ_JBIRCY010000094.1:0-21186 GCF_044326205.1 Mesorhizobium sp. IMUNJ 23232
GGCAGCAAAGGCCCGATCAGTTCCCATTCCTCGTCCGTCAGACCAACACGTTCGCCCAAGGCTGCCTCCAAAAAGAAGCCTTGAATCAAAACCGGATTCTCCAGTCAACCTTTGTCAACGGACGCTAGCAGGATACAACGCGTGCGCATTGTGTCGGGCGCTTGGAGCAGCGCCTGGCCGACGTCGGCACTAGGTAACAGGTCGATGTTTTTTGACATCTCGTCCAGATGGAACGCGACGTCGGTTTTCGCTCCGGAACGACGGCCTGACGCTGACACGAGAGCCCTGAGATCGCGGATGGTCGCGGCGCCCGCCGAAGTAGCCTGGCAGCTTCTGGCCGCGTCAGCTTGTCCACCTCATTCGCGGCGCGCAGCAGCTCTGGGATGAAAGCGGGATCGTGCATCCGGCATTAATCTAGCCCTCCGACACATTCGCAAGTGTTCCACAATCTTGTGCGCTGGCTCATGGTGGTGCTTCTCGCTTCCGGTTTTCACGGGAAGCATGTCACAATCGAGCTTCAGCGCATCCCGGTGTAGCGCGAAGATTGATCACGCGGAGCGCCTCGTCGCGATACCGCCCGAAAATAGTTAGGCTCCAACAATCACACTTAATGGAACCTAACCAATTACTGCTGACCATCCGGCCAAGGGACACAAGAGGTCGGCGGGAACAGGATTTCACGGCCCACTCTTGGTATCGTCTACTTCGAGCGCCTCCATGACGAGCGCCAGATCGCTTTCTTCGGCCGCGACCTTGGGATGTTCGCCTTCTCCCGTCTTAGCTTTCGCCAATGCCTCTACTATGGCGCTCTCGATGTTGCCAATTTCGTCTTCGCGCACCTCACGGCCATAGCCAGCCGCGTCGGCATCCTGCTCGAATTGCTGCGCCAGCACGGCAGTGCTCACCTCGCTTCTAGACATTGCCATGGGTTTACGACTGAGCCCGTGGCGCCTTGAACCCCCAAGGGGCCACACCTAGGAAAAACGCCCATCGATCCACTTCTGTCGGCCTTGGCTTCCAAGTGTGGGGGGAAGACTCGTACTTTATTGCTGTCACAGGAAGCCGGCGCCAGCATGATCCCATAGCGCTCTGCTCGACGGATACACTTTGGAATGGCGAAGTTCATTCGCGAGGCGATTGAGCACGAACTTGAGCGCCGGGAGACAGCAGACCCGAACCGCTAATCAGTCGAAGCCCATCTATGCCCCAGCGCAAAAAATGGCCCTGGCGAGGGAGGTCCAAGCCAGGGCCGGCTGACAGTGGATTGGGGGCAATACTATGTCAGCAGCGGAAAACCGTCCGGCGGTGATTTAGTTCCGAGCGTAAGGTCAGATTCGATGGCCAGGCGTTTTATGTAGGCACTCCGCCACGTCCCGCTCCACTGGCAACCATCCACGGCGGCGTTACAGAGATTTCGAGGATGCCGGCAAGCTTCGCGAACCCCTCGATTGCCTTTCTCGCCGCTGAAACAGGCGCCAAGCCGTCATGCGTCCGCCGGCAGATACGGAATGCCATCTCATACGCAACATCGCGCATATCCTCCGGCCAGTCCTAAAGGAACTCAATGGCATCGGCTGCGTCGGTAATTTCACGAATTGGGTGCGGCCCGTCTGCGACATAGACGGGACGATCAAAATGGCGGCTGATCTCGCGCATAGTTTCCTCCAGCTGCTAGCGTCTTTGAGCGAGCGATGCACCCGGCCGAGCGGGCGTCGCGGTCATGAATTTGTGTTCTCTTTGATCGTCTTCAAGACTACCGGAGACTCAATTTTTGAGCAGCGCGAAAAGCGCGATGGCCCCGGCGAGCGCGATTTTCGCGAACCCTTTGGCGATAGCCACTCGCCCCGCAGTCGGGCGGACAACCAGTAGCGCAGCGGCTATCCCCGCCAGGACGGTGATCGCCGCTGTAACGACAAATACGTTGTCGAGCATGATGACCTCCTTCGATTGGAGGCCATTATCTCACGCCCTTAGGGCGCGGGGATCAAATTCCTATAGTGACGCAGCGGTATCAATGTGTTGCGGAAGAAATCCAGCGATTCTATCCCCGCACCCTGGAGATGAAGGGCAACCCGATCAATCGCGCGACGGCCGCGCGACCGTGGCTCGATCCAGGCGGTTGGCGTAGATTCTCGTAAGGATATCACACGCGGCTCGCGCGCGAATCTCTGTGCGGCCCGCTAATTCCGCGCCGCCAAGCTTGGCTACGGAATCCTCCACCATATCCCACACCGCCCCAGAGCCCATCGCTCTGCCGGAGGCAGACAAATCTTTCGGTCGCCACAGCCGCAGACCGTCAGTGCTCCGCAGTCACCCCGTCCGAAACGGCCATATCTAGAACCAACCCTTCGCCGTCTCCATCAAACAGGACCAGTGCACCAACGAATGTAGCGCTTTCTAAGGTTCGGCGTTCGATGTCCTCACGTGCGACATTCAGTGACCAATATCGCCGCTGAAGGCTTGCAGCTATTTCGCTGACGTTGACGATAGGGCTTCGCACGAACGCCGCTCGCACTTCGTTGTCGATCTCTTTTCGTAAGGAGGCGGGTAGCTGAAACATTTGTCATGCTCCTTTCATTCCAAACGTTATCACAAGAATGCCAGAGCCACAATAAAAGATGTTAAAAAATCATTCAATATCAATAAGTTAGATATCTTAGCAGTGATGCCCTAGTTGTCCATTTTAGTGCAAATAGCGCCTTGAGCGGATATAGACGCTGACTACCTTGACGCATTTGAGCCGGTCGCCCATATTTAGTCAGTTACTAACTTAACCAATTTTGAACAAGGAGAGCAAGGTGTCAGAGTTGGAGCGCGGCGAGCGACTTCAGGTAATGGTCTCTGATGACGAACTGAAAGCGCTCGAAAACTTCCGGTTTGAACCGAATGCCGAGCCGAGCGGCGGCGGTCCGCGAGCTTCTGCGCCGTGGGCTCGCTGCCGAGGGCTACCTAGGAGCAGACGGCTCGAAGTCGCAGGACTACGGAGTAATCGACCGTAAGAGCGACGGGAACGGGGACTCCGCCTGATCACAAGCGAAGACCTGCCACGTCCTCGCAGCCGGGCTTGTGGAAGGATTATGGCGCCTTGCCATCTCGTGCCCTGCGGCGCTTGGAAAGTGACCGCCACAGGTCGGCTTCATCCGTCGCGCCTTTCTGGAAGACGCGGATGATCTCCGCAGCCAGTTCCTCCCTCTGGTCTCTGTCCTTTTGAGCTAGACGGCGCTCGTCACACAGCCGGTCGAAAACCCGTTGAACCAGCGCCAAATCGGTCGGCGTAAGCATGCCAGTGTAATCTGAGAAAGCCATGACGCTTTCCTTCCCCATGCGGGCGAAAGCGTGATCGACTCTTTCAAGCGTCCGTGTGCCTCGGTGTATCCCTCCGGTGAAGGCCGCCTTGCGGGCTGAGGGCGAACGTCGGAAGTCCTAGGGATAATCCTAGGAGTAGCCCTATGACGATGCCGCGGGTGGAGGTGATCACGTCGGTCGAGAGACGCCGCCGCTGGTCCCGCGAAGAGAAGGAGCGCCTGGTCGCGGCGTCGCTTGAGCCTGGCGTGTCGGTTTCGGAAGTCGCGCGCTCAGCGGGCATTCACGTCAGCCAGCTCTTTCGATGGCGCAAGGATCTGTGCGATCGGGTCGATGCCGGTTCATCGCAATTGGTCCCGGTGGAGATCGTTCCTGCCGCTGCCATGCCGCCCGCAGTTGAGGCGTCGGCGCCCTCGGCGTCTCCCGGCCGACGTCGTCGCAAGAGCGGCATCATCGAGATCGAGCTTGGCGGCGGGCGCCGTGTCCGCGTCGATCGCGACGTGGATGCCGAGGCGCTGCGGCGCGTGCTGGACGCGCTCGGGTCCTGATGATTCCGGTTCCGAGCGGCATGCGGGTGTGGCTGGCAACCGGCCACACCGACATGAGGAAGGGCTTTCCGGGCCTGGCGCTGGTGGTGCAGGAGACGCTGAAGCGTGATCCGCACAATGGACACCTGTTCGTCTTCCGCGGCCGCCGCGGCGATCTGATCAAGGTTCTGTGGCACGACGGCCAGGGCGCCTGCCTGTTCTCGAAGAAGCTCGAGCGCGGCCGCTTCATCTGGCCGTCGCCGGCCGACGGCGCGGTCACCATTACGCCGGCACAGCTCGGCTATCTGCTGGAAGGCATCGACTGGCGTATGCCCCAGAAGACCTGGCGGCCGACGGCGACCGGCTGAGGATTTTGGCCTTGCACATGGCGGTGGATGTGATTCTGTTCGCTGGTGTCCGCCGCTGAATCGCTCCCTTCCGACCTCGCTAGCGCCCACGCGATGATCCTCGCGGAGCGCGCCGCGCGCATCGAGGCCGAAGCGATCGCCGCCCGCGCGGCGGCGGTCAGCTCCGGGACGGAGGCGCTGATTGCACGGCTGAAGCTGGAGATCGAGAAGCTCAGGCGCGAGCTCTACGGCAGCCGCTCGGAGCGCAAGGCCAGGCTGCTCGAGCAGATGGAGCTTCAGCTTGAAGAGCTGGAGGCGAACGCAACCGAAGACGAACTGGCGGCGGAGAAAGCGGCGTCCCAGACACAGACGGTTCGCTCGTTCGAGCGCCGGTGCCCGTCGCGCAAGCCGTTCCCGGAGCACCTCCCGCGCGAGCGTGTCGTCATCGCCGCTCCCGAGAGTTGCGCTTGCTGCGGCTCGACCAAGCTGTCGAAGCTGGGCGAGGACATCACCGAGACGCTGGAGGTGATCCCGCGCCAGTGGAAGGTGATCCAGACGGTGCGCGAGAAGTTCTCGTGCCGGCAGTGCGAGGCGATCAGCCAGCCGCCGGCGCCGTTCCACGTCACGCCGCGCGGCTTCGCCGGCCCGAACCTGCTTGCCATGCTGCTGTTCGAGAAGTTCGGCCAACACCAGCCGCTGAACCGGCAGAGTGAGCGCTATGCCCGCGAGGGTGTCGATCTGAGCCTGTCGACGCTGGCCGACCAGGTCGGCGCATGCGCCGCGGTGCTGCGTCCGCTTCATGCGCTGATCGAGAGCCATGTGCTCTCGGCGGAGCGGCTTCACGGCGACGACACCACGGTGCCGATCCTGGCGAAGGGAAAGACCGATACCGGCCGGGCCCGGGTCTATGTCCGCGACGATCGCCCCTTCGCCGGGGCATCACCACCGGCAGCCCTGTTCCACGCATCGCGCGACCGGTCGGGCGATCATCCCGAGCGGCACCTGAGGCAGTTCACCGGCATTCTGCAGGCCGATGCCTATGCCGGCTACAACCGGCTCTACCTCCCCTACCGCAAGCCCGGACCGGTAACCGAGGCGCTCTGCTGGAGCCATGCGCGGCGCAAGTTCTTCATGCTTGCCGACATCGCCGCCAATGCGCGTCGGGGAAAGACCGCGCCGCCGATCTCGCCGATCGCCTTCGAGGCCGTAAAACGCATCGATCTCCTGTTCGACATCGAGCGCGACATCAATGGACTGGCCGCCGAGCAGCGCCTCGCCATCAGGGCCGAAAGGAGTGTAGCACTCGTTGCCGAACTGGAAGAGTGGATGCGTGGCGAGCGTGCCAAACTCTCGCGTCACGCGCCGGTCGCCCAGGCGATCGACTACATGCTCAAGCGCTGGGAGGGGTTCAGCCGTTTCCTCGCAGACGGGCGCATCTGCCTGACCAACAATGCCGCCGAACGAGCGTTGCGCGGCCTGGCTCTCGGAAGAAAGTCCTGGCTCTTCGCCGGGTCAGACCCCGGCGCCGACCGCGCGGCAGTCATGTATACCTTGATCGGCACCGCAAAGCTCAATGAAGTCGATCCGCAGGCCTGGCTCGCCGACGTGCTCTCCCACATCGCCGATGCGCCGCAGAGCAGGCTGGCTGAACTCCTACCGTGGAACTGGAAGGCGCAATCTGCAAAGTTGGCGGCATGAGTCACGCCGATCGCATCGCCCGCATCAGGATCCAGCTCGATGACTGGCAGCCCGCCATCTGGCGGCGCGCCGAGGTGCCGCTGACGGCAACGCTCAAGGCCTTGCACGACGTCATCCAGGCGGCAATGCCGTTCGACGACTATCACCTGTTCGAGTTCCGCGCAGACGGAACCCGCTACGCCATTCCCGATCCCGAATGGGACAGCCTGCGCGACAGAACCTACTCGGCGAAGACGATGCGGCTCGGAACGTTGGTCGATCGCGGCATCACGCAATTGGCCTACACTTACGACTTTGGCGACGACTGGCGGCACACGATCACCATCGAGGCAATCGCCGACGCCGATCCCGCTGTTGAGTATCCCCGCTACATCGACAGTGCCGGTCGCGCCCCACCCGAAGATGTCGGCGGCATCCCCGGCTTCGAAATGTTCCTCGACGCCATCGCCGATCCCAAGCACGAGCAGCATCGCGAACTCAAACGCTGGCACGGCCGTCCGTTCGATCCGGCACATGCTGCTGAAGACGAAATCCAGACCCGGATGAAAAAGCTCGCCAGGCGCCGCGCCCTCGGCAAGGTCGGCTTCGAGAAAAGCCGCAGTCAGCCACGCTGAAGATCCGAAGTGGCCGCGGTCCTCACCGGAGGCTTACGCCTCGGTTGGGTGCGGACGACTTTGGAATTGTATGCCTGATCCGGGCTGCTGGCTATTCACAACACAAACCCTCCGCATCCCACCTCTTGGAACCGATCTGCCTTCACTCCATTGCGCACCGTTGCGATGACGCTGGTGGTGCGTGTTCGGATGTCGAGTGGCGAGATCATCGATGAAGGTACTGACGCCTATTGCGCGAGGACGCCCCGATCGGCGTGCCCATATGAGCCCAACACCAACGAGCATCGAGACTGGCTGCGCGGCTGGGACGGTGCGGAAGAGATTGACCTTGAAGACAAGGTCGTCCATCTGAGCGATCTCCGAAAAGGATAGCCCGACCACGGAGCGGCAGCCGGATATGCGAACGCCGCTGCCTGGCAAGCCTTGCTTTCCTGCGGCTTCTGGCCGTCGTGGTTGCCGCACCAATGTGGGTTCAGTTAGCGGGGGTCAATTTCTCCCGGCCTACCCCTCCACCGTGGTAGTCATCTATGAAGGTGCCATCCAGGCTTCCGTCGCTTCCGATCTCATAGAGGCTCAGTCCGAGCTTGCCATGTACATCGTAAGCCACTGCCAATTGGTCTCCGCTCACCAAGCAGATGCCGCCAAAGCCATCGCTAAATTTGATGCGGCAATTGCTCTCCGAACTCATTGAGATGTCTGCCGACCCCGAATATGAATTGCCCTTGGTGTCTACACCTTCCATTCGGTAGTGGCCGGTAATGTCGGCGGCAATTGCGTTGCCGCAACCGACAGCAGTGAAAGCGATCAGCAATCCTCGCCTTAAGGCCATCGTTCCCTCCCTGAAACATTAAGGCTCGCAAGGCGCATTTTAAACTTCTACGGGGTATTTGGACAGGAGAGTCAGGTACGCATAAAAAGAGCCCGGCCACGTCTCACCACTCGGTCAGTGCAGTACGGGCCGTTGCTCCACCTCGCCGTCGACCGGCGCCCGCACGCTGTCGCCGATCCCCTGCAACAGCACGCGGTTGTTATAGTCCAGCACGTCGTTGGCCAGCCGCACGCTCCGCCTGTCGCCGAGCAGGAAGATATGGCGACCAACGGATTATCGAGACGACGTGGGCCTCTCACTCCACGCCCATTACCAGCCCTTCAATATCGTGCTTTTGGGTTACCGGCACCAGTTCCTCAACCACCCGGCACACGAGGTGGTCGCGCACCTGTCCTGGCAGGGCGTCATAATAGTCCTGCGCCACCATCAGATCGTGCAGCTTGTCGTGGCCGGCGCCCGGCGCGTCGACGCCGAGCACCATAACAGGCCGGGCGATAGGCGATGGATGCGCCGTGCCGCGGTGGATGGTGAGTGCCGAGCGGCAGGAAATATCGCCCATCTTCGGATATTTTTTCACGCCCTTGGACGCGAACTCCGGCCAGATCTCCTGTGGCGGGAACATCTCGTGTTTCCAGCTGCGGCCGTCGAAATATTGCGTGCCGACGGCCACCTCGAACGGCCCCATGTCCTCGGTCACATCGACGCCGGTGAGGTTGAAGGCCAGCGAGGTGATGCGTTTGTCGCGAAAAGTGTCTTCGGGCGACGGAAAGTCGCGATGCCAGGGCTGGTACTTCGCGCCCTGGAAGGGCGTGTCGAAGCCGATCTCGACGATCTTGTAGTCCGGCCCGAGCGTCGCTTCGCACATGGCGACAACCCAGGGATGGGTCGTCAGTTCGATGAAGCCGGAAAATTCCTGCGGATGGATTTCCACGTACCAGCGGCGCGGGCCGCGCCCCACAGCTCCGCCCGGCCTTTGGATCGCCTTCCAGAAGGCGGTCATCATGTCCTCGCGCATCACCTCGGCGAAGTCGCGGCTGAACGCGCCTTTCTTTCCGACGATGCCGTCATCCACCAGCGTGGCGACATCGTCCGAGACTTTCAGCGCCAGTGAGTCCGTGCGCAGCACAGTGGCTCCACTAGTTATCCGCCATGGTGTCCATAATTCGAGCAGGAACGCAACAGGGACATCGGACGCTGGAACGCCTGCGTCACTCGAACAGTTCCAACTTCCTTACTCGTCGTGACGACTCAGTCTCTTAGCTCCCTTAATCTCTTTGAAAGACATCACGGAGGCCGAAAGATGCCCCTTCTCTCGCAGCTTTTGGAGATGGCGTACATCGAGTCGGGCGCCCGCGTGAAGGCTTCTTCGGAAACACCGGGCGGGCCTACGATATCGGATCCGCCGACCGTCAGGTCGTCTTTTGCATCTGGGATGCCGGTGGCAATGACTGGCTCAACGTCTCCGGCTACACCCAGGATCAGCGCATCGACCTGCGCGCCGGCAATTTCTCCGATATCGGCGCGCTGACGCTGAACGTCTCCATCGCCGACAATGTCGAGATCGAGAACGCCGTCGGAGGCTCGGGCAGCGATTCGATCACCGGCAACGGGAGCGCCAATATCCTCAACGGCCTTGGTGGCAACGACAACATCGTCGGCCTCGGCGGTGCAGATCTGCTGCATGGCAACGAGGGCAACGATACGCTCGACGGCGGCATCGGCTATGTCGACACGCTCTATGGCGATGCCGGCGACGACTGGTACATCGTCAACGATCTCGATACGATCGTCGAATTCGCCAATTTCGGCACCGACACCGTCCGGTCGTCGATCCAATGGGTGCTCGGCGACAATCTCGAAAATCTCGCGCTCACAGGCAAGGCTAGCGTCAACGGGCTCGGCAACGGGCTCGGCAACGGGCTCGCCAATTCTCTGACCGGCAATTCCGGCGCCAATTATCTCGACGGCGGGGCGGAACTCGACACGCTCGCGGGCGGCGGCGGCAACGATACCTATGCGCTGGCTTCCAGCACGCTGATCAATGGCGGCTACACCTGGGACACGGTGACCGAAGGCGCCGGCGCCGGCCGGGGCACGGTTTATGCCTCGGCCGATGTCGGCCGCTACACCTATCAGCTCACGGCCAATGTCGAGGACCTCGTCGCCACCGGCGTTTCGATCTTCCGCCTGTGGGGCAACGAACTGGACAACAGCTGACCGGCAACGACGCCGCCAACGAGATCACCGGGTTCGACGGCAACGACACACTCGACGGCAATGCCGGCCGCGACATTCTGACCGGCGGCCTCGGCAACGACATCTACTTCCTTGAGGACCTGATCTTCATCGACGAGTTCACGGGCTATGTCTACGACACCGTGGTCGAGGAGGCCGGCGGCGGCAAGGATGGCGTCTTCGTCACCAATCTGGGCAATGACTTCTACTATCTCGATGCCAATGTCGAAGATTGCGGGGTCTTCGGCGCCTACGGCCTCACCGTCATCGCCAACGAACTCAACAACGCGCTTGTCGGCAACGGTGCCTATAATCGCTTCGAAGGGCTGGGCGGCAACGACATCCTTTACGGCTTTGGCGGCGTCGACGATCTCATCGGCGGCAATGGCGACCACCATTACTTCCTTGACGACGCGACCTTGGTGAATGGCGGCTATGTGTGGGACACGGTGTCCGAAGCCGGCAGCACCGGCAACGACACGGTCAGCGCCTCGGCCGATGTCGGCCGCTACACCTATCAGCTCGGCGTGAACGTCGAGAACCTCGTCGCCACCGGGGTTTCGATCTTCCGGCTGTGGGGCAACGAACTCGGCAACCGACTGACCGGCAACGCCGCCGCTAACGAAATGGCAGGGTTCTATGGCAACGACACGCTGCAAGGCGGAGCCGGCGCGGACACAATGGAGGGCGGGCTGGGCGACGACGTGTTCTATGTCGACACCAATGCCGACCGGGCCGTGGAGAATGCGGGCGAGGGATTCGACCGGGTCTATGCCAGCGCCTTCTTCAGCCTCAGCCAGGTCGCCGAGGTCGAGTATCTGGCGACGGCGAACGCCGCCGGCGCGGCCGGGACCGATCTGACCGGCAGCAACACGGCCAACACGATCGTCGGAGACGCCGGCAGCAACACGCTGACCGGGCGGGGCGGGGCGGATGCGCTGAATGGCGGCGCGGGATCGGACTTCGCCTCCTATGCCGGCGCTGCGGCGGTGATCGCGAGCCTTGCCAACCCCCGCCATCAACACAGGCGATGCGGCTGGCGACACCTACACTTCGATTGAGAACCTGATCGGTTCGAACTTCGACGACGCCCTGAACGGCGACAATGGCATCAACGACATTCGCGGCGGTGTCGGTGGGGACACTCTAAAGGGCTATGCCGGCAACGACATCCTCGACGGCCAGGACGGTCTCGACCAAGCCGCTCCACCTTGGCATCGTGGGAGACGGCCCTGCCAAGGCGTGCGTGCCCGACTTAGGCTTTCGAGCGTAGAAGTCAACGTCGTCAAGCGATACGGCTACGAGCGTGAGCACCACCGACGCGAAGATCAGGAGCAACACCACCTCGAAGCGGTGCGCCATCGTCATCGGACGCGGCTCCCCGACGACAGCGTGGCCGCGGAATTGCGCCTGCCGCTCATAGGACCTAACTCAAATACCGGGAAGCCGGCTCGCTTGTGAATCAGCACCGAAGGTTGACCTCGTTCGAAATGGCAGCAAGTAACTGACTTTGCTTGCAAATCCGCAACATGGGCGGGGTCACCGTGGCGCCGATCGTGACCCCACCAAATCTCCATTTCATCGCGCCAAATCAAGGATTTACGGAGCCGTTGATAAGGGATCAACCCTCGGTGCTGATTCACACCCGGTATCGTCGGCGTGGCCGCGCGCGCCGAATCGCACCCACTGCGTCGCGCTGCCATAGTGCTCCTGCGAGGAGGCGACTGATGCCGTCGTGGCGATGTCGAGATATTGGGTGCTCATGCCGGTCCTACCTACCCACCGCGGCCAGGTTCAGTTCTGCAAGGTCCAGTCCGCTACCTGCCAGCGCATCTGCCCGCGATCGGAGACGACACGGCCGAGCCCCGGGAAGGGCATGTGCGTTGCGGCGATGAGAGCGCCTTCCGAGGCAGCACGAGGAAAGAAGCTGTCGCGCATGGCTTTGGCCGCTGCACGGTCCTGCTCGAACAGAAAGAAGACATCGGTCGCCGCAGGATGCACGACTGGAAAAATCATATCGGACACCATGATGAGGCTCTGACCGTCATCCTCGACCCGCACACCGACATGGCCGGGGGTGTGGCCGGTAAGGTCGACAATGGAGACGCCACGCACAATCTCACGCTCGCCGTCGATCGCCTGGAGTTTCGGGTAGAGGCGCACGACCTCGCCCGCCATGTGGAAGCTGGTTTGCAGATACTCAGGCGCGCCGTTGCGCTTGGCCGGGTCAGTCCAGTGGACGACGTCGCGCCGGTCGATATAGAGCTCCGCATTGGGGTAGTTGTTCTGATCGCCGACGATCAGCCCGCCCATGTGGTCCTGATGCATATGGGTGACGATCACTGCGTCGATCTGGTCACGTTGCAGGCCGAGCGCGCCGAGCGCTTGTGGCAGCGCGCCGGTCTGCCCGATCGAGCCCGCTGGGCCGGCATCAATCAGGATGCGGCGCTCGCCATCCTCTACCAGATACTGGTTGAACAGGAACCGCACACCGCTCGGCCGGGCGGTGAACTGCGTGATTGCCGCCTGCTCGACCTCGGCCGCGGCGCGTCCCGGGAAATAATCGTAGGGCATGTCGGCATACCCGTCCGTCAAGGCCGTCACCGTGAAGCGGCCGATGCGGATCTGCGCGAGCGGCGTCACGCTGACCGGCACCGCAACGGAATCCTGCGTCGCGCCAAGAGCGGGCGCGGGAGCGCCATCGATCAGGCCGCCTCCAACGAGGCTACCCCCGATAAGGCCTAGAGGAAGGCCGCGAACAAAGGCGCGACGGGACAGTTGAGGCATGCACCTCTCCTTCTGGTCATTGGGAATGGTGGAGAGCCGGCTGGCGACCCCTACGCGAAGAGAAGCTATGGCATCCACAAACGATAGGGTATGCTGCCAATCTGGGAGTTTTCCTCTCACATTCTGGAAGGACGCGATGGATCGTTTCGAGGCGATGTCGATGCTGCTTGCGGTTGTCGAGGCTGGCAGCCTGTCGGCCGGTGCACGGCGGCTCCATGCGCCGCTGGCCACGGTCAGCCGCAAGGTCGCAGATCTCGAAAAGCACCTCGGCGTACGTCTAGTTCTGCGCTCCAGACGCGGCCTTGCGCTGACGGAGGAAGGACGCGCCTTCGTCGCCGCGTCACGCCGCATCTTGGTGGAACTGGCCGCAGCGGAGCGGCAGGCCGCCGGCGACTATGGCGCGCTGCGTGGCGGGCTGCACGTGACCGCACCCATCGCCTTCGGCGAGCGCCATCTGCTGCCCATCGCGCTGGAATTCCTTAAGGAGCAGCCTGAGATCAATCTGCGCCTGACGCTCGCCGACCGGCAGGTAAGTCTGGCTGTCGAGCATATCGACGTCGCACTGCGCATCGGGTATCTGGCGGACAGCGCGCTGATCGCAACGCGCGTGGGTGCCGTCCGCCGGGTTATCTGCTCGAGCCCGGACTATCTCGCCCGCCGCGGCGTGCCGCGCAAGCCGGATGACCTCGCCCAGCATGATGGCATAAGCTTCCAGGGCTTCGCGACCGCGCCGGAAGGGCGCTACCGGCGGGACAGCGCGGCCTTCACCGTCGAGCCGCGCTCCAAACTCGCTGTCAACACGACGGAGGCCGCAATTCAGGCAGCGCTGTCGGGTGTCGGCATTATCCGGGTGCTGTCTTACCAAGTCTCCGATCATTTGCGTTCAGGCGCGTTGCGGGAACTGCTGCCGGAGTTCGCACCGGAACCGCTGCCGGTGAACGTAATCCATGCGCCGGCCGATCCCCTGCCACTGAAGGTGCGGTGCTTCCTCGACTGGATCGTGCCCCGCCTGCGCGCGCAGATGGCTGAATAGCGTCCCCTATCCAGGCGCGCCTCCATTGATGGTGGTCAGGCGCACCGGTGCGAATGCTGTAAGGTGCAGCTCGCCTTCCCTAAGCTCACATCTCGCTTTCCAGAAAGACCAAGCTTGTCTAGGACTGAAATGGGCCTTCTCCAGACAGTCCGGTTCTGGATGAGTCGCTCAGAAAGCCGACATTCAACCAACGACGCCCTAGAGGCCGTTCGATCGCGGAAAGGACACTCCCGGGATCGGACATTCGATACCGCTCCAAGGTAAGTGGTAGCGGAGGCCTTTGACGGCGTGCCCTGGCCATACGCGGCCCCGTAGTGTTGCAACTGTAACTGCCGCGTCCTCGCCGCCGCAGTTACGCTGGCAGTAGACCCGCGTCGCGATAGCCTTCCATCAGTGCATCGAACACGGAGATGTCCGAACGGCCGCGGGCCATGAGCTGGGCGCCGGCAACGGCCGCGAATATCGCGCGGGCACGTCGCTCGCACGCGGTCGCTTCCATGTCGGTCGCCACCGACAGGACCTTTGCCAGCCATGCCACGTTGACCTCGGCGAAGTTTGACACCTGCTGCTTCACTGGATCCGGCAGGTCGTCGTGCTCGGCGGACATGAAGCTGCACAGGCAGATTCGATTGCCGTTTTCCAGCGACCGGCGAAACGTGTTCGGATACTCCATCAGGGCGCGGACGGGATCCGCCCCGCCGTTCCACAACTCCTCCAGAACGGTCTCCGAGTCTTCCCAATAGCGCTTGGCCACGGCCGCGCCGAGGTCGGCCTTCGTCGGGAAATGGTAGTGGATGCTCGCGCCCTTGATTCCGACCTCGGCCGCGAGTTCCCGGAAGTTCAGACCGCTGAAGCCATGCGCCTGCGCCGCACGCTTTGCGGCCGCCAGGATGTCTTCTCTCACGTTTGAGCCCATCGCCTGCCTTTACCCGATGTTCGTCTACCAAGTGACAGATAGACGTTGACGGTCGTTTTGGGAAGCCCTACAGATTGCCTATCAAGTGGCAGGTAGGGATCATCGCGTGACACATCAGATCACACGTTTCGACGCAACGAAGCTTGCGAAGCTTATCCGCAGCCGTGAGATCTCGCCCGTCGAGGTCATGCGCGCGCACCTCGATCGCATCGAGGCCGTCGACCCGACGATCAACGCGATCGTCACGGTCGCTGAGGGCTCGCTCGACGCGGCCAAGGTTGCGGAGGCGGCCGTTATGGCCGGCGAGGAGCTCGGCCCGCTGCACGGTGTCCCCTTCACCGTGAAGGACTCGATCGACACCGCAGGCGTGCTCACGCAGCGCGGCTCGCCGATCTTCCGGGGACGGATGCCAGACCAGGATGCCACGAGCGTCGCCCGCATGAAGAAGGCGGGTGGCATCCTCCTGGCGAAGACCAACCTTCCCGAGTTCTCCTACTGGATCGAGAGCGACAATCTCCTGTCCGGCCGCTCTAACAACCCGTGGGACGTCACCCGCACACCGGGCGGCTCGAGCGGCGGCGAGTCGGCCGCGATCGCCGCGGGTATGTCCCCGCTTGGCCTCGGCACCGACCTTGCCATCTCCGTGCGCGGCCCAGCCGCGCAGACCGGGATCACTTCTATGAAGGCGACGCATGGCCGTGTGCCCATGACGGGTATCTGGCCACGGGCGCCGCGCCGCTTCTGGCATGTCGGGCCGATGGCGCGTTCGGTGCGCGACGTCGCCCTGGCCTTCTCGCAACTCGCCGGGCCGGACGGCCAGGACGCGTTTGCGACCATCTCCGGCCAGTTCCATGCCGGCATCGGACCCAATCCGGGCCGTCCGCTCCGCGTCGGCTGGATGGTCGGTCCCGGCTTCGGTCCCGTCGATCCCGAGGTCGCGGCGACTGTCAAGGCCGCGGCGGAGTCCCTGAAGGATCTTGGCATCCATGTCGAGCGCGTGGGAATTCCGGCGCTGGAGCGCGACTTCGCCCTCGACGTGTTCAACCGCCTTCATGTCATGGAGATGAAGCCCGCGTTCCGTGAGGCGACAAGCGGCCACGAAGCTGAGATGTACAAGATGTCGAAGACTATGCTGTCGCTGCCCAACACGTCGATGGCCGACTTCATCGATGCTGAGCAAGCGGCCGAAAGGCTTCGCGATGGCTACGCCGACTACTTTGCCCGCTTCGATGCCCTGATCACCCACGTACTGCCAATCCCGGCGCACAAACACGGGGTCGAGGAGTTCATTATAGACGGCCAGACGGTGGACGCGACCTACCTACAGGGTGCGACCGTGCCCCTCAACGTCACCGGGCTGCCCGGCCTGGCAATGCGGTTTGGAACGAGCCGGGAAGGGTTGCCGATTAACGTGCAGGTCGTCGGGGCATGGCAGGCAGAGTCCACGATCCTGCACGTGGCATCGCTTCTGGAGAGCGTGAGTCCGGTTCAGGGTGTCTTCCCGGACCTTTGAATCCTACGAACAGGCGGCGCCCATCGATGGGCGCCGCCGTCGCTATCTGCAGTCTTTCGGGCGATTGGATACCCCCACGCTGCCGCCACCGGAGAGATGGCCAGACCTATTTATTGGGCGATTTCTCCGCGATGATATCCAGTTTATGAATTTCCGGTTTCTTGGCGAACAGGTCGCCTGCCGTGATCTTCTCCATCAACGCGGCCGCGACCTTGCCGTTGAGATGCGCGTCGCGTCCCGCCTTATCGTCGAATGTATCGAATATTGCGAACGAGGAAGGTCCTTCCTGAATCGCATACCATGAGATCGTTCCGGGTTCGGCCTCCACCAAAGGAACCGCCGACTTTAGGAAGTCAGCGACCTCTTTCTCTTTGCCGGGCTTGGCTTCAAGCGGGACGTACAGCGCAAACTTTGTCATTGTTCTCTCCAAGTCTGATCTTCGCTCGTGTCTATAGCTACCAATCGGTTTGTACCAATGGCTTGAAGGCTAGGATGTCGTCGGGGTTGCAGCTCGTGACAAGGCCCCCCATAGGCGACGACCTCTTGATCCACCAAGCCAGCCCCGGCCTGGTCGGTTCTCGACCTCCACGGACTTTCGCAGGGCATCCATGATATTGATGACGTTGTTGGGGGTGGCCTTGGGCTCTGCGCCCTTCGCCTTGGCCGGGCGTTTTGTCTTCTTGCGCTTGGCCTCGATGATCTCCAGCAGCTTGTCCGGGACCGGATCCGACACGAGCTTGCTGTCCCAATGGCGAGTCTGCTTGTTGATGAACTGCTGGATCAGCGGCATCATCTCTGAGTCGGACTTCGCGCCATCCATCGCCTCGAAGTATGTCTCTTCATCCCGAACCTCGTCGACCCCGATCATGATTTAACGCGAATGCTGCTCGCACCTGCCCCTCCCAGACTTTTGAAAGAAGCGCGGCTTCGCTCCCCGTTTTGGCCTGGGCCGCTATTCAGCGTTCGTCAGCATATGATCCGCCAGGCTGTAGCAGTGGCTCGCCTGATAGGCGTTCCGGCCCCGGTTCATGTGGGTCAGGTTGAACGCGCGGATAGCCCGCAACGCTCGGCTCGCCGCGAGGAATTTGCCGATCGAGGAGAAGCCACGAACCTTGACGCCGAAAATGTCCTCGCCTCGGGGGAATAAATAGCTGACGTCTTCCGGCGTCACGACACAGCGCTCAAGGAAGGCTTCGTCTACTTGCCCGTGATCGAGTGAATGGTTGGTGGTGAAATCGGAAAGGTGCACCACGAAAAGCGCGCGGATGCCCTCGCCATCCGCATAGAGCGAGAAAAGCTCCATCCAGCTCGCATTGACGCGAACGAGCGCTTTGCCCGGAGTCGAGGGCAGACAGGAAACCGACCAGTAGTGCCGCTCGGTCCGGTGGGGGATCGGGATGCAGTCGTGGCCGTAGCGCCGGAGAATCTCCAGAACTTCCTGCGCCTGCGGCCGGCGCAGCAGCTTCTCAAACCGCGCGACATATTTGAAACGCAGATCCAGGGACTCCGAGCGCTCGTCGGCGTCGCGCAGGATCTTCTTGCCCTCCATCCAATCTTGCTGCTGCCAGAGATCCAGGAATTGGCGCAGACCGGTGCTGCTTGGGCGGCGAGCGGCGTTCATCGGCGGTCCAGCAGTCTCTCCACCGCCTCGCGGACTAAGGCAGGGGCGCTGTCGGCATCATCCAGGTAGGCGCTCTCCAGCAGGCCGTCCGATACGGCGACGAGAAGGGAAGCGGTGACGGAAGGAGCGGGATCGCCGTCCTCTGCGAGAAGATTCTCAAGGCTGTTATGATACCAGACGCGGCGCGCATTGATCGCCTGCCGCACAGGGCTGGCCGGATCGGGATATTCGGCCGCCGCGTTGAGGAACGGACACCCCCGCCAGCCTCCTGCGGTCACGGCCTCGCTGATGCGCCCCATGATGGCCACGATCATTTTCCGAGGGGGTTGCTTCGCAAGTGCGGCCACTGCCGCCCGGCCCAGCCGGTCTATCTCTCCGAGATAGGCGACGACGAGGTCATCCTTCGAGGGAAAGTGATTGTAGAAGGTCGCTTTGGCCACACCGGCTTCCGCGATGATACGGTCAATGCCGACAGCATGGATGCCCCCTTCGTAGAAAAGCCGTGTCGCCGTGTCGAGCAAACGACGACGGGCGGAACTCGCTTCAGGCTGGTTGTCAGATTTTTTCTGTCTCATCGCTTGACCATAACAGACAGGTCTGTATATTGCAACGGATAGACAGACCTATCTGTATGAGAGAGTACCATGCAAGCGAGAGACACAGCCGAAGTCATTCGCCGGTTCAACCAGGCGTTTGAGCAACACGATCCTGCAGCCTTCGAAGACCTGGTCGCACCGGATTGCGTCATGGAGTCGATCCAGCCGGCACCGAATGGCACGCGCTACGAAGGCTACGATGTGAACCTGACGTTCTGGCAGGCGATGGCGGCCGACCGCGTTAACCGCTTTGAGGTGGAAGACATTTTTGTGATGGGCGACCGCGCCAACATCCGCTGGCGTTTCCATTTCGGCGAAGGTGGCTCGCTCCGCGGGGTCAGCCTGATCCGTGTCCGCAACGGTCGGATCGTCGAAGCCCTGGCTTACGCCAAAATACCCGGTCAGTCGGCGCCCTTGCCCGAGTGACCGTTATATACCGGCTGTTGCCCTACGTCATCCGTGGCAAGGATGACAAGACAAGTGAGAGTCGCAAGGACTGTTGTCTTTCGTTGCTCAACCGGAACCTGGTTCATCGTCGGCCACACGCACGGGATCGACAGCGGCTCTATAGTCCAACGAGGTGAGAAAATGACCATTGGCAGCAAAATTACCCGCGACATCGTGGAACGCTTCCACAATGCGTTTGAGAAGCATCGCCCCGAAGACCTCGATGATCTCATCGGCGAGGATTGTGTGCTCGAAAATACGGCGCCGGCCCCGGATGGAGCGCGCTACGAAGGGCGTGAGGCTTGTCTCACTTTCTGGAAGGGGGTGGCGTCGTCCGCCAACCTCGTCTTCAAAGCTGAGGAGATCTCCGCGATGGGCGACCGCGGGGTCATCCGCTGGCAGCTTCGCTGGAGCGATCGCGAGCCGGACCGGGTTCGAGGCGTCAACATCTTGCGCGTCCGGGACGGAAAGATTGTTGAGGGTCTGGGGTACGTGAAAGGGGGCTGACGTTCCGATCGCGTACCGGCGATCCTCGCAGGTCGCTATCCCAGACCATGCACGGCGGCGTGCCGCCGGAATAGGGCGCCAGCCCGAAGGAGCAGACCCATGATCATCATAGCCGGCTACACCCGCACCGACGCTGAGAAGCGGGACGGTGCCGTGGAAGCCTTCAGGGGCATGGTCGAACGCGCGAGGGCGCAAGACGGCTGTCTCGACTTCTCCATAAGCGCTGACGCGGTCGATCCGGATCGCGTCAATCTCTTCGAATGCTGGCGTGACCAAACCACGCTGGAAGCTTGGCGCAAGATCGCGAAAGGAGGGCCGCGAGGGAAGCCTCGAGAGGTCGCCGTGAGCCTCTATCGCGCCGACAAGGCCGAAAGGCCTTTCTGAGGACGAGACGCCGCGCATCCGCCGCCCGGTCTTTGAAGATGAACTCGGCGATGATCGCCGCGAATCTCTGCCTGGCCTCCGAAAGCGGAAACTGTTCACCGATCTATCGGAAGCTCGTATGCGATAATCCGTTGGTCGCCGTGCGCCGGATCGAAGCCGAGAACGCCAGAGGCAACGAGGTCGCGCCGCGGCCGCCGCTGAAATCCAAGGCTCTCGTAGAGCTTGCAAGCCGATTTCATGAACTCTGCCGTGTGTAGCGCCAAGGCTTCCGCCGGCTGCTCGCGGGCACGATCGATGCACCACTGGCAAAGCTTCCGGCCATATCCATGGCCTTGTGCTTCCGGAGCTACGGCGAGGGTTCGAAGGCCGGCGTAGCCGGACGGCCAGCCCATGCCTTCGCGCTGCGCATCCTCGTAGTAGGTCACCGTTCCGACGATCCGGCCTGCATGTTCCATCACCGCTACTGCGGCATCGTCCCATACCGCGGCAAGATTGCTGGCATCGGCGACGTAGGGCTCGAAGATATGCGGCGGCAGCGATGCCCGAAAAGATTCGAAGGATGCGGCAATGATCGCGCCGGCTTCCTCGAGTTCGTCGAGTCGGGCTAGGCGGACTGGTGGAACCTGGTCAGACTGCATGTGGGAAGTATCCGATATCGCGAAATTGAATGACGGCCCGCCCCGCGCAGTTCGGCTTTACGTATAGCGTCGTTGAATACATTGACTTGATCGGAGACGTCGAGAAGGTCAAGACGGCGCCTGCGAAGGCGACGAAGCCCGTTGCGAAGACTGGCGCGGCCAAGGCCACGAAACCTGCCGCTGGTGCCCGGCTCCTCCATTTCCGCTTGACCATCGGACTTGCGCGGCAAGAGGGCGAATGGGTCATCACCCATGAGCACCATTCTATGCCGACGATCGAGGAGCGCTCTATCGAGCAGTAGGCACGGCTGCGGTCGCAGGGTTTCATTCGTCTTCACTTACCCAGACGGGGGCAAACGCGACACCGCGAAGGCCGGCCCTCCGAATCTTGTCGACGAAGCTGCCGGTGGCATAGACGGCCGAGGCCCGCCGCGGCAGTTTGAAGATCTCAGCAGTTCCGATGACGTCCCTTTTGAATACGTGCCGCTCAATATCGAGGATGTCGCCATCATCAAAATAGACGATGCCGGATTTTTCCTTGTCGAGGGCATCGAGGACGGTGGTGACGTTGAATAAGCCTGCCGCACTGGCGGCGTGAACAGAGATAGATCACAGGAGCAAGCAACACGAACAAAGCTTTCGCCCGAAAGGGCGATGCCCGGATCGTTCCGTGGGGACGATGGGCGAGGCGATCTCGTTGAGAGTCCCGAACCTGCCGATCCGATGTCGGCAAGGTCGTGAAACAGATTGAGACGCCTCGCTCTCCTGACCCCATCATGCGGCGGCCCAAGCGCCGACCGCGAAGAGAAGCGAGTGACCTACGGAACGGCCCAGGAAAAAAGTGCAGGAGCAGCTTGACGATAATCACCCCAATCAGAGAAGATACTCATTTTGTAATGCGCCACCCTAGATCACGGGGCTATTTTGACCTGTCGGCAGTTTCGCTGCCTCACCTCTCTCAGCGAGGCGTCCGACCAAGGGCCCGCCGCTGTCACGGTGGCGGGCTTTCGTTGATGTGGGGCGCGGCGCGCAGTCTGCTTTGATCGTCAATAGGCATCACAAGACTAGCATTACAGTTGCAATTTTTGCTTGAGATGGGTTTTCTGCGCGGCGGCTTGATGTGCCCGTCGCCATAGTGACCATGCGATGATGTGAGCGGGCTGAATTTGCCTTTGTGTCAGCCGGGTTGCG
>NZ_JBIRCY010000009.1:0-183651 GCF_044326205.1 Mesorhizobium sp. IMUNJ 23232
CTGTCGGCGCCTGGCCAAGGACTGGGAATGCCTCAACGCCAGGGCACTCGCTTTCCTAAAGCTCGCCTCCATCCGCCTCATGATCAGAAGACTTTGTAATCCATCATAAAGTTACCGGACTGACTCTGAGGATTTTCAGTATGGAAGACGCTCGCGAGGGTCGTATGCAGTTGCGTCGCGATGCGGACGACAAATATTTGTTATAGATTGACAGAAATTTTCTATAAGCCAATAAAAAGTTGACCGCGATTGTCTTGTACGGCGCGTAGGTCGTACTTTGGTACAATGGCAAGAATTCACTCACTCCCGTAGCGGAGGATTGATTGATTGTACCCTAAAAATATCAACAAGAATGGCGGCATTAAAAATCAGTAAGAGATTTTATCTTTCTCTTTCGGTCAAGGCCAGAAAGGAATTGCGAAATAGCTTCGCTCTGGCTTGAATGCGGACTTGACCTGATGGTTTACGAAGCTACCTTCCATGCCATCAGGAGTATTCGCCGTCGGATCCACACTGGCGGGCGGGGGGATTGATGATCGCGATGGTTGACGGGTCAGGCGTCGTCCCGCAGAGATTCCTGGTTGGTAGCTGGTCTTGGGATGTGAGCGGAAACCGGGTGTATGCGGACGGCGGCGTATCGGCTTGCTTTGGACTGACGCAGGAAGATGGGGTGAGAGGCGTTCCGGTGGAGCGGTATCTCCACGCCATCCATGAAGACGACAGGGACTGCGTCAGGCATGCTATCGATGAGACTCTGGCCGGGAGGCGCGACTACAATGAGACATATCGGCTAACGCCGTCGTATGACGGCATACGAACGATACAAGCCTTGGGGCGGTGCTCGCGTGTTCGATCCACAAATCGTCCGACAATATACTTCGGCCACATCATCGACCTGCATCGTGTGCCGACTGGCAGCGTTGTGGACGATGACCTTCGTCGCCATGTAATTTCCGCTATTTCCCTAGCGCGAACGGGTGGTCGAGACCTGATGGCCCATCTTCTAGAGATGGCTCTTGAAGACATGTCTTTCGATGGCAAGGAAAGAACGGATCGGCCGTGGCGCCAGCAT
Organism: Mesorhizobium sp. IMUNJ 23232; assembly: GCF_044326205.1. Lineage (NCBI taxonomy): Bacteria > Pseudomonadati > Pseudomonadota > Alphaproteobacteria > Hyphomicrobiales > Phyllobacteriaceae > Mesorhizobium > Mesorhizobium sp. IMUNJ 23232. The sequence goes on from NZ_JBIRCY010000009.1 coordinate 1,073, forward strand.
TAAAGGGCGGACATCGGCCCATCCGGCTCATGTCCGGAGCAATGTGGCCGCCCCGGACCAGAAGTGGAAGCATTGAAGGCGTAGACGTGAACACACCTATTCGCCACGATACCCGCGAGAAATTGATCTACGTTCATTCCATGCTGCGGGAACTGAAGACCATCGTTGAGGCGGAACGCTGCGACATGCTCGCCCATCTGATCGAGATGGCCTATCTGGAATCGGGGGATATCCTGCGCGGTTCGCGGACCCTGCGCTCCGGCGGGGCTTCCGGTCTCCGAATAGCCTCTGATCGAGGAAAGTAAGCCTGACGACCGGTGACAAGGAGGCCGCCGCGGAAATCGCCTACCGGTCGTCGGCAACGCCGCCCGTTGGACGTGCGCCCGGGAACGCAACGCCGGTGGAAGACCGTACGGAACGCGCGACTTCCAAAAGGTGAAGCAGCGGTTCATCGCCGATGATCCATCCCTCGGCGCGAACCATTGTGGCGAACGCGTCGATGAACTCATCCCCTTTCCTTTCGAACAGGAGCCGGTTCAGCAGCAATCCCGCTTGCACGTCGGGAGCCGGAGGTACGCTCGTCTTCGGCACTCTCAGGTCCTCCTCTTCCACGGGCACAGCAGACTGGTGCGAAAACGTTTCCGAGGCATCTACCACGACATCAATGACCGGTTAAGCACGGGAACGAAATTTAATGTCGGCTTGGCGATAGGCTGCGATCGGAAGTCGACGCCGCTATTGACGGACGAATGTTCGCGCGATGTTTTGCCGGTGCGATGGCCAATCATTCGCTTGCAGCCGCGCAGCGCTACATCTAGCTTTCTCAAAACCAACGAGGAAACGCCGATGCTGCCTGGCCTCAAGGCCGGATTCGAACTCGACACGCGGCTTGAAGCCGACAGCGTGTCGGTGATGTGGCTCGGGCTATGCGAACTCCGGCTGATGAACGACCGGCGCTGGCCGTGGCTGCTGCTCATTCCCCAGCGTCCGGGCATCGAGGAACTGCATGACCTCACCCCTCTCGATCAGGCGATGCTGACCTTCGAGACCAACATGGTCGCTCAGGGGCTGAAGCGCGCAACCGGCTGCACCAAGATTAATTCCGGCGCGCTTGGCAACATCGTGCGCCAGTTGCATATCCATGTGGTGGCGCGTTCCGAGGGCGATCCGGGCTGGCCGGGGCCAGTCTGGGGGTTTGGCACGCGCGAACCTTACAAGGCGGACGACAAGCACAGCTTCATCGACAAGGTGAGGGCGGCGCTGTAGGGTCGAAACCCCGACTCATTCCGTTTCAGTCATGACCTTCCGCCTTTTCGACGCGCCCGAGCGCGAACCCAGCCAGTTCGTCGGTTTCGCCGGCAACCGCATCGACCGCCAGGCGGAGAAGCGCAGCGATGCGGCCGTGCCGTTGGCGCTTGCTGATCCGGCCGCGCGCATCTTGCTGGTGCGTGGCGGCCGCTCCTATCTGAAGCTGAACGGCGGCGGCTTCGACACCTATTTCGCGCGAGAAGAGGCCGAAGCCCTCGGCGCCGGAGTGGCGGAAGCGATCCTGCTCGGCGTCGACGAGCATGGCCCGGTTCTCGCGGCCACGGCCGGCGTCGATCCCGAGCAATTGCCGGAAACCATCAAGGCTATCGACTACCGTTCGGTCTATACGCAGGGCCTTCTCGGCCCCTCCGAGATCGGGGCGCTGGCGCAGGCTGCTTCCCTGCTCGCCTGGCATGCCAACCACCAGTTCTGCGGCCGCTGCGGCCACAAGACCGAGATCCGCGCCGGCGGCTATAAGCGGCATTGCCCGAATTGCGGTGCCGAGCATTTTCCGCGCACCGATCCGGTCGCGATCATGCTGACGGTGACCCGCGAAAAATGCCTGCTTGGGCGCGGCGCGCATTTCGCGCCCGGCATGTATTCCGCGCTTGCCGGCTTCATCGAGCCCGGCGAGACCATCGAGGCGGCGGTCCGCCGCGAGACGCTTGAGGAGGCGGGCATAAGACTGGGGCGCGTCGTCTATCACGCCAGCCAGCCCTGGCCGTTCCCCTATTCGCTGATGATCGGCTGCTTCGGCGAAGCGCTGAACCAGGACATCCGGCGCGACGAGGCGGAACTGGAAGACTGCCGCTGGTTTTCACGCGACGAGGTCCTTGCCGCATTGGCCAAGAGCCATGCCGGCGGCGTTTTCGTCCCGCCGTCGGGCGCGATCGCTCACCATCTCATCCGCTTCTGGGCCGAAAACCCTTGAGCGTCATCGTCATGCCGGAAGGGGAGATCGCATGATCCGCCACACAGTGGTTTTCACGCTCAGGCACGAACCGGGATCGCCCAAGGAGGGCGCGTTCCTGACCGAGGCGAAGAAGCTCGCCGATATTCCCGGCGTCGAAAAGTTCGAGCAGCTTCGCCAGGTCAGCCCGAAGAACGATTTTCGCTTTGGCTTCTCGATGGAGTTCGCCGACCAGGCGGCCTATTCAGGCTACAACGATCATCCGTTCCACGTCGCTTTCGTGCGCGACCGCTGGGTGCCGGAGGTCGAGAGATTCCTCGAGATCGACTACGAGCCGCTGGGCTAAGAGCGGGACTCCGCAAGAGGAAGACCGCTCCCGGAGGTCGGTTCAGTCCGCGACGTTCCATTCCTCGCGCGAATCGCTGCGCGGATAGACGCCGAGGATGCGCATCTCCTTGGAGAAGAAGCGCAATTCGTCGAGCGCGTTCCTGACGCTGACGTCGTCGGGATGGCCTTCGATGTCGGCGTAGAACAGCGTCGCGGTAAACGCGCCGAGCTGGTAGCTCTCCAGCTTCGTCATGTTGACACCGTTGGTGGCGAAACCGCCCATCGCCTTGTAGAGCGCCGCGGGCACGTTGCGGACGCGGAATATGAAGGTGGTCATCATGCGGGCGTCGGCGGAGGGGCGTTCGACCCATTGCTTGCTGCGGGTCAGCACCACAAAACGGGTCACGTTGCTGTCGGTGTCCTCGACATTTTCCTCCAAAATGTCGAGGCCGTAGAGGCTGGCGGCGAGCCGCGGCGCAAGGGCTGCCATGCTGCGGTCGCCGATCTCGGCGATGAGTTTTGCCGCTCCGGCGGTGTCGCCGGCGACCGTCGGCTTCCAGCCGTTCTTGCGGATGTATTTGCGACACTGGCCAAGCGCGTGGATGTGGCTGTGGACCGTCTTGATCTCCTTGCGCGATACCCCTGGAAGCACCATCAGTTGAAAATGGATCGGCAGAAAATATTCGCCGACGATGTGCAGCTTCGATTCGGGCAGGAGATGGTGGATGTCGGCGACGCGGCCGGCGATCGTGTTCTCGATCGGGATCATGGCGAGGTCGGCCTTGCCGGTCTCGACCGCGTTGAAGGCGTCCTCGAAGGTTGGGCAGGGCAGCGGCTCCATGTCCGGGAACATGTTGCGGCAGGCCGTGTCGGAATTGGCACCGGGCTCGCCCTGGAACGAGATGCGATTGGTCTTGTCGGCCATGGTCAGACTTTCACGCTGAGGAGTTCGCGCGCCCGCTCGAGATCTTCGGGCGTGTCGACGCCGAGCGGCACGGCTCCGACGATTGCCGCGTCGATGCGCATGCCGGCCTCCAGCGCCCGCAGTTGCTCCAGTTTTTCGCGCTTTTCCAGCGGCGAAGGCGGCAGCGAGACGAAGCGGGCAAGGGCGGCGCGGCGATAGGCGTAGAGCCCGATATGGTGATAGAGCGGGCCGTCGCCCCAGGGCGCGGTGGCGCGGGTGAAATACAGCGCCCTGAGCCGTTTTGACGCCAGCGCCGAGCCGACGATCTTCACGACGTTCGGATTGGTGCGTTCCTCGTCGCGAACGATCTCGACGCCCAGCGTGCCGATGTCCACCGCCGGATCTTCGAGCGGAGAAAGGGCTGCGGCGATCGTTGCCGGCTCGATCGTCGGCAGGTCGCCCTGCACGTTGATCACGGTATCGACCTGGCCCTGCGGGTCGAGTGCCGACAGCGCCTCAAAAATGCGGTCGGAGCCGGATTCGTGATCGACGCGGGTCATCACCGCCTCGAAACCGTTGGCGCGCACTGCGTCCGCCACCACTTGCGTGTCGGTCGCCACCACGACGCGGCCGAGGCCGCTTTCGGCGGCGCGCATCGCGACATGCACGATCATCGGCTTGCCGGCGATGTCGGCCAGCGGCTTGCCCGGCAGGCGCGTCGAGGCCATGCGGGCAGGGATCAGGATAAGATTTTTCATGGTCATTCGGGCGGGGCGGAAGGGCTGTCCAAAGTGGCAAAAGGTCTCACGGCGAGCGCCCTTATAGGAGTTGCAACGACCAAGCAAAAGACCTAGTTTCCGGCCGACCTGACCGGGCGGCTTCCCGGTCGCGGCATCATGCCCGCGTGCCGGAAACGCACGGCCGAGAGGGGCGGGATCAGGAGCCTGGAGCGTATGGACTCTTTCGAATTCAACAAGGTGGTCGGTGCGCTGCTGGGGGCCGTCTTCATCGTTTTCTCGATCTCGCTGATCTCGGACGCGATCTTTGCCGCGCCGGTGCCGGAGAAGCCCGGCTTCATCATCGAGGCGGCGGAAGAGGACCATGGCGGTGGCGGCGCCGAGGCGCCGGCCGAGCAATCGGTTCTGCCGCTGCTGGCCAGCGCCAGCCCGGAAGCCGGCGCGGCGGTGTTCAAGAAATGCGCCGCCTGCCACACCGACGACAACGGCGGCGCCAACAAGGTCGGCCCGAACCTCTGGGGAGTGATCAACCGCCCGGTCGCCTCGCACGCCGGCTTCGCCTATTCGGCGGGGATGAAGGAATTTGCTGATGGCGGCAAGGTCGTGTGGGACTACGAGCATCTCGACCATTTCCTGACCTCGCCCAAGGCGCTGGTGAAGGGCACGGCCATGGGTTTCGCCGGCTTGAAGAAGGCCGAGGAACGTGCGGCCGTCATCGCCTATCTGCGCACCACCGCCGACAGCCCGCCGCCGTTGCCGGAAGCTTCCGCCGCGCCGGCCACTCCCGCCGCCGAGAATGCTTCGGCTCCGGCCGATGCCGCCAAGCCCGCCGAGGGCGCGGCGCCGGCTCCTGCCGAGGCTGCCCCGAAGCCGGCTGAAGGTGCGGCGCCGGCCCCGGCGGAGGCTGCTCCCAAGCCGGCTGAGCCCGCGCCTGCTCAATGACGAAATTGTAATTCTCGAAATCATGAAAAAGCCGGGTTCTGCCCGGCTTTTTTGCTATCAAGATCATGCCGACGCGAGACACGATGGTTTTCATCGGCGCGTCGTGGCCTAGATTTTGGACGGAAGACGAGTTGGAGATTGCCGATGAAGGTTTTGCTGCGCGTGGGAAAAACTGTTCTGACGGCCGCCGTCCTTGTGCTTGCCGCGGCCGCAAGCCAGGCCCAGGAATGGCAGACCTCGTCCTCGCTGATGGGCGAAACCAAATACGGCAAGGATTTTAAGCACTACGACTACGTCAATCCGGATGCGCCGAAGGGCGGCACGCTGAACAGCGTTGTCTCGCCGGGCACGTTCGACAGCTTCAATCCCTACATCGTGCGGGGCTCACCGGCCGCCGGACTCGCGCCATTCGGTGGCGGCCTGCTCTACGACACGCTGATGGAGCAGTCGATCGACGAACCGAGCGTCAGCCATGCGCTGATCGCCGACGCTTTCAAATATCCCGACGACTATTCCTCCGCGACCTATCGGCTCGACCCGCGCGCCAAATGGCATGACGGCCAGCCGATCACGGTCGACGACGTTATCTGGTCGTTCAATGTGCTGAAGGCCAACAGCCCTATGTACAACCGCTACTACGAGAATGTGACCGAGGCCGTGGCGCTGAATGACCGCGAGGTCGAATTCCGCTTCAACCAGAAGGGCAATCGCGAGCTGCCCAAGATCATCGGCGATCTGGCCGTGCTGCCGAAACATTGGTGGGAAGGCACCGACGCCAGCGGCAAGAAGCGCGACATCACGCAGCCGACGCTGGAGCCGCCGCTCGGTTCCGCCGCGTACAAGATCGAGAGCTTCAAGCCCGGCGCGGAGATCGTCTGGAAACGGGTGGACGACTATTGGGCGGCGAAGGTGCCGGTGAAGGTCGGGCGTGAGAATTTCGACACGCGCAAATACATCTATATCCAGGACAGGACTGCCGCCTGGCAGGCCTTCACCAAGGGTGGCTTCGAGGACATCCATCCGGAGGCCAGCTCGCGGTACTGGGCGACCTTCTACAATTTCCCGGCGTTCAATGCCGGCGATGTCATCAAGCAGGAATTCAAGGCGACGGCACGGGCGTCGATGCAGGGTTTCGTGATGAACACGCGCCGGCCCCTGTTCCAGGACCGGAAAGTGCGCGAGGCGCTGACCTATGCCTTCGACTTCGAGACGATGAACCGGACCATCTTTTTCGGTTTCAACACACGCGTCAGCAGCTATTTCACCGGCAGCGAGCTTGCGTCGAGCGGCTTGCCGAAGGGCAAAGAACTGGAGATCCTGAACCAGTACAAGGACCAGCTGCCGCCCGAAGTGTTCACCACCGAATACAGGCTGCCGGTCTATGAGCAGCCGAAAGCGCAGCCTGACGACCGGCCCCAACCGGTGCCTGTAAGCCCACCGCAACAGGAGCGCGCGATTCTGAGGGAGGTCGTCAGGCTTTTCGCCGAAGCCGGCTGGAAGATCCAAGGCGGCAAGATGGTCAACGAAAAGACCGGCAAGCCGTTCACCATCGAGATTCTCGGCAATGACGAGACGGATGGCGTGATCGCCAATCCCTACATCAACATGCTGAAGAAGGTCGGCGTGACCGCGACGCTGCGGATCGTCGATCCGAACCAATATGTCGAGCGCGTCAACAATTTCGATTTCGACATGTTGACGTCGGTGCTTGCGCAGTCGGAGTCGCCCGGCAATGAGCAGCGCGACTTCTGGTCGACGAAGGCCGCGGACACGCCCGGCTCGCGCAATCTCTCCGGTATCAAGAACCCGGTCGTTGATGCGCTGGTGGACAAGGTGATCTTCGCGACCGATCGGGAAGATCTGGTTGCCGCATCCAACGCGCTCGATCGCGTGCTGCTGTGGAACTTCTACGTCGTTCCGCAATACACGCGTCCGGTCGTCTGGCTGGCCTATTGGAACAAGTTCGGCATCCCGGAGAAGCAGCCGACCTATGTCGGCCCGGACATCGAGTCCTGGTGGATCGATCCGGAAAAGGAAAAGGCGCTGGCGGCGAAGTACAAGGGCGTGAACTGATGCGCGCTTCCCGCCGCGGGTTCCTGGCTGGCGCCGGTGCGGCGCTCGCAATTCCCTTGCTGCCGAAGAAAATCTTCGCGGCAAGCCCGACGAGCACCCCGCTGCACGGCCTCTCCGCTTTCGGCGACCTGAAATATCCGGCTGATTTCAAGCACTTCGACTACGTCAATCCGGATGCGCCGAAAGGTGGCCTGTTCAGCTTCTCCGTGCCGAACTGGCTGTACAACCAGAATCCGCAGACCTTCAACACGCTGAACAGTTTTGTGGCGCGGGGCGACGCGCCGCCGCGTATGGAGATGTGCTTCGATTCGCTGATGACCAACAAGTCGACGACGGCGTTGGACGAGCCGGACGCCGTCTACGGCCTGCTTGCCGAAAGCGTCGTCATCTCCGAGGACCGCAAAAGCTTCGAATTCTTGCTGCGGCCCGAAGCGCGCTTTCACGACGGCTCGCCGCTTACGGCCGAGGACGCGGCCTTCACCTACAAGCTGTTCAAGGAGGACGGACACCCCAGCCTGCTGCTTGTGCTCACCGAAATGACCGAAGCCGTGGCGCTCGACCGGCATCGCCTGAGGCTCAGCTTTTCCGGCAAGCACTCGGAACGCACGATCCTCGACGCGGTGATCTTTCCCATCCTGTCGAAAGCCTACTACACCGAAAACAGCTTCGAGGGCGGCGATCTCAAGCCGCCGCTGGGTTCGGGTCCTTACAGGGTCGGCCGCGTCTCGCCGGGGCAGACGATCGAATACGAGCGGGTGGCCGATTATTGGGGCAAGGATCTGCCGGTCAATCGCGGGGTCTACAACTTCGACCGCATCCGCATCGACTTTTATCTTAACAGGCAGGCGGGGTTCGAAGCCTTCAAGAAGGGTGACGTTCTCTACCGGCAGGAGTTCACGGCGCGTGTGTGGGCGACCGACTACGACTTTCCCGCAATCGCACAGGGTCGGGTTGTCAGGCGGGAATTTCCGGACGAGAAGCGGCCTTCCATGCAGGCGATCGCGATCAACACCCGCCGCGAGCGATTCCAGGATGTGCGGGTCCGCCGGGCGATCACCATGTGCTTCGACTTCGAATGGACGAAGCGCAACCTGTTCTATGGTTCCTACGAGCGCTCGCAGTCCTGCTTCGAGACCTCGGATTACAAGGCCTCCGGCCAGCCTTCTTCGGAGGAATTGGCGCTGCTTGAACCGCTGCGCGAGCAGCTTCCGCCCGAAGTTTTCGGTGAAGCCGCGATGCAGCCGGTCTCCAACGGGTCGGGACGTGACCGCAGGCTGCTCGGCGCCGCCTCGAAGCTGCTCGCTGAAGCCGGCTGGAAGCGCGAGGGCGGCGTTTTGGTCGATGGCAAGGGTGAGCGGCTGACCATCGAGTTTCTCGACGACGACGACAGCCTCCTGCGCATCATCGCTCCTTGGGTCGAGAACCTGAAGGCCATCGGCATCGACGCGTCGATGCGGGTGGTGGACGCGGCGCAGATGCAGGCGCGCCAAGCCGACTTCGACTTCGATCTGGTGATGATGGCTGTGTCCTGGGACGCCACGCCTACCGAGGACGGCTTGGCTACGACGTTCCATTCCCGGTCCGCGAAGCTGGCAGGCTCGCGCAACCTCACAGGCACGGCGGATCCGGCAGTGGACGCCTTGCTAGCGGCCGTTGGCAAGGCCGCCGACCGGAAAAGTCTCATTGTCGCCATGCGGGCGCTCGACCGGGCCTTGCGCGCGCGGCAGGACTGGATTCCATGCTGGTATTCGGCGAATCACCGCGCCGCCTTCTGGGACATGTTCGGCTTCAAGGAGCCGAAGCCGGATTACGGTTTTCCCGTCGAGGCGATGTGGTGGTTCGACAAGGACAAGGCGGCGGCGATTGGGAAAGCCTGAGATTTTATCCGAATGGGCAAACCCGGCGAGCGACCCATTCGTGGGCTATGCTGCGCCTAGCTGGGCAGCAAGGAAAGCAGGCTCGACCTGATGGGCGCCTATATTCTCCGCCGCATCCTGCTGATGATCCCGACATTGTTCGGCATCATGGCGATTTCGTTTGCCGTCATCCAGTTCGCGCCCGGCGGCCCGGTTGAACAGGTCATCGCCAAGCTGACGGGACAGGGCGGCGACGCATCCGACCGCCTGTCGGGTGGCGGCAGCGACCTGGGCGGCAACAACAATTTCGACGCCGGGGGCGAGGCTTCGTCGAAATACCGCGGCGCGCAGGGCCTCGATCCGGAATTCATCAAGAAGCTGGAAAAGCAGTTCGGCTTCGACAAGCCGCCGCTGGAGCGCTTCGGCCTGATGCTGTGGAATTACATCCGCTTCGACTTCGGCGAGAGCTATTTTCGCGACATCGGGGTGCTGGAACTGATCGTCGAGAAGATGCCGGTGTCGATCTCGCTGGGCCTGTGGATCACGCTGCTGTCCTACCTGATCTCCATCCCGCTCGGCATCCGCAAGGCGGTGAAGGACGGATCGGCCTTCGACACCTGGACCAGCGGCGTTGTGATTATCGGCTATGCGATTCCGGGCTTCCTGTTCGGCATCCTGCTGATGGTGCTGTTTGCCGGCGGTTCGTTCTGGGACTGGTTCCCGCTGCGCGGCTTGACCTCCGACAATTGGGACCAGCTCTCCTGGCCGGACCGCATCCTCGACTATTTCTGGCACCTCACTCTGCCGCTGACGGCGATGGTGCTGTCGGCCTTCGCCACCGCGACATTGCTGACCAAGAACTCCTTCCTCGACGAAATTCGCAAGCAATATGTCGTCACCGCCCGGGCCAAGGGCCTGTCCGAACGGCAGGTGCTTTATGGCCATGTGTTCCGCAACGCCATGCTGATCGTCGTCGCAGGTTTCCCCGGCGCCTTCATTTCGGTGTTCTTCACCGGCTCGCTGCTGATCGAGAACATCTTCTCGCTGGACGGGCTCGGCCGGCTCGGCTTCGTCTCCGTCATCCAGCGCGATTATCCCGTGGTCTTCGCCAATCTCTACATCACTTCGCTGATTGGCCTGTTCATCGGCCTCATCTCGGATCTCACCTACACCTGGATCGACCCGCGCATCGATTTCGAACGGCGGGAAGTCTGATGACCGACATCCAGATCAAGACGGAAGTGGAAGCGATCCGCGAGCGCTCGGCGAGGCCATGGCTGTCGCCGCTCAACCGCCGGCGCTGGGACAACTTCAAGGCCAACCGCCGCGGCTACTGGTCGTTGTGGATATTCCTTGTGCTCTTCGTGCTGTCGCTGGGCGCCGAATTTATCGCCAACGACAAGCCGATCCTTGCTTCCTACAAGGGCGAAATCCTCTTTCCAGTTCTCGTGGCCTATCCGGAGGAGAAATTCGGCGGCTTTTATGCCGTCACCGACTACCGCGATCCGGTCATCCAGGATGAGATCAGAGCCAATGGCTGGATGATCTGGCCGCCGATCCGCTACTCCTACGGCACCGTGAACAATGAGATTCCACAGGCCGCACCCGCGAAACCGTCGTGGCTGTACTCGAAGGAGGAGCGTTGCTCACGCTATCCGCAAGGGGTGGACGACGAGAACTGCACGATCGGCAACTGGAACTGGCTGGGCACCGACGACCAGGCGCGCGACGTGTTCTCGCGCGTTATCTACGGTTTTCGCATCTCCGTGCTGTTCGGGCTGATCCTGACGGCCGGCTCGTCGCTCATGGGTGTCTCGGCCGGCGCGGTCCAGGGCTATTTCGGCGGCTGGACCGATCTGCTGTTCCAGCGCTTTATCGAAATCTGGTCGGCAATACCGGTTCTCTACCTGCTGCTCATCATTTCCGCGATCCTGCCGCCGGGTTTCTGGATATTGCTTGGATTGATGCTGGTCTTTTCCTGGGTCTCGCTGGTCGGCGTGGTCCGGGCCGAGTTCCTGCGCGCCCGCAATTTCGAATATGTCAACGCGTCGCGCGCACTGGGTGTCCCCGACCGGACGATCATCCTGCGGCACCTGTTGCCGAACGCCATGGTGGCGACGCTGACCTTCCTGCCGTTCATCCTGAACGGCTCGATATCCACGCTCACCTCGCTCGATTTCCTCGGCTTCGGCCTGCCGCCCGGTTCCGCTTCGCTGGGCGAATTGCTGAAGCAGGGTCAGAGCAATCTGAACGCCCCCTGGCTGGGCTTCTCCGGCTTCTTCGTCATCGCCATCATGCTGTCGCTGCTGATCTTCATCGGCGAGGCGACGCGCGATGCCTTCGACCCGCGAAAGACGTTCAAGTGAGCGGCGCTCCCCTGCTTTCCGTGCGCGATCTGTCGGTTGCGTTTACTCAAGGCGGCAAGGTCACCACGGCGGTCGACCACATCTCCTTCGACATCGGCAAGGGCGAGACGGTGGCGCTGGTCGGCGAGTCCGGTTCCGGCAAGTCGGTTTCGGCGCTGTCGATCCTGAAGCTGCTGCAATATCCGATGGCGAGCCATCCTTCCGGTCAGATCCTGTTCGGCGATCAGGATCTGCTGGCGCTGAGCGAAAAGGAGTTGCGCCGGGTTCGCGGCAACAAGATCACCATGATCTTCCAGGAGCCGATGACCTCGCTCAATCCGCTGCATACGATCGAGCAGCAGATCGTCGAGATCCTGCAGCTCCACAAGGGGATGTCCAACCGCGCCGCTCGCGCCCGCACGCTCGAACTTCTGCACGAGGTCGGTATCCGCGACCCCGAAAAGCGCCTGGACGCCTATCCGCACCAGCTATCCGGCGGACAGCGCCAGCGCGTCATGATTGCCATGGCGCTGGCCAACGAGCCGGCACTGCTGGTCGCTGATGAGCCGACCACCGCGTTGGACGTCACGGTGCAGGCGCAGATCCTCGAACTGCTGGCGGAATTGAAACAGAAGAACGGCATGTCGATGCTGTTCATCACGCATGACCTCGGCATTGTCCGCAAGATCGCCGACCGAGTCTGTGTCATGACCAAGGGCAAGATCGTCGAGCACGGCCCGACGCAGGAAATCTTCGCCAATCCGCAGCATGCCTATACCAGGCATCTGCTTGCCGCTGAGCCCAAAGGCAAGCCGCCGGTGGCCGATCTCGCCGCCAAGGCGGTGATGACCGGCGAGGACATAAAGGTCTGGTTCCCGATCAAGCAGGGGTTTTTCCGCAACACGGTCGACCATGTGAAGGCGGTCGATGGCATCGACGTCACCGTCCGCGCCGGCCAGACCCTGGGCGTGGTCGGCGAATCGGGGTCGGGCAAGACCACGCTGGGGCTGGCGCTGGCCCGCATGATCTCGTCCACCGGCACGATCAACTTCAACGGCCAGGAAATCGACAAGCTGTCTTTCAAGTCGATGCGGCCACTGCGGCGCGAGTTGCAAATCGTCTTCCAGGATCCCTTCGGTTCGCTCAGCCCACGAATGGCGGTGTCGGAGATCATCGAGGAAGGGCTGACGATCCACGAGCCGGCCCTCTCCGCCGACGCCAGGGACACCCGCGTGGTCGACGTGCTCAAGGAAGTGGGCCTCGATCCCGAAACCCGCTTCCGCTATCCGCACGAATTCTCCGGCGGCCAGCGCCAGCGCATCGCGATTGCCCGCGCCATGGTGCTCAATCCGCGCTTCGTCATGCTCGACGAGCCGACCTCGGCTCTGGACATGAGCGTGCAGGCGCAGGTGGTGGACCTGCTCCGGGCCCTTCAGGCCAAACACAACCTCGCCTACCTGTTCATCAGCCACGATCTGAAGGTCATCAGGGCGCTCGCCAACGAGGTGATCGTCATGCGCAACGGTCGGATCGTCGAGCATGGCCCGGCAGTCGAGATATTCGAGCGTCCGCAGACGGATTATACCCGTGCGCTAATCTCCGCCGCCTTCCGCATCGAGACCGCACCCACCGGCATCGTCAGTGAGTGACTTCAATCAGTTCCGCCCGATTGCGCTCTTGCGCGACATCCCTGTTGGATACTAATCGGGTCCGGCAGGAGGAGGAGCCGAATGGAAAAGGGCAAGGTGCTGCTCTCGGTGACGGGTTTTAACCCGCAGCGATGGCGCGAACTGTTGTCGGCGCGCCGGGATGTCGTGTTGGAGCCTGACGGCCCGGCCGATCCCTCGATCACCTATGCGGTCGTGTGGAAGCAGCCGGCGAATATCCTCTCCAGCCTTCCCAATCTGAAGGCGATCTTCTCCATCGGCGCCGGTGTCGACCATATCCTCGCGGATCGAACGGTACCCGACGTGCCGATCGTCCGCGTCGTCGACGAGAACCTGGCGCAGCACATGACGGAATACGTCGTCTGGCGCGTACTCGATCATCATCGCTTCGGCATGCTCTATCAAGCTCAGCAGAAGAAGAAGATCTGGCGCGAGCCGCCGCAGCGCACCGCCAACGACATATCGGTCGGCATCATGGGGTTCGGCAGCCTCGGGCGCGCCGCCGCACGGGCTCTTCTCGGCCTGGGATTTCGCATCAATGGCTGGAGCCGCTCGGAGCGTCCGATGGACGGCGTGGCGACCTTCGCCGGCAATGCCGGGCTTCGGTCGTTCCTGAATGCGACCGACATACTGGTCGTGCTGCTGCCGCTGACCGCCGCGACCAGGGGCATCGTCGACTACGGCCTGCTGAAGGAATTGCGCAGGCGCAACGGCCTCGGTGGCGCCGTCCTGATCAATGCTGGACGGGGCAAGCTGCAGAAGGACGACGACATCCTGCGCGCGCTGGACGACGGGACCTTGAAGGAGGCAAGCCTCGATGTATTCGAGGTCGAGCCGCTGCCGAAGACCAGCCCGCTGTGGGGCCATCCGAAAGTGTTCGTGACGCCGCATGCGGCTGCGACATCCGACCCGAATTTCCTCGTGCCGCCGATGCTCGCGCAGATGGACGCGCACGACCGCGGCGAGCCGCTGCGCGAGCTTGTAGACAGGCAGGCGGGGTACTGAATCACCGCTGCCGCGTGCGCGCGCCGCCCGTGTCTACCGGCCGCGCCTGGAGGTCAGCAGCCGGTGCAAGGAATGTCCGGACTCATGCGCGGGCGGTTGTAGTAAGTCTCGTTCATCGGGATGTTATTGAAAGCCGCGGCGAAACCCAAAGCCTCCTGCTGGCTCTTCTGCCAGAAGATCATCGGCTTGTAGCACATGTCGCTCTCCACCCGGATCAGGAATGTGCCGGGAATGTTCAGCGCTGCCGGGATGGTGGCAGGGTCGCCCACCTTAGGCGCCTCCGGAGGGGTCGGGCAGTTCTCGCCGGCCCGCCTGCGCGACCACGCAACCCTGACTTGAGACGTGGGATTAGCTGCCGTGATCTCGATCGCCGTTATGGTGATGGTCGGCTTGCTGCGAGAATATGGCTGGATGATCGATTGGCCGATCTGCATGATTGCATCGGCCTCGGCGCCGGTGATCCTGTCCTGCTGGGTGACAAGGTCGGCAACCATGCTGGCGATGCGCCCGACCTTCTTGTTGGTCGTGATGGCCTGCGAAGCCTCGATCGTCACGAAATACATGATGAACATGATCGGCGCTATCATCGCGAATTCCACGGCGCCGACACCACCTTTGTCCGACAGCAGCCCCGTGAATGCGCGGAACAGATCCAACGCAGGCCGGCGTATCATTTTGCGCATATTCACCGTCTTCGTTCGCTCATCCAGTTTCACGGCAAAAGCCTCGTGAAAAGAAATCAGTTGTTGAAGGGCTCATTCCTCCAAATGACGGCGGCGAAATGCACCGTCTTGCCTTCTTTGCCATTTTGCAGGAGTCCAATTATATTGTCGGTGAAAATAGGCCATTTGTAATAAAGACGGAGCATATTTATAGTCTGTGGCCCGCCGAGTTCAACCCTGAAGTCGTTATTGTCAAGGTCATCGGACAGCATATATTTTTTGACAGTGGTTGCTCCGGAAAAAGTCGTGAAAGTACGCAAATCTACGTAAAGCCCAGGGCAATCGTTCGCGACAATAATCTTGATCTCTGCGCAGACAAGGTTCTGAAGTTTTTCCTTGTCCATGGTTTTTTCCTGGCCGGTTCTCATCCGCCGCGCGATGTCGTCCGCTGCGTTGGCCAGAACCTGCGATCCGGCGAAGGAAATACAGCTTTCAAGAATGACGAAGAGCATCAGCGAGAAGGGCAATGCCAACACCGCGAATTCGATCGCGGTTACACCTCTTGCGTCTACGATGAATCGCCGGAGCAACCCTGCGAACAGGCCCCTCTTGCGGAGGCTGTTGTGCTGCGGAACGGCGCTCATCGCTTTTTTGCCCATACGCTTTTCATCGTCCGAGACTTTAGCGCGAAACCATTGCGGTCCGGTTTTGCCGATTGTTAAAATCGGTTTGGATAGATTTACGGCCGCGTAACCAGGGGCGCGGCCGTATTCATGTTGCAAAAGACGGTTTCGGGCGGGCGCTGCCGGCGCAGCCATCCTCGCTTATTGCGAGGCGTTCGTCTCCGCTTCCGACGTGCGTTCCGCGTCGGATTTATAGGAACTCTCGCAGAACGGCGTGCAGGAGAGCGTCTGTATCTCCGCGCGCCTGTATATGCGCAAGGACGAGGCCGTCTGACGTGCCACTGTGATCTGCTCGTCGACGATCGGCGTGCCCTCGGCATCGAGCACGACAAGGTTGGTCACGCCGAATCCCTTGCCCGTCAGCACGATGGTGGTCGAATCCTGCACGGAGGCGTCGGCGATATTGGGATTGCCGACCACGATGGTGTCCGCCGCTCGTGCCAGTTTCACGATCTTGGCCTGGTTCATCACGACCTCTATGCCGCCATCAGCCTGCGCCGGCATCACGGCGGCCGTGACTACTGTTCCCATCAGGCCGAGCATCTTCAGCGAAATCTTCAGGGCGGCCATAAGGTTCTCCGGGCGGTGCAGGTTCTCAACTGAAAATGAACGATATTGGTGAACCAAGCGTTAAGTGCCGGAAGTGGACACGGAAGACAGCATTCTCACGTGGCCGGTCCGCGCCGGCTGCATGGTTGAAATGTTTGCAGGAATTTGGGTAGTTCGAATTTTACTACAATTCTTTATTTAGTTCGGGGTTTACCACACAAGCTGGGGGCCTGGCGAAACAATTCGGTAAGGCTGTTTATTAAGCGCATTGAAAGAGCTTCCCCGTAGATTGCGACCATCCGATCAACCCCGAGAAAAGTTGACGGAAGTGCTGTAACACGTGGATTGAAGGATCTCTTAGATGTCGAAGCTTTTTTCCCGCTTTGTGAAGAACGAATCCGGCGCGACCGCCATCGAATATGGTCTGATCGCCGCCCTCATCGCTCTGGCCATCATCGTCGGCGCCGGCACCCTCGGCAACACCCTGAACGAGAAGTTCCTCAAGATTTCCGGTGAACTGACCAAGGCGAACTAAGCTCTGCCGAGCCTGTCTGACGGCGTTGCTATATGTCAGCGAGGGCCGCTCCGTGTGGAGCGGCCTTTGCCGTTGAGACAGAGCGGCGGTTAGCGTTGTCCGGATCTCCGAAATCGCCTTGGATCGAAAGTCACGAGAACCATGGTTGAAGCCTTGATATTCGTCGTGTTCCCGTTCTGCATGGCGTTCGCGGCCATATCGGACATGTTGTCGATGACCATCGCCAATCGTGTGGCGATCGTCCTTGTCGCGACTTTCGCCGTCGTCGCTCCCCTGACGGGTATGGACTGGACGACCTATGCCTGGCATTTCGCGGCGATGTTCACGGTCTTGCTGGTGACCTTCGCGCTTTTCGCGCTGGGCGGCATGGGCGGCGGTGACGCCAAGCTTCTCGCGGCGACCGCTCTCTACATGGGAATGAGCGTCCAGCTCGTTCAGTATCTGGTGATTTCCGCCTTCATCGGCGGAGTGTTGACGATTGCCATCCTGAGCTTCCGCGCATCCGCGCTATCCGTCTATACAGGCCATAACCTCTTCCTCAGGAATTTCACGGATGCCCAGAAGGGGGTTCCCTACGGTATAGCGCTGGGGGCTGGCGGCCTGTTGGCCTACCCTGCCTCACCCCTGATGGTGTGGGCTCTCGGGCAACTCGCAGGCAATTGAAATAGCATTTGCAGAATACAGCGAAAGATGATGGCGGCCCCCGGCCGCCATTTGTGGTTTGCAGATTTCGTTGTCCGGCATTTAAAGAAACTTAAAATTAATCATAAACGTTCGCACACCGTTAACCGTAATTTGACGATTGCCGCTGCAAGTTCCGCCTTGGCTTGAAGAATTGCGGGGTTCGAACAGATGGCTGCATCGCGGCTGATCATTCTGGGCGTGGCTGTGGCCGCGGCAGGTGGTGCAGGATACGTCGCCAAGAACATGACGGCACCGCCGCCGGCGCAGATCGTCGTCGATCAGGGACCATCGCAGCCGGCCGTCGCGCTGGGCGAGGTTCTGGTCGTCTCCGGCGACGTGCCGATGGGAGCGAGTGTCGGCGACCAACTGTCCTGGCAGGAATGGCCGTCGGAAGGGATAAACGACAAGTTCATCACCCGCGAGGCCGAGCCGAACGCGCTCGACGAACTCAAGACCGCCATTGCCCGGGAGCGGATGTATGCCGGCGAACCGCTGCGCCGCTCCAAGCTGGTCGGTGAGGGCCAGAGCTTCATGTCCTCGATCCTGCCGTCCGGCTACAGGGCGATTGCGACGCAGATCGCTGCGGACACCTCGGCCGGCGGCTTCATCCTGCCGAACGACTATGTCGATGTCATCATGACGCGGCGCGCCGAAGCCGGATCGGCGACGGGTTTCATCACCGAAACGATCCTGCAGAACATCAAGGTTCTGGCGATCGACCAGACCATCCAGGAGGACGAGGAAGGCAAGAAGGTCAAGGTCGGCGACACAGCCACGCTGGAACTCACGCCGCAGCAGGCTGAGATCATCACGGTCGCCCAGCAGATGGCGGACAGGCTGACGCTGGCGCTCCGCTCGGTCGCGGATGCGCAGGTGCCGCCCACCAACGAAGCCGACTATCTCGTCTCGGGTAACGGCAAGCGTGGAACCGTGCGCCTCATCAAATCCGGTGAAGTTTCCGAAGTGGGAGCAAGGAAATGAACTCAGAGATGGAGCCGATGGCCAAAGCGGCCGGACGCGGTGTTCCCATGACGATGCTGAAGAAAGCCACCTCGGTAGCGGCAGCCTGCGCCGTCCTGATGGCGGGTACCAGCCTGCCGGGCGTCGGCACTGCGACCGCCGCTTCGAACCTCGTTTCGGTGGGACCCACCCAGCGCGACAGCCAGCGCATCAACCTCGGGCTGAACAAGTCGATCGTCATCGATCTGCCGACGGACGCCTATGACATATTGGTCGCCAATCCCGCCGTCGCCGATGCCGTGACCCGCACTGCGCGCCGCATCTATCTCTTCGGCAAGGCCGTGGGCGAGACGAACATCTTCGTGTTCGGACCCAACGGCGAGCAGATCGCCAGCCTGGACCTCCAGATCGAACGCGACGTCGCCGGTCTCGAGGATTACATCAAGCGTTTCATCCCGACCTCCGACGTCACGGTCGAACTGCTGAACGACAACGTGGTTCTGACGGGCACCGTCGAGACGCCGCTCGATTCCAAACGCGCCGCCGATCTCGCAAACATCTTCGTGACCGGCGGCGAGGCGACCACGGGTCAATATTCGCAGACCGCTTCCGGCGGATCGAGCGACAGTGGCGTCGCCATCGACAATCCAGACCAGGAACGCCGGGTCAGCCAGATCGTCAACCTGCTGCAGATCATCGGCGAGGATCAGGTCACGCTCAAGGTGACAGTCGCCGAGGTCAGCCGCACGGTTTTCAAGCAGCTCGGCGTGAACCTTATCGCCGGCGGCGATTCCAACGGCATAAGCTGGGGCGCCATCGCCGAATCGTCATTCGGCCTGGGCAAGCCGCTGTCGGCCACTGGCCTCGCCTTCGGAAGCTCGGTGATCGACGGTTATGTCAACGCCATGGAGCAGGCCGGCATCATGAAGACGCTGGCCGAGCCGACGCTGACGGCGGTGTCCGGCGAGAAGGCGACGTTCAAGGTCGGCGGCGAGTTCAACCTGGTCACCGGGCGCAACAGCGCTGTCTCAGACGACAACAAGACCGGTCAGATCACCTACACGGTCGAGAAGCTGGAATACGGCATCGGACTGGAGTTCATTCCGGTCGTGCTTTCTCCCGGCCGCATCAGCCTGAAGGTGAGGACTTCGGTTTCGGAGCCGACCACGGAAGGATCCGTGGTGTTTGAGGGAGGCCCTCCCCGCAAAAGTCCGGGCCTGCTCGGCGGAATTTTCGAGCCACGAGCCAACTTGCAGGGCACGAACATGCTGTCGATCCGCAAGCGCCTGGCTGACACCACCGTTGAATTGCCTTCCGGCGGCTCGATGATGATCGCCGGCCTGGTCCGCGACGACGTCCGTCAGGCGATCCAGGGGGTACCGGGCCTTTCCAAGATACCGGTGCTGGGCACGCTGTTCCGCAGCCGCGACTTCGTGCGCAACGAGTCCGAACTGGTGATCATCATCACGCCCTATCTGAGCAAGCCGGTGGCGCGCTCCGCGCTTTCCAAGCCGGACGACAATTTCAACCCCGCCAGCGACGGCGCGGGCATGTTCCTCGGCCGCGTCAACCGCGTCTACGGAACCATGAAGACGGACAGACCGAACGGCCAGTACCACGGCATGGTCGGGTTCATCTACAAATGATCGGGAAACGGGCCATGATCGACAAGACCTGCGAATTCAGACCGGCCTCGATGCGTCCCGGAGCCAGCACACTGCGAAGGCCGATGCTGGCGGTGAGCACCGCGTTCGCATTGGCGCTGATGACCGGCTGCGCGACAAGGACCGACAGCGTGACGGTGGGAGCGGTGCCGGACGATTACCGGACCAATCATCCGATCTTCATCGCCGAGAAGGAGCAGGTCATCGACCTGCCGGTCGGCGCCAGCGAGCGCGGCATGACCAAGATGCAGCGCACGGCGCTTGGGGGTTTCCTCAGCGACTACGACCGTAACGCCGCTCCGGTCCTCAACATTCTGGTGCCGGTCGGCTCCTACAACCAGGCCGCCGCCGCCCAGGCAGGCGCCGACTTCGCGCATTTCGCCAAGAAGTACGGCGTCCCCGCAAGCCGCATCGCGGTCTCTTCCTATCAGGCCACCTCCCCCGACGTGTCCGCGCCGGTCCGGGTGACCTATAGCGCGATCAAGGCGCAGACCAACAAATGCGGGCGCTGGCCGGAGGATATCGCCGAGACCAATCAGAACAAGCACTACGCGGATTTCGGCTGTTCCTATCAGAACAACCTCGCCGCCCAGCTTGAGAACCCCGCCGACCTACTCGGTCCGCGCAAGCAGTCCGAGATCGATGCGGAGCGCCGCAGCAACGTCATCGACGCCTACCGCAACGCGCCGGTCTGGGTCGATAGTGCCGTTCGCGAAGTCGATTACTGAGGATTGGGCCGCAAGGGGGCATCCATATGAGCAATCTGGCCTACGATTCCGCTCTCGATGTGGAGCGTTCAGCGGACCGCGACGCTTCTGCCATGTACGCCTTGCGTCCGGTGCCGCGCATCTCGATCCAGGCCTTCTGCGAGACGGACGGCATCGCGGTGCCGATCGAGCGCGCCGGCGAGGACCGGCGCATGGCCAAGGCGCATCTGAAGATCCATATGGGCGGCATTCCCACCGCCGTCGAATTCTACCAGAACGCGCCGACGCCAAATCTGATCATCGTCGAATCGCGCAGCGAGCCGCGTCAGTTGCTCGAAAGCCTTGGCGAGCTTGCCGAACTTTGCGATCCGAGCACGAAGGTGGTGGTCATCGGCCACTACAACGACGTCGCGCTCTATCGCGACCTGATCAAGGCCGGCGTCTCGGAATACATGGTCGCGCCGATCTCGCTGGCCGACATCGTCGGCGTCATCACGCACATCTTCGTCGATCCCGAGGCCGACCCGATCGGTCGCTCGATCGCCTTCGTCGGCGCCAAGGGCGGCGTCGGCTCCTCGACGATCGCCCACAATGTCGCGTGGGCCATGTCCAACCTTTTCAGCTCCGAAGTCGTCGTGGCGGATTTTGATCTCGCCTTCGGTACCGCCAACATCAATTTCGACCAGGATCCCGCACAGGGCATGGCCGAGGCGGTCTTCTCGCCCGAACGCATCGACGAGGTCTATCTCGACCGTCTGCTCGCGCAATGCGCGGAGCGCCTCTCGCTCCTCGCGGCGCCCTCGACGCTGGACAGGGTCTACGACTTCGATGCCGACGCCTTCTCGCAGATCATCGAGACAGCGCAGCGCAGCGCCCCGCTCCTGGTGCTGGACCTGCCGCATGTCTGGACAGGATGGAGCAAGCAGACGCTCTTGCAAGCCGACGAGATCGTCATCACCGCGACGCCGGAACTCGCCAGTCTGCGCAACACCAAGAACCTCGTCGACATGCTGAAGAGGACGCGGCCAAACGATGCGCCGCCGAAATTGATCATCAATCAGTCAGGCGTACCCAAGCGGACCGAGATTTCGGTCGCCGACTTCTCCGATCCGCTGGGCATCACGCCGATCAGCGTCATCCCCTTCGACCCGCAGCTTTTCGGCAATGCCGGCAACAACGGCCGCATGCTCGGCGAGATGGATGCCAAGCATCCGACCGTCCAGGCGGTCAACGAAATCGCGCATGTGCTGACCGGCCGCGCCGAGATCAAGGCGAAGGCCAAACCGGGCATCTCCGGCATCCTCGGAAAACTCAAGCTGAAGAAGAAAAAGTAATCCTTCCGACGCGCAAAACGGCAGAAGATCATGTTTGGTAGACGAGGCAATGACGACGGAATCCGGGGCAAGACCGAGTTCCGCTCTCCCGCGCCGATGGGTGCGCCTGCACCGGCTGGCGATACGGCGACTTTGCCCCCTCGCCAGGCGGACGCGAAGCCGGTCGTGCCGGCCGCTCCGCCTCCCCGGCGTATCGAAGTTCCGCCGCCCGTGGAGCCGCGCAGGGCGCAGCGGGAAAAGAGCGAGACTTATTACGACACCAAGTCCCAGGTGTTCTCCGCGCTGATCGATACGATCGACCTGTCGCAGCTTGCGAAGCTCGATCCCGAAAGCGCGCGGGAAGAGATCCGCGACATCGTCAACGACATCATCGCCATCAAGAATTTCGTGATGTCGATCGCCGAGCAGGAAGAATTGCTCGAGGACATCTGCAACGACGTTCTGGGTTTCGGGCCGCTCGAGCCGCTGCTTGCCCGCGACGACATCGCCGACATCATGGTCAACGGCGCCAGGCAGGTCTATATCGAAGTGAACGGCAAGGTCGAGCAGACCGGCATACGCTTTCGCGACAATCAGCAGCTTCTCAACATCTGCCAGCGCATCGTCAGCCAGGTCGGCCGGCGCGTCGACGAATCCTCACCCATCTGCGACGCGCGCCTTCCCGACGGTTCGCGTGTCAACGTCATCGCGCCGCCGCTGTCGATCGACGGCACGACTCTTACGATCCGCAAGTTCAAGAAGGACAAGCTGAAGCTCGACCAACTGGTCAAGTTCGGCGCGATCTCGCCGCATGGCGCGGAAATCCTCAAGATCATCGCCCGCGTCCGCTGCAACGTCGTGATCTCGGGCGGCACCGGCTCCGGCAAGACGACGCTGCTCAACTGCCTGACCAACTACATCGACCGCGACGAGCGCGTCATCACCTGCGAGGACTCGGCGGAGTTGCAACTGCAGCAGCCGCATGTCGTGCGCCTCGAAACCCGCCCGCCCAATCTCGAGGGCGAAGGCGAGATCACCATGCGCGACCTGGTCAAGAACTGCCTGCGCATGCGCCCAGAGCGCATCATCGTCGGCGAGGTGCGCGGACCGGAGGTCTTCGACCTGCTGCAGGCAATGAACACCGGTCACGACGGTTCTATGGGGACGATCCACTCCAACAGCCCGCGTGAATGCCTGAACCGCATGGAAGCGATGATCGCCATGGGCGGCTATTCGCTGCCGCAGAAGACAGTGCGCGACATTATCGTCGGCTCCGTCGACGTCATCATCCAGGCTGCCCGCCTCCGCGACGGCTCGCGCCGCATCACCCATATCACCGAGGTGATCGGCATGGAGGGCGACGTCATCATCACCCAGGATGTGGTCCTCTATAACCTCAAGGGCGAGGACGCTTCGGGCAAGCTGATCGGCGAACATGTCTCCACGGGCATCGGCCGCCCTCACTTCTGGGACCGCGCCCGGTATTTCGGCGAGGAACAGCGGCTCGCCGCAGCTCTCGAGGCGATGGAAAAGCGGACGGATTAGGGTCTGTCGAGATACAGGCCAGGACGAGACGAAAATGGCGTTTTTCGAGAACCGAAGCGCAGTGTGCGACCGGGTACATGAGCATCCGAAGCGCAGAAAAGCGCCATTTGCAGGCCGTCATGGCCTGAGTATCAACAGACCATAGCCGGAAAGGGCCATCATGTTCGGCTTGGATACGACGATACTGGCTTTCATCGTGCTCGCCGGGCTAAGCGCCGGCGCCATCGCCTATGCGTTCCTGTTCAATCGCATCGCCACCGAAAAGACGGTCGACAGGCGCCTCGACACGGTGAAGCGCGCCGACACCGACCGGGCGGTGATCAAGGCGTCTCGCGATCGCCAGGTGGAGGTCGCCAAGCGCCGCAAGTCGCTTCAGGATTCGCTGAAGGATCTCGACGCCAAGCAGATGACGCTGGACCACAACGTCAAGAAACCACCGCTGCGCATCCAACTCAAACAGGCGGGCCTGACCCTGTCGGTGGAGCGGTTTTATCTCTATTCCGTTCTCTGCGGCCTGTTCCTTACGGCAGCCGCCTTCATGGCGGGTGCGCCGCTGCTGATCTTGCCCGGCGTGCTCATTGCTGGAGGGCTTGGCCTGCCGCGCTGGTTCGTGTCTTTTGCCAGGGCGCGCCGCGTCAAGGCGTTCCTCAATGAATTCCCCAATGCGCTCGACGTCATCGTGCGCGCCGTCAAGTCCGGCCTGCCGCTCAACGACGGCATCCGCCTGATCGCCACCGATGCACCCGAGCCGGTCAAAAGCGAGTTCCGCCGCATCGTCGAATCCCAGCAGATCGGCATGTCCATTCCCGATGCGGCGTTGCGCATGCCCGAGAGCATGCCTTGTCCGGAAGCCGGTTTCTTCGGCATCGTCATCCAGATCCAGAGCCAGGCCGGCGGCAACCTCTCGGAAGCGCTCGGCAATCTTTCCCGCGTGCTGCGCGACCGCAAGAAGATGAAGGCCAAGGTCCAGGCGCTGTCGATGGAAGCCAAGGCATCCGCCGCCATCATCGGCGCCTTGCCGTTCATCGTCGCCCTTCTCGTCTACCTGTCCAGCCCGAGCTACATCATGCCGCTGTTCACGACCACGACCGGCAACATCATTCTCGGCGTCTCCGGCCTGTGGATGTCGATCGGCATCTTCGTGATGCGCCAGATGATCAACTTCGAGGTCTAGGCCTGATATGACCGCTCAAGTCGCCAAGACCCTTACCGATCCATCGTTCCTGATGGCGCTTCTGGTCGGCATTGCCGTATTCGCCACCTTCTTCACTATATTGCCCGCCTTCGGCGGCAATCCTCTCAAGGCGCGCATGAAGACCGTCGCGCTGGAGCGTGATGAACTGCGCGCCAAGCAGCGCGCCCGTCTCGCCGCCGAGGCCGACAGGCGCCGCAAGGGCCTGCGCGAGGAGCAGTCCGTAGGCATGCGCAACATCGTCGACAGGCTGGACCTGCGGCGTGCGCTGGTGGACGAGAACACGCTCAACAAGCTGAAAGTCGCCGGTTTCCGCGGCCAGAATCCGCTGACCAAATTCCTGTTCTTCCGCCTCGTCCTGCCCTTCGTTTTTCTCGCTGCCGCGCTCGTCTATCTGTTCCTGCTGGGTGGATTGCCGGAGCAGCCGGTCTTCATCAAGCTGTTCGTCGCGGTGGTCGTCGGCTACGCCGGGTTCTATGCGCCGGTCCTCTACGTCAGCAACCGCGCGACCAAGCGCAAGCAGTCCATCCAGAGCGCCTGGCCGGATACGCTCGACCTGATGCTGATCTGCGTGGAGTCCGGCATGTCGGTCGAAGCGGCGATGCGCCGGGTCGCCGACGAGATCGGCGCGCAGTCGGTCGAACTCGCCGAGGAATTGATCCTGACGAATGCCGAGCTTTCCTATCTCCAGGAGCGGCGCCAGGCGTTCGAGAATTTCGCCAACCGCACCGGCCTAGAGACGGTCAGGTCCGTAACCCAGGCGCTGATCCAGGCCGAACGCTACGGCACGCCGGTTGCCCATGCGTTGCGCGTGCTGGCCGCTGAAAGCCGCGACATTCGCATGAACGAGGCGGAGAAGAAGGCTGCCGCGCTACCGCCGAAGCTGACCGTTCCGATGATCCTTTTCTTCCTGCCCGTGCTTTTTGCGATCATCCTGGGGCCAGCCGGTATCCAGGTCAGCCAGCGCGGCCTGTTCGGCGACAAGCAGTCCTCGTCGAGCGAATAGCCCAAAGCGAAATCTGATCCGTTCCCTTCCGTTCGGGCTGTTCATCGCTTAGACGGGGCGCATGTCCGTCCCGTGGATTCACGTTCTGGTTTTCATCGGCTTCGCGATCAACGCCATCTCGGCGGCGAGCGTCGTGCTGCGGCTGAGACGGCTGCAGAAACCGCGCTCGGCGCGCCAGGCAGCCGCCACGGTCATCCTGCCGATCACCGGGGCGTCGCCGGGCCTCGAGGCGCTGATCGCCACGCTCAACGCCCAAACGCTGCAACCGCGCCGGCTGATCATTTCGGTCGAGTCGGAGCTGGATCCGGCCTATCGCCGTGCTGCCGCCGTGGCGCCGCTGGCGCGTTTTCCGGTGGAGATGGTGGTTGCTGGCGAAGCATCCCACCAAGCCCAGAAATGCCGCAACCAGCAGGCCGCGCTCGCACGCATCGACAACAGGGATGACGCCATCGTCCTGATGGACAACGACATTCTTCCGCAATCCTGGTGGCTGAGCGCGCTGGTCTCCCCGCTGGTCGACGACCATTCCGACCTGGTCACCGGCCATCG
This sequence comes from Mesorhizobium sp. IMUNJ 23232, assembly GCF_044326205.1. Taxonomy (NCBI): domain Bacteria; kingdom Pseudomonadati; phylum Pseudomonadota; class Alphaproteobacteria; order Hyphomicrobiales; family Phyllobacteriaceae; genus Mesorhizobium; species Mesorhizobium sp. IMUNJ 23232. Next base: position 27,196 of record NZ_JBIRCY010000009.1, read on the forward strand.
CTGGCAACGCGTGGCGCGGCATCGGCTCGGCGCCCATCTGGTGACCGCTATCGACCGCGCCCTGACACTGATGCCGCGGCTGGGCTCTGAGTCGACCAGTGTCGTGTGGGGGGGAAGCGTCGGCATATCGCGGTCCGCCGCGACAAGCATGGATCTGATGGGCAGCCTTGAACGCACTTTGTCAGACGACCTTTCGCTGGCCGAGCATGCGATGGCGGCAAATCTGCGCACGCTGACGCGCGGCGCGCTGCTCATCGCCTCTCCGACTACGCTGGACCTAGCGTCAGCTTGGCGCTTCGCCGTGCGCCAGTACAGGATCGGCCACATCTACCGGCCATGGCTGTGGCGGCTGGCCGTGCTCAGCGTTGGTCTGCGGCTCGTCATTTGGGGGGTGGTCCTTTATCAGATGCTCACGGTCGGCACGTTCGTCTGGGCCGGCGCGGGCCTGGCGGCGCTGGCCGTTCTGAAGCAATATCTGGTCGGGGAGGTCGCGCGACGGATCGATATGCCCGATCCGCGTGCGGTAAGGATTGTCCAGTTGCTGCTTGGGCTCGTTCAGCCGCTGGTCGACCTGTTCCACATCGCCGTCCTCATCGCCGCGGCATCGACACGGCGCGTCACCTGGGGACATGTGGTCTATGACATCGCCGGTCCCTACTCCATCGAGGTCAAGGAGCGCCTGCCATTTTCCGCTTCCTGAAAATCCTCTTCTGGACGCTGGGCCGCCTACCTTATGCGAGCCGGCTCGTCGGCCGCATGTTTCCCGATCCGATGCGGTTCGTCGCCGGAAAGCCGCTGGAGCGCTGGCTGATGATCATGGACCTGCCATACCGCAAGCTCGCGCTGGCCAACGATCCGAAGATCGCTGAGACGGTCATGCTCGATCGGAAAGGCCAGTATCCGAAGAGTGTCGTCGTGCACGATCTTCTGCGGCCGCTGATTGGCGGCGGCGTTTTCGGCCAGCCGGGCGGCGCGTCCGTCAAGGAGACGCGGCGCATCTTCTCGCGGTCTCTGGCGACGATACCGGACGCGCATGTGGCCGAAACGGCGGAAGCGCTGACAGCCGAGTATATCGACCGCTGGCTGGCGGCGTCGGACCATGAGGTGCCGATCGGCGAGGAATTGTCGCGGCTGACCGTCGACATCGTGTCGCAATGCACGCTCGGCAACCGCTTCGACGCCGAAGAATCGGTGCGGTTCACCAGGCTGTTCTTCGCCTTCCATCAGAAGGCGGCGCCGCTCGTGCTCATGCTGGCGAAGCGCGACGAGAAGGCACGGGCTCGCATCGTCCGGGAAATGGGCATCGAGCGGATCGGCGCCGAGATGCGCACGCTGATGTATGAGCGTTTCGTACGGCCGCTGATGACCGGCGAGCAGGCGCTGGAAAGCGCGCCCTTCGCGCTGGCGCTCGCCGAGGCGGGCCGGTTCGCGCCGGGTGAGACCGACGGCGAGGCTTTGCTCGACGAGATCGCCGTCATGCTTCTCGCCGGTCACGAAACCACCGCCTCGACGCTGTCCTGGCTGAGCTTCGAACTCGCCGGCCGCGTGCCGCTGCAGGATGCGGCGGCGCGGGCTGTCCGCGAAGCTCCCGACGGCAAGGGCATATGGCGGGAAAGCGCGCCGGAGGCGGTCGTCGATTCGCTGGCGAAGGAGGCGTTGAGGCTGTACCCGCCGATCGGCTTCTTCCTGCGCGAGACCGAGCAGGATGTCACTTTTCGCGAGAAACAGGTGCCGGCTGGCAGCTTCTTCGTGATCTCGCCCTGGACCTTGCACCGGCACCGAAAACTCTGGCCGCGCCCGGACGATTTTCTGCCGCAGCGCTGGCTGGAAAGCACGGCCGCGCCGGCGCGCACCAGCTACATGCCTTTCGGCATGGGTGCGCGCGGCTGCCCCGGCGCCCGCTTCGCCAATGTCGAGATGGCGGTCATCCTGCGTGGACTTCTCAGCCGCACTCGGTTATCGCTGCTGCCCGGAACCCGGCCCGAACCGCTCGGCAATCTCACGTCGCGGCCCGACCGGGAAATCATCTTGAGCGTCAGGGAACGTCGGGCCTGACGCCGCGAGCCGAACTCCAAAAAGGCGGATGAATGGCTGAAATCGAACTGAGCCAAGCCGTCGTCCAGGACGGCAAACCGTTGCCGCCATGCCCGATCACCGGCAAGCCGGCGCTGCGGCGCATCCACGGCGTTTCGGCGCGCACCATCGAGGAGATCTGGCGCATAGGGCAGGGCGTCGACGTCTCGCCGCTGTTCAAGGGCATCGACCGGATAACGCTCTACGAGTCTCCGACCGGGCTGGTGTTCTTTGAGCCGCGCATCGTCGGCGATGGCGACTTCTACGAGACCTATTACAAGAAATGGGATGTGCATGCGGGGCTGAACAACATCTCGCATTCGCGGGTCGACTACAAGCGCTCCGCCGGGTTCATCCCGCCAGGCGCGAAGGTGGTCGACGTCGGCTGCGGCCCGGGCGTTTTTCGCCACCATCTGCCGCATGCCCATTACACCGGCCTCGATCCGTATGCGGGGCCTGACGTCGACGATGTGGTGATCCGCGAGACGCTAGAGGAACATGCGGACAAGCGGCCGGGCTTCTACGACGTGGCGAGCGCCTTCCACGTCATCGAGCATGTGCCCGATCCGCGCCGGCATGCCGAACTCATGGTCAGGCTGATCAGGCCGGGCGGTATGTTGATCCTGGCCGCGCCGCTGCATCCGTCGCCGCTCACCGAGATCCCCAACTTCCCGATCAATCTCCCGCCGCATCACGTGACGTGGTGGAATCCCGGCGCCTACAAGGCGCTTGCCGCCGAACTCGGCCTCGACGTGGTGGAAGCCGGCACGCTGGCGCCGTCGCCGCATCAGGGTGTCATTTATTGGCTGCACCGGCTTCTGCCGGTCCGCACCGATAGGCCGCCCAACGAGCGCTACGTCGCGCATCGCTGGAGCTGGCATGCCAGCATCGCGATTGCCTATGCGCTGGCGAAGATCGCGAGCCGCATCAAGGTGCTGCCGGCCAACGCTCGCCCGGTGGACGCGTATCTGGTGGCGAGGAAGCCGATAGGGGGCAGTAGGGAATAGGCAGTCGGCAGTAATGTCCCACTGCCTATTGCCGACTGCCTACTGCCTTCTTCTTGTCCTCGGCCTTGAGCTGCTTCCAGGCGTTCTGCTGGGAAAGCATGCCGCGCAGATAGGCGACGTTGGCCTGCGCCTGTTGGGGCGAGAGTTCCTGGCTGGCGATCTGTTCGGCCTCGTCGAAGCGGCCCTGCAGTCCGACCACCAGCGCCAGGTTCTGGCGCACGCGGCTGTCGGCGCCCGGCTGCCCGACGGCGTTGCGCAGATAGGTCTCGGCTGTCTTCAGGTCGCCGTCCAGAATGTAGGACATGCCAAGATTGGAGAGCACCGAGGGCTCGTTCGGCTTGATGTCCAGCGCCTTGCGGTAGAGTTCGCGCGCCTGCGCCTTCTCGCCGATCTGGTCGAGGATGGCGCCTTCGGCCGACAGCAGTTTCCAGTCGGGATATTCCGGGGTCTGGGCGCGCCGTATGGCGTCCAGTGCCGGTTCGAACTGACCGATGCCGGCCAGTGCCTTGCCGTAGGCTGCAAGTACCGTCCGATCCTTGGGAAGGTCGATGACCAGCTTGCGCATGACGGCGAGCGCCTGTTCCTGGCTGCCTTGCATCTGCAGGACGTTGGCGTAGCGCAACGCCACATCCTTGTTCCTCGTGTCTTTCGCATAGGCTCTGCCGAGCGATGCCGCAGCACCCGGAAGTTCGCTTGCCGCGAGCTGGTCGACCGGTTTGCCGACGCTCCGCGAGACCGAGCCGGTCGTCTCGCGCGAGACGCCGCCGGCGCAGCCCGCAGCACTTGCCGCCAGCGCGAAAACGATCGCGATGCCGGCGAGGCGCTTCCAGTTCGCGCCCGACCGAATGTCCATTGCCATCGGAACTGAAGTCTTCATTGATGCGATGGCCTCCCAAGGCCCCTTGTCTTCCCTGCGAGAAATATTCTGTTAACCCTAACGATCCGTTAAACGCGTTAACTTCCATGAATGGACTGTTTGCATGCCCGTCGAATTGATCGAACATCGCCCGAAGAACTCCCGGCCCATCCAGCTCGTTACCAGCGCAGGTTTTAACGGAATGGCGCTTTCCCCTGCAGCGCGCGCCTGGGCGGAAGCCAACGGATTTTCGGGAGAGGCCGGACGCCTGTTGCTCGTGCCGAATCCCGAAGGAGGCATAGAGGAGGCGCTGTTCGGCGTGGGCAACGGCCAGGAGGGCGCGCTCGCCGCGGGTTCCCTTGCCAAGTCCCTGCCGGAAGGCGACTGGCATTTCGCCGCGGCGCCAGAGGATGCGAGCCTCGCTACCCTCGGGCTGGTGCTCGGTGGCTACAGCTTTACCCGCTACGGCAAGAAACCCGGCAAGTCGATCCGCTTCACCCTGCCGAAGGGCGCTGACGCCGGTTCGATCGGCCGCATCGCCGAAAGTGTATTCCTGGCACGCGACCTGATCAACACGCCGACCAACGACATGGGGCCGGCGGCGCTGGAGGACGCGGCCCGCAAGCTGGCGAAGGCGCACAAAGCCCGTGTCTCGGTGACCGTCGGCGACAAGCTTCTCGAAGCGAATTTCCCGATGATCCACGCGGTCGGCCGGGCTTCGACGGAAGCGCCGCGGCTGATCGATTTTTCCTGGGGTCGCAAGGCCGCGCCCAAGGTCACGCTGGTCGGCAAGGGCGTCTGCTTCGATACAGGCGGGCTCGACATCAAGCCGGCCAGCGGCATGCTGTTGATGAAGAAGGACATGGGCGGGGCGGCCAATGTTCTCGGCCTCGCCTCGATGATCATGGCGGCTGATATCGATGTCCGGCTGCGCGTGCTGATCCCGGCGGTCGAGAACGCGATTTCGGGAAACGCCTTCCGGCCGGGCGATGTTTTGCAAAGCCGCAAGGGCCTGACCGTCGAGATCGGCAATACCGATGCGGAAGGCCGGCTCATCCTCGCCGATGCGTTGGCGCTTGCCGACGAGGAGGCGCCCGACCTTCTGATCGACATGGCGACGCTGACCGGCGCGGCGCGCGTGGCGCTGGGTCCCGACCTGCCGCCCTTCTACACGGGCGACGATGCGCTGGCTGACGAGATCGCAAAGGCGTCGGCCGAGGTCGAGGATCCGCTGTGGCGCATGCCGCTGTGGAAACCTTACGAGGCGAAACTGTCCTCCAAGATCGCCGACATCAACAACGTCACCACCGACGGTTTCGCCGGTTCGATTACTGCGGCCCTGTTCCTGCAGCGTTTTGTCGAGAAGGCGAAGAGCTGGGTGCATTTCGACATCTTCGGCTGGAGTCCCTCCGATCGCCCGCATGGCCCGACCGGCGGCGAGGCGCAGGCGATCCGCGCGCTGGAGAAGGTGATTGCCGGGCGGTATGGCAAGTAGCGAGCCGACGGGGGCAAACGCCGGGGACAGTTCACTTTTATCCGCCCGTACGAACTCTCCATGGCTTCGACCTTTCCGCGGATAAAAGTAAACTGTCCCCTGCATTCCAGCCGTCTCCGTTGCCACGCTGCCCTTCGGCCCTGGCCATTGTCAAAGAACGCTCCCCGCCGCGGAGGGAGAAGTCGGGAAGCGGGCGCAAAAAGCCTTGCCTCACTAGAATTGGATACGGCGCAGCTTCCCGCGCCCGCCGGCGATTTTTGGCCTCGTCCCGTTCCGCTTCGCCTTGCTCCGGCTCCGGCATTTTCGCCTCGGCTGGCCCGGTCTTAAGCACTCGTCCAGTGCGCCCCGACCGTAGTGTCAGGGGAGGAACCTTCGGACGCGACCTCCCCGGCCATGCCGCTTCGTCGGCAGCATGGCGGAGGCGCCGGTTCCTCCCCGCTAACGAACGACTCCGGAAGCGTTCCCGGCGGGAGAAACTGCGGAGGATTATGAGGCAGGTTTCGGGAGCGGGGATGAAATGGGCCGAAAAAATGAGGCGCGGAATTTTCTTGCTGCGAATTGAAACAGGGTAAGTGCCAGGGATTTTTATCTTTTTCCTGCTCACACGAAATCGCGGAGATCGGCGTTTTTCCACGAAAAGACAGGAAACCGTCCCCCTTGCCCAGAACTGTGGTATGGCGCCCCTGGTTCAGCCCGGTTCCGCGCCGCGAGGGCACTGCCGTACCCGTGGGCGGTGCTCCGGCGATGTCCGGCCTCATCATAACGCATCCGAAACGATTGGTCGCGAATATGGGGGCATGTCGATCTCGATGCGTCCGACCCAGGCGTTGCGGCTCTGGCAGTACGTCGCCCTGTCGGAGGTCCAGGCCAATATGCCCGACCTCTCGATGCGGCAGATGGCGATCCTGCTCACCGTCTATCTCGATCCGCCGCCGCATACGGTGCGCGGCCTGGCAAGCCAACTCGGCGTGACCAAGCCAGTGATCACCCGGGCGCTGGACACGATGGGGGCGATGAAATTGATCACCCGCCACCGCGACGAGCAGGACCGCCGCAACGTGCTGGTTCGCCGCACCGTCGAGGGCGCGCTCTATGTCGAGCGGTTCGGCGATGCTATCATCGCCGGCGCCAGGGAGCTTCCGATTTGACCATTCGCGACAAACGCCTGCACGCCTTCCGACCCGACCTTGCCGACCTGCGCCTGCTGGGCGAGGTGGAGGCCGAGCGATTTGTCGAGGGCCGCCCAGCCCGGATAGCGGCGTCGGTGGCGGACTTGCGCGCCGCGCCGCGTCCGGATTCCGGCATCAACACGCAGCTTCTGCGGGGAGCATCGGTCACCGTCTTCGAGGAAACGGAGGGGTTCGCCTGGGTCCAGGCCGCCGAGGACGGTTATGTCGGCTATGTCGCCGACAGCGATCTCGGACCGGTTGATCCGCAGCCGACCGACAAGGTCGCCGCCCCGCGCAGCTTCATTTATCCCGGTCCGGATCTCAGGCTGCCGCGCAGCGGCATGCTGTCGATGGGCGCGGCGGTGACGGTCGTCGGCCATGCCGAGACGCGCAACACGAATTATGCGCTGCTGCCGTCCGGCGAGGCGGTGATCGCCGCGCACCTCTGCGCAGTCGACGCGGTCGCCGACGACTATGTCGCCGTCGCCGAAGCGTTTATCAGCACGCCCTATCTCTGGGGCGGCGTCTCCGGCTTCGGCATCGACTGCTCTGGACTTGTACAGCTTGCCATGCGCATGGCCGGACGGCAGGTGCTGCGCGATTCCGACATGCAGGCGGCCACACTTGGGGCGCCGCTCGACCCAGGCCCGGCCTATGAGAACCTGCGCCGTGGCGACCTCGTGTTCTGGAAGGGGCACGTCGCGATCATGACCGACGCGGAGACGATGATCCACGCCAACGGCCACACCATGCTGGTGTCGCGCGAGGGCCTGAAGGAAGCGATCGACCGCATCGGCTATCTCTATGGCAGGCCGACGGGATTCCGCCGACCCTAAGCGCTTCCAATGCTAGTCGTCAGACCGGCAGCGGGTTGCGGTTGGCAAAATCGAGCTGGTGCCAGTAGGGATAGGCGCGGTCGCGCGCGCTGGCGGCGTCGAGCGTCGCCACTTGCTGTTTTGTCAGGTTCCAGCCCACCGCACCAAGGTTCTGCCTGAGCTGTTCCTCGTTGCGCGCGCCGATCACGATGTTCGACACGCCGGGTCGCTGCAGCAGCCAGTTGAGCGCTACCTGCGCGACCGTCTTGCCGGTCTCGGCCGCGACGCTGTCCAGCGCGTCGACGACGCCATAGAGATAGTCGTCATCGACCTTCGGTCCGCCCTGGGCGCCGCCGCTGGCGATGCGGCCTTCCTTGGAAGCCTGTCCGCGGCGGATCTTTCCGGTGAGGCGGCCCCAGCCGAGCGGGCTCCACACCATCAGGCCGACGCCCTGATCGAGCCCAAGCGGCATCAGTTCCCATTCGTAATCGCGGCCGATCAGCGAATAATAGCCCTGGTAGATGACGTAGCGGGCAAGGCCATGTTTTTCCGATGTGGCGAGCGACTTCATCACATGCCAGCCGGAGAAATTGGAGCAGCCGATGTAGCGGATCTTGCCGGCGGTGATCAGGTCGTCCAGCGCGCGCAGCGTCTCGTCCACGGGCGTCAGCGCGTCGAAGCCGTGCATGAAATAGAGGTCGATATGATCGGTGCCGAGGCGCTTCAGGCTGGCTTCGCAGGCTTCGATGAGGTGGAAGCGCGAGGAGCCCACGGTGTTGACGCCATCGCCCATCTGGAACGTGGCCTTGGTGGAGATCAGGACCTTGTCGCGACGACCCTTGATGGCTTGTCCGAGCACCTCCTCCGAGCCGCCCTGCGAATAGACGTTGGCGGTGTCGAAAAGATTGAGCCCTGATTCCAGGCAGATATCGACTAGGCGGATGGCCTGCCCGACATCGGTGTCGCCCCATTTCCCGAAGAAATCTCCCGATGTGCCGAAGGTGCCCGTGCCGAGGCTGAGCACCGGTACCTGGAGGCCCGAACGGCCCAACTGCCTGTGTTCCATCTGATGCCGATCTCCTGAAGCCGGGATCAATTACGATCCGGTTGATAAACGTTGATGACGGAAAGAGTGAGCGCCCTTGCAGGCGGAAATGGCTGGCTTCACACCAATTCCGGGCCCGGAGCCACAGGCATGGAGCCTGGGCCCGCCGGCTCCAAATGTCAAACGCTGGCGGGGCCTCGAAGGCCGCGCAATCGTCAGGGCAACCGCGCCAGCCGCTCCGTCAGCAGCGCGTAGAAACCGTCATGGTCGATGTCGCGCATATAGGTGACGTTCTTCTCGCGTTTGGTGACGCCCCACCAGTCGGCGACGGTCATGCCCATGGTCAGCTCCGACGCGGTCTCGACTGAGACGTTGATGAAGCGGCCGCCGAAGAGGTCGGGCTGGAGCAGGTAGGCGATGACGCAGGGATCGTGCAGCGGGCCGCCGTCGGTGCCGTATTTGTCCTCGTCGAAGCGCTCGAAGAATTCCAGCAGTTCGGCGGTGGCGATGCCCACCTTCGTGCCGAGCGCCCTGATGGCCGCGATGCGCTTTGCCGTCGTCAGCGCCTTGTGGGTGACGTCGAGCGGCATCATGACGATGGGCGCGCCGCATTTCAGCACGATGTCGGCGGCGTGCGGGTCGACATAGATGTTGAACTCGGCGGTGGGCGTGACATTGCCGCCCTCGAACAGACCGCCGCCCATCAGCACGATTTCCTGGATGCGCGGCACGATGCGCGGCTCGCGCGACATCGCCAACGCGATGTTGGTGAGCGGCCCGAGCGGGCAGAGCGTGACGGTGGCCGGCGGCTCGCGCATGATCGTCTCGACGATGAAGTCGACGGCGTGCTGGTCCTGCAGCTTCATCGTCGGTTCGGGTAGCGACGGGCCGTTGAGGCCGGTCTTGCCGTGCACTTCCTCCGCCGTCACCAGTTGCCGCACCAGCGGCCGGATCGCGCCGGAAAACACTTTCGTATCCGGCTTTCCGGCAAGCTCGCAGATCTTCATCGCGTTCTTCTGGGTGAGGTGCAGCGGCACGTTGCCGGCGACCGCGGTCAGCCCGAGCACGTCGAGTTCCGGGCTGGCCAGCGCCAGCAGGATTGCCACGGCGTCGTCCTGGCCGGGATCGGTGTCGATGATGATCTTGCGCTTGTCCTGCATTTCGCTTCCTGGGTGTTTTTATGAAGGCTTGAAGTCGGTGGCGGCGCGAACCATATCCAGATCAGCGGGAAAAATGCCATCTGGATTTTTCCCCGGAATGTCGCTCGATGAGGACAAAGTAACATGAGCCGGATGCCGCCTTTCTCGAGCCCGCTTCTGCTCGGGTTTGACGCGATGGAAAAGACGATCGAACGTCTTGCCAAGTCCGGCGACGGCTATCCGCCCTACAACATCGAACGGATAGGCGCTGCCGAGGGCAACCCCGAAAGGCTGCGCATAACCTTGGCCGTCGCGGGTTTCTGCGACGAGGACCTCGAAGTGACGATCGAGGAAAGCCAGTTGGTCGTGCGCGGCAGGCAGCGGGACGACACGGAACGCGACTTTATCCACAGGGGTATCGCCGCGCGACAGTTCCAGCGGACTTTTGTGCTGGCGGATGGGATGCGGGTGACTTCGGCGGAGCTCAAGAACGGACTCCTGTCGATCGATCTCGACCGGCCGCAGCCCGAGAGGCTGGTACGGAAAATAAACATTTCGGTGAAAGACTGATTCGAACCCGCTTCGAATCGGCTGGAACCGAAAGCTCTAAAGCGGGTTGGTCATGACGACGCCCCGCGAACAGGAGGCTACAATGACGAGTACAGACACCAGACCGGTTGTGACGCAGGCCGATCTCGCCCACCTTGGCGAAGGCACCGTGGCCTATCTGCGCGAAATGGGTTCCGAAGAGCTGAAGGGCAAGTTTCCCGGCCTTCCCGAGATCCAGCCCGGCCTGAAGCTGTGGGCGCTGTTTGCCGCCGACGGAAGGCCGATCCTGCTCTCCGACGAACGTGACCGGGCTCTCGCGGGCGCCGCCGAGAACGATCTGGTTCCCGTCGCGCTCCACTGAGTTTCGCGCCGACGAACAACGGGCGGCATCCGCCGCCCGCTATCCTTCACTCCAAACTGAATCGTTGATTTTCAGGCCGCGTGCGATGTGGGCGCGGATGCCAGCAGCGCATGGATTGCGGTGGCGTCACGCGCGCCGCGCACTTTTGCAACGGTATCGGCATCCCTCAGCACCCGCGCGATTCGCGACAAAGCCTTGAGGTGGTCGGCGCCGGCGCCCTCCGGCGCAAGCAGCAGGAAAACCAGGTCGACGGGCTGGTCGTCCAGCGCCTCGAAGTCGACCGGCTGTTCCAGGCGCGCGAAAACGCCGGTGATCTGCTTCACGCCCGCCAGCTTGCCGTGCGGAATGGCGATGCCGTTGCCGACGCCGGTCGAGCCCAGGCGCTCGCGCTGCAGGATCGTGTCGAAGATCTCACGCTCGGGAATGTGGGTGATGGCGGCGGCTCGCTCGGCCAGCAGTTGCAGAAGCTGCTTCTTCGAATTCGCCTTCAAGGTCGGCAGAATGGCCGGCACCTGAACGAGATCGCTGAGATCCATGCCAAAGTCCTCTTCATAGCCCGGACCGGCCGCGCGGGGCATGCCGGCCGGGCGTTCCCCGTTTTCAAGCCTGAGCGGATCTCGTGGTCGACGGATCGATCCAGCCGATATTGCCGTCCGGCCGGCGGTAGACGATGTTGACGTGGTCGTTCCCGGCGTTGCGGAACACGAAGACGGGGCTTTCCTTGGTGTCGAGCTCGATCACGGCGGAGGCGACCGACATGGTCTTCAGCGACATGGTCGATTCGGCGACGATGGCCGGCGAATAGTCGTCAGCGACTTCCGCCTCGTCGTCCTCGGCAATTGCCGCCATCACCGTATAGGCGACGTCGGTCTCCTTGCCATTGCCGCTGCGTGACTTGAGGCGGCGCTTGTAGCGGCGCATGCGCTTTTCCAGCCTTTCGGCGGCGCCGTCAAAGGCGATGATCGGATCCTGCGCGGCGCTGGTCGCCTGCAAGGCGGCGCCGCTGTCCAGGTGGATCATGCAGTCGGCGGTGTAGCGCGAACCCGCCTTGGCGACGGTGACATGTCCGGCAAATCCTCCGTCAAAATATTTGTCGATCGTTTCGCCGATGCGCGCCACGATGCGGGAGCGGAACGCATCGCCGATATCCATGTGCTTTCCTGAGATACGCAGGCTCATGAGATAGCCGACCTTCCTGTTCAGTCTTCCAACGCGAGTGAGTTTATACCGGTTGCGGGAGCGCACAAGCATGACAGCGCTAAGCGACAGCAGCCCTTTTCTATTTTCAGGTTAGCCACGTGCCGTCCCCCGACGGAAATCCGTCCGGTCCATGGGCGCGGGCTTCTAGTGAGTTCGGGAAGGCTTGTCAATGAAAGGCCGGACGCCGCAACGGAAACCGCAGGGGCCGGTCGCTCCAATCCCGTTGCCAGCCAGGATTAGCGGCCCGCCGTGCTCATCGCCCGCTTCTCGCGCCGGCGCTGCACCGAGGACGGAATGTTCATGCCTTCCCGGTACTTGGCCACCGTGCGGCGGGCGATATCGATGCCGTCCTTCTTCAGGATATCCACAAGCGCATCATCGGAAAGCACGTCGTCGGGTTTTTCCTCGTCGATCATCTGCTTGATGCGGTCGCGCACTGCTTCCGAAGAATGCGCATCGCCGCCGCCTGACGCGGCAATCGAAGCTGTGAAGAAATAGCGCAGTTCGAACACGCCGCGCGGCGTCAGCATGTATTTGTTGCTGGTGACGCGGCTGACCGTCGATTCGTGCATGCCGATGGCGTCGGCGACGTTGCGCAGGTTGAGCGGGCGGAGATGCCGGATGCCGTGCAGCAGGAAGGCGTCCTGCTGGCGCACGATCTCGGTGGCGACCTTCAGGATCGTCCTGGCCCGCTGGTCAAGGCTGCGGGTAAGCCAGTTGGCGTTCTGCAGGCATTCGGCGAGGAACTCGCGGTCGGCGGGATTCTTCGCCTGACGTGAGACCTGGGTGAAATAGATCTGGTCGACCAGCACGCGCGGCAGCGTGTCGGCATTGAGCTCCACGGTCCAACTGCCATCGCTGGCGGCCTTCACCTCGACGTCGGCGACGATGGTGTCCACCGAACCGCCGGAAAAGGCCAGCCCCGGCCGCGGGTCGAGCGCGCGGATTTCCTTCAGCATGTCGAGGAGATCCTCCTCGTCGACACCACACAGCTTTTTCAAAGCCTGGAAATCACGGCGCGCCAGAAGCTCCAGATTGGTAACCAGCGCGCGCATGGCAGGGTCGAGCCGGTTTATCCGAGCAAGCTGCAAGGAGATGCACTCGGCAAGGTCGCGGGCGAACAGGCCGGCCGGATCGAAGGACTGGCAGGTCGACAGCACCGCCTCTATCTCGCCGGCCGCCGCGCCCAGCCGCTCGCCGATCTCGGCGACGTCGCCGCGGAAGTAGCCGGTCTCATCGAGACCGTCTGTCAGTTCATGGGCGATCAGCCGCGCTGCGGGATCCTGGATGGCGAAGGCGATCTGCTCGCCGACGTGGTCGCGCAAGGTGAGCCGCGCCGCTGCTACGTCTTCGAGGTCGAAGCCGTCGGCTGCGCCGCCACCGCCCGTGCCGGCGGACTTCCACTGGGCGGCGAGATCCGGCCCGAGCTTGTCGGTCGTGCCGGGATCATCCGGAAAGACGTTTTCCAGCGAGGTGTCGAGCCGATCCGAGATGGCTTCGGCCGTCGTGGAGCCGTTGGTCTCGTACCAACCGTCGTCGGCCGCGCCGTCATCCCTGTCCTTCTGCACCTGATCGGTCGCTGCGTCGTCCTGCGGCTCCTCGACTCGCTCCAGAAGCGGGTTGCGTTCGATCTCCTCGTCGACGAATCGTTCGAGTTCGAGATGCGTGAACTGAAGCAGCTTGATCGATTGCATCAGTTGCGGCGTCATGATCAGCGACTGGGACTGCCGCAGTTGCAATTTGGCCGACAATGCCATGTCCGGTCGTCTTGCTCCTGAACCCTACGCCACGCAGAGGTCCGCCACGGTTCGCGGCGGGACGGGACAGTCGGATTGAACTGGCCCGGCTTTTGCTTGTCAAGAAGAACAGGTACGAAAAACCCTTACCGCATCGTTAGCGGGGCGGATTTTCTTGAAATTCAAGGGCAAAATCGAGCGAAATCGCGCTCGACGACATCAGAGGGCGAAATCCTCGCCCAGGTACAACCGCCGCACATTGGCGTCAGCGATGATGTCGTCTGCGCTTCCGTGCTTCAGGATCTCGCCATTGTGGATGATGTAGGCGCGGTCGATCAGCTTCAGCGTCTCGCGCACATTGTGATCGGTGACCAGCACGCCGATGCCGCGCGTCGTCAGGTGGCGGACAAGCTGCTGGATGTCGGCCACGGCGATCGGATCGATGCCGGCGAAGGGTTCGTCGAGCAGCATGTAGTGCGGCCGGCTGGCGAGTGCCCGGGCGATCTCCAGCCGCCGCCGTTCGCCGCCGGACAGCGACATGGACGGCGATTTCCTCAGATGCGCGATGTGGAATTCCTCCAGCAGCGCGTCGAGCGATTTTTCGCGCTCCTTGCGGCTTGGCTCGACCACTTCCAGGACGGCGCGGATGTTGTTCTCGACGTTGAGGCCGCGAAAGATCGATGCCTCCTGCGGCAGGTAACCGATGCCGAGCCTGGCGCGGCGGTACATCGGCATCGAGGTTATGTCGAAGCCGTCGATCTCGATCTTGCCCTTGTCGACCGGGACCAGGCCGGTGACCATGTAGAAGCATGTTGTCTTGCCGGCGCCGTTCGGGCCGAGCAGCCCGACCGCCTCGCCAGCGCGCACGCCCAGCGAGACGCCGTTCACCACCTGGCGGCCCTTGTAGCTCTTGGTGAGCCCGGTGGCGATCAGCGTGCCTTTCAGTTCGGCGGCATGCCGGCTCACCGCGGGGGCTGCGGGCGCAAAGCGGAACCGTCCCGACAAGCGGGACAGCAACGATTCTCCAGATGTCATCAGGGCTTCTGCGTACCGGGCGTGATCGACATCATGACGCGGCCGCTGCTGTTGGTGTCCGACTTGCAGCCCTCGACCTCGGCACGACCGCTCTTCATGTTGACCGTGAGCTTGCAGCCGACGAGGGCGTTCTTGCCTTCGGACAGAACGACCTCCTTGCCCGAAAGCACGAGGACTTGGCTCGCCATGTCGAACGTGCCGCGATCACCCGTGGCGACCTGGGTATTGGATTTGATGTAGACCTTGTCCTCGACCTCCAGCCGGTCGATGGCAGCCGAGCCGGTGGCGGCTGAGCCGGTCCCGTCATTGGCGTAGAACACCGTCATCTTGCCGGCCTTCATCAAGGTCGGCCCCTGGGTGACGTTGACGTTGCCGACGAACAGCGCCTTGCTCTCACCGTCGATGACTTCGAGGCGGTCGCTCTCGATCTGGATCGGCAGGCCGCTGTTGATGCTGAGGCCCTGCAGCCGCCCAGTCGCTGTCTTGGGCGCGGCCGCCTCCTGCGCCTGAAGCACCGATACCGGCAGCGCCAGCAAGGCGAACGCGGCGCAAGCGGACAGACTGAAACTTTTCCCGATCATCCCCTTATCCACCCTTACTGGCTTGCCGTGTCTTTCTTCGGCAGCACTATATGCACCTTAACGCGCTTGTCGAAAACCACGACCTTGCCGCGATCCTCGACCGACATTCCGCCCGACATGATCGACCCGCCCTTGTAGCGGACCTCCACCGGCTGGTCCGTCGACATGCGGCCGCCGCTGATGTCCAGCAGCGCCGATGCCAGCTTGGCGACAGCGCCGTCAGACGTGATGATATTGATCTCGCTGTTGACGTCGAGCGTGTTGGCCATGCGGTCGAACAGGCCGCGCGCGGTGTCGATCGTCGCCGACCGGCTTTGGTCGAGCGGCACTGTCGCGGCGATGCCCTGGAGTTCGACGACGGCGTCGTTGCCGACGTCCTGGACCGCGCGCAGCGCGCTGACAGAATAGGGGCGGTTGTCGTTGGTGAAGCCTTCGAGTTTCGGGCTCTCCATCACCAGCTTGCCGTCGGATACGGTCGTCTCTTCGGCCTTGATTTCAACCGCCGGCGTCGAGCGGTAGGACTGCAGGATGAAGGCGCCGGCCATGACGACCGCCAGCACGGGAAAAGCGATCTTGAGCACGCCGACGCGGCGCGAGTGACGCATAGCATTGTGGAAGACAGCCGAGCGCTCGACCTCCGACCCGTTCGGGCCTATGATCGCTTGCGTCGATGCGTTCGTCGTGTCTGGCGACCGTGCCAACATTGTGTACCTGTCTCGCGTCGCGGCATGAACCACGGTCGTCGCGCCGGATCACCCATCGACTGACCGCGATCAACGTGCCGAAAGCCACGAAATTATGGCCAACTGCCTGATACCGCTCGACCCTCCCCCTTCCGCTAGCGCGGAACAGGCCGATTCGGGGATTCCACCAGACCGGTTGCAGGCTCCTCGCCCACCCCTCGATCCTACATACGCGACGACGAAAACTCCGCCGCCGTTCGCGGACATCGGCACAATATGGTATCTTTGAACGGATTGTCAGCCCTCCCGAGCCACGGAAACAGGTGGCATCGACAGTTTTTCCTGACATTGGCGACCAAAGGATGAACGCTTTTACCTGCGTTCAGGCGGGCAAATCACGCCGAAGCGACAGAAACGGTCAGCCGGCCATGCGACTCGGCGGACGATCCTTGGCAAGCTTGCGGAACTTTCGCACCACGATGTCGCGCTTCAGCCGCGAGATATGATCGATGAACAGCACGCCGTCGAGATGGTCGATCTCATGCTGGAGACAGGTTGCGAGCAGGCCCTCGGCCGTCACTTCGCGCTGGTTGCCTTCGAGATCGAGATATTTCACCCGCACGGAAGCGGGGCGTTCAACCTCCGCATAATAGTCCGGAATCGACAGGCAGCCCTCTTCATAAGTGGACCGCTCGTCGGAGCGCTCGACGACCACCGGATTGATGAAGACCTGGGGCGCTTTCGGTTCGTCTTCCTTGGCGAGGTCGATGACCAGCATGCGGATCGGCTCGCCAACCTGGATGGCGGCCAGCCCGATGCCGGGGGCATCGTACATCGTGTCCAGCATGTCGTCGGCAAATTTGCGCAGCGGCGCATCGAAGCGCTCGACCGGCTTGGAAACCAGGCGCAGTACCGGATCGGGAAGGATAATCAGCGGCTTGATGGACATGCGTTTCGAGACTTGGTGGACACGCGTTTCAGGTAATGGCTTGCACGAAAAGCGTCAACGGGGAGAGACTGATGACGTTCCTGTTTTGATCTATGACCGGCGGGCGAATCGGCTATCCTTGCTGATATGATCGATCTTGCCGAAATTCTTGCCCAGCCGATAGCCCGGCTCGGCGCGACGGTTGTGACCCTCGGCCATGCGCTGATCGGGTTCGCTGTCCTGTTCCTGGCTCTGCTGGTGGCGCTGGCCGTGTCGCTGTGGCGTTCGGCCTCGGCGCGCGCGCTGGCCGCCGCCGAGGCCGCGGACCATGCGCGCGAGACGGAAACCCGCATGGCCGGCATATTGCAGGCGCAGGCGGAGATGCAGGGACGCATGAGCACCGTCGCCGACGTGCTCGGCGCGCGGCAGGCTGAGCTCAACCAGTCGATCGGCCAGCGCCTCGACGCCATGACCGGCCGCATCGGCCAGACAATGGCGGAGCAGACGAGGTCGACGCACGAGAACCTCGCCCGCCTGCAGGAGCGGCTGGCGGTGATCGACACCGCGCAGAACAACATCCAGTCGCTGGCCGGCCAGGTGGTACAGCTTCAGGCGATCCTGTCCAACAAGCAGACGCGGGGCGCCTTCGGCCAGTCGCGCATGGAGGCGATCGTCGCCGACGGTCTGCCGCAGGGCGCCTACGCTTTCCAGGACACGCTGTCCAACGGCAGCCGGCCGGATTGCACGGTTAAAATGCCGAACGGCGCGCCGCCTCTGGTCATCGACGCCAAATTTCCGCTGGAGGCGTGGAATGCCATCCGCGCCGCGGCGGAAGCCGACCAGACCGGTGAGGCGCAAAGGGCGGCGCAACAGGCGTTCCGCCGCGACCTCGACGTGCATATCAGGGCGATCTCGGAAAAATACCTGCTACCCGGCGAGACCCACGACACTGCCTTCATGTTCGTGCCGTCGGAATCGATCTTCGCCGAAATCCACGAGAATTTCGAGGCGATCGTCCATCGCGCCCACAGACTGCGCGTCGTCATCGTCTCGCCGTCGCTGCTGATGCTGTCGATCCAGGTGATCCAGTCGATCCTGAAGGACGCCTCGATGCGTGAGCAGGCGCATCTGATCCAGGGCGAGGTGGTGCGTCTGATGGAAGACCTGTCGCGCATGGACGAGCGCGTTCGAAAGCTGCAGGCGCATTTCAGCCAGGCCAGCAAGGACATCGACGACATACTCGTCTCGACCGGCAAGGTCGCCAAGCGTGGCCAGCGGATCGAGGCGCTGGAATTCGGCGATCCGCCGCCGGCGGCGGCCGCGATCGAGCCCGAGCGCCCGCGTGGCGCCGAAAGCAAGACCGGCCAGTTGCGGCTGCGCGTGATCGAGGACGGCTCGGCCTGATCCGAAGTTCGGCGCGCCGCGCGGGGCATCTTGCGTATCGGCCAGACTCCTGATTCAATTCGGTAAAGTTCAACAGGAGGACCGGATATGGCCAAAGGCTCTATGCGACCGGGCAAGGAAGCCCGCAAACCCAAGAAGGACGCCAAGAAGCCGGCTGCGCCGCCCGTGCTGCATGCACCCGCCGTGCCGGCGATGAAGATTAAGGAAAAGAAATAATCTCGTCCTGATCTCGCGCATCGATATGGCCGCTCCGTGATGGGGCGGCCATAACATCTCTTTTGTTCAGAGCTTCGCGGCGATCTCCTCGAGTTGATCGGCGCACTGGTCCCAGCCTTCATGAAAACCCATTTTTTCATGGGCCTCGCGGTCCTCGACTGACCAGTGGAGGACGCGGGCGGTGTATTTTGTCTTGACCGGGCCGGCATCCTCGAAGGTGAGGATGCCCGTCATGAACGGCTTTTCCGACGGTTCCCAGGCGCTGACGAAGGCGTCGGTGAAGACGATGCGCTCGTTGGGCACGACGTCGAGATAGATGCCGCGATTGGGGAATTCTGTGCCGTCGGGACCAGCCATGACGAACAGGCTTGATCCGCCCGGCCGCACGTCGACCTCGACCTTCGGTGTGGTCCAGGGTTTCGGCGCGAACCACAGCGGCAGAATCTTTGGGTCCGTCCAGCAGCGATAGACATTTTCGCGCGGCGCGTTGAGGATGCGGGTCAGCACCAGTTCGCGGTCGCCGGGCGTCTTGGTCGTGTCGGTCATCATGCTCTCCTGAAAGTTGGTTTCAAGCCAAGGACGCCAATAGGCCGATGGTTCCGACAGGCGCCGCCAATTATTTCGCGGAGCGTGCCGGGCAAGGCCCCGGCACGTCGAGAATAGCCTCGGCGAGACGCGGCCGGCCTCGTTGTGCTCTGGCCAGCCCTGCGATAGTCCCGCCGCCGCCGTACAAAAACCCGAGACGGCGCCCTAGATTGCCCCAAGTCCTTAAAGTCCAGGGCGGGCATTTCTGGTTGCATCGGAGCGAGGCATCTTCATGGATCGACGTAGTTTTCTGATCGGCGCCGGCACGGTCGTCGCGGCCGCGCACACGGCTTTCGCGCAGGATGCAGCCACTCTCATCGTCCTGACCGACAAAGTGACGGCGGCGCAAAAATCCGTGCCGGAAGGCATCAGCCGCGTTGCGACATTCGCCTATGATGCCGCAAAACATCCGACGCGCGGCGGCGCAAATTATCGCCTGAGCGATGTCGACGAAACCGCGCGCTATCCGCAGGCCGCCTGGTTTTCCACGGTCAACGGGCGGTATTTCCTGCTCGATGAGAGTCCTGCATCGCCGCTGATGCTTGGCGCCATCGGCGACGGCAAAACCGAGGACGCACCCGCCGTGCAGGCCGCCCGCGACTTCTGTGCGGTCGCCGGCGCGCCTTTGCTGATCGACGCCTATTTCGCGCATTCGGGGACGCTCGAACTGATCAAGCCCATCACGATCCGCGGCGTCGGCCGCGAGCGCTGTGGCCTCTACCTGTCCATCGACCGCGAGAACGAAGGCGTCAACATCCTGACCTCGGGCATCACGATCGAGGATATCGAGATCCGCGCCTACATCCCGAAAGGCATCCAGAACGGACAGGGTTCCTACGGCACCTGCATTACCGTAGGCAAGATCATCTATGAACCGGTCCGTGAGAACGGCAAGCTGATCGCGCCGGAACTGGTCACCGGGACGGCGCTCAGCCGCCTCAAGATCACACGGGCCGAAGGCTCGGCCGGCGCCCATGCCATTGCTTGCACGGGCCGTATTTCGGGCGTCACCGGCAACGACCTGCTGATCGAAGGCGCTTCGCCGAAGAACCCGCATGGCGACGCGGTGCTGGTGCATTGGGGTACGTCCGGCAAGGATTTCGACCTTCACGAGGACGGCACCATCGTCAAGCCTCAGATCATGCACAAGGACCCCGAGGCGTTCACCTATCATCCCAACAACATACGTTTCGAGAACCTGCGCGTGCGCAACACGGGCCGCCTCACTGCGGTCTCGTCTGCATACGCCGTTCACTTCGCGAAAGTCGATTATGACGGCCTCGACGATGACGTGCCACGCAACGGGCTGCAAATACTGGACCTGGTGGTCGGAGACGACGCCGACCGCTACGCGCACCCGGATGACCAGGGAAAAGTCTTTTCGAACATCGGCCTGAGCGATGTCATCGCCTACAACATCACCGGCTACGGCATCAACGGCCGCGCGCTCATCGACGTCTCCGGCTTCGGCACGTCCAAACAGGCGAAAGATCCCAATACCGGCGCGTACTATCTTGATCAGCCCCGCTGGAAGAACATCGAGATTGCCAATGTGGTGATGGAGGCCGATCTTTCCGACACCACCGAACTGATCAATGTCCGCAACTTCCTGGGCGACATCAGTTTCCGGGATGTCCACGCGATCGCCAAGGTCAGCCAGGGCGGCATCAGCGTGCAGCAATGTGAAGGCAGCCTGCGTTTCGACAACTGCAAGGTCAACGGACGCACGCTGGTCAACGATTGCGACGGCCTGTCGATGCGGGACTGCCAGCTCTCGGGCTCGATGTTTCCGCAACTCGCGATCACGCTGGATTCCAGCAAGGGTTTTGTCCTTGGCGAGCAGGTTACAGGCGGAATGAGCGGCGTCATCGGCAAGGTTGCCGCCATACCCGACGAGACCACGGTCAACGTGCAATTGCTTGAAGACTGGAAGCCGTTCGTCGAGGGCGAGGAACTCGCAGGCTCGGGGCGCGGCACGATCAGTACGATTGCGGTCGCGTCCAACGCGACGGTGACGATAGGCGGCGAAATCACTGCCGGGACCTTGATGTCCGACCTCGAGGCGGGCGGCACGCTGATATCGGTTGCGTCCGAACGCGCGCGGCCGGGCTTGTCGCGGGCAGTCAAGATCGGCGACAAGATCGCCTTTGACGGCGGCGTGCTTTATGTCACCCGCTATGCGCCGGCCAACACCGCCAATATCGAGGTCGCGCCGGCCCCGGCGGCGGTAAAGGCCGGCGGCGCTCTGGCGTTGGAGCGACGTAGCCGCAACATTCGTTTCGAGGGCTGCGGCATCAGCGGTTCGAACCGGGCAGTGGACGCGCGCAATTGCAACGGCGTGATCTTCAGCGGCGGTCATATCCGCGACGCCGGCCAGTACGGGCTTCTGGTCGGCGATGGCGCCGACATCTCCGTCACCGGGACCATCCTCTCCAACAACGGCCTGCGTCGCCTGCTGCAGCAGGACGCCACCCTGGCGACGCGCGACATCGCCGTGGGAGCGGGTGGACTGTTCAACGGGCGCGACATCCGCTTCGAAGATAGCGGCCGCGTCGTCAACAACGTCAGCGTTAATGACGCAGCGCTCGGCGGTTCGTTGCAGAACAGCGTGTTTGCCGGCACGCCGGTCGAGGCCAACCTGTCAGTCGCCAGCAGGCTCAAGGGCGGCGGCCGCTTCACGCTCGCCGACAACCGGACGGCTGACGGCGCGGCGGTTAAGGGGAATTAGCAGCGACTCAGGCCGTGCCCCCGAGCGCAATTGCCGATCCCGTGAAAGGCAGCACCAGCTTGTAGCCTTTCGGCGCCGGCTCGATCGGGACCGCCGCGGCGGTGCCGAACTGGGTGATGCCGGGGCCAAGATGATCCGCAAGGTCGTAGCGGCGGCCGCCGAATTCGAACGGCACGCTGGCGATCAGCCGCGCCGAGAACACGTTGGTGCCGACCACCGAGGCCGTCTTCTTGCCGACCGTGGCGTCGACCGTCGTGCCGATCACAATGCTGGTGCGGCGGAAAGTGGCGATACGCTCGCCCTCGGCGAAAGAGGCCGGATCGTCGTAGTTTCCCGCTGGCCGGCGCTGAAGATACAGTGCGAACTCGCCGACCGGATCGCGCCCGAGCTTCAGCGCGCCATTGTCGATTTCCTGCGCCTTGAACGGTTTCGCGGCGAAGGTGAAATGGGCCTTCTTCTCGGAATGTCCGCCGTCGAACAGCGGCGCTTCGATGAAAGGCAGGTGCAGGAAATAGCCGTAGTCGGCGAGCAAATCGTCCTTGCTGGCCTGGTAGAAGCGGCCGGTGGCGTACCAGGCGAGTTCGCCGGGGAGCAGCGTGGTCATGAGTGGCCTTTCGGTTGCAGGGTTGCCGGCTATTTCGTCAGATGCGGGCCAAGCAGCGACAGGTCGGCCGGGCCGAGCCGGTCGCTCGCCGTCCACAACTGGTGCCAGTAGGGGTAGAGCACCGGCGGCGCGCTGACGGCGTCGAGGCGGGCGCGCTCGTCGTCTGAAAGCTTGAGGTCGGCGGCGCCGAGATTGTCCTTGATCTGGGCTTCGGTACGGCCGCCGATGATGACGGAGGTGACGCCCTGCCGGCCGAGCAGCCAGGCCAGCGCCACCTGCGCGCCGGAGACGCCTCGAGCGTCGGCGATGCCGACCAGCGTGTCGATGATCCGCCACAGGCGCTCCTCGTCGCGGATCGGCGGCTCTTTCCAGCCGGCGAGCTGGCGCGTGCCTTCGGGCGCCGCCCGGTCGCGGCGATGTTTGCCGGACAGCAGGCCGCCGGCGAGAGGGCTCCAGACGAGGATGCCGAGCCCCTGGTCGAGGGAGATCGGCACGAGTTCGTATTCGGCCTCGCGCGCCTCAAGCGTGTAGTGGATCTGCTGGCTGATGAAACGCTGGCGGTGTTCGGCGGCCGAGATGCCGAGCGCCTTCATGACGTGCCAGCCGGAATAGTTGGAGCAGCCGATGTAGCGGACCTTGCCCTGCCGCACCAGCGTGTCGAGCGCTTCCAGCGTCTCTTCGAGTGGTGTCTGGCCGTCCCATTGATGCACCTGGTAGAGGTCGATGACGTCGGTGCGCAGCCTTCTCAGGCTGGCCTCACAGGCGCGCATCAGATAGTGCCGCGACAGGCCGCGGTCATTCGGTCCCTGGCCCATCGGGTAACGCGCCTTGGTGGCGATAAGCACAGTGTTGCGTTTGCCGCCGAGCGCCTCGCCGACGATCTCCTCGGCGGCGCCGGAGGAGTAGACATCCGCCGTGTCGATGAGATTGACGCCGGCGTCGATGCACAGGTCGATCTGCCGCCGCGCCTCGTCTAGCCCGACATTGCCGACTTTGGCGAAAGGCTCCTTGCCGCCCATCGTCATGGTGCCGAGCGTTATGGTCGAGATTTTGAGGCCGGATTTGCCGAGCAGCCTGTATTCCATGATCCCCTCCGTCGGTCTCGCTTGCCGCACAGCGGTACGCTTTTGCCATGCTCAATCCGGCGCAACCAATAGCGCGCGGCAAGCCTTGTGGGTAGGGAGCCGGCGCGATCTTGATCGGCGAGGGGACGTCAGACGGCCTTGCGGTAAATGAAATAGCGCCCGGCTGGCACGCCGTCGCAGAGCGGCAGCGGTTGAAGGCCGGCATGGTCGAGTGGCAGGCCGCTGACGGCTATGCCGCCGGACTGCAACAGGCTGACGGCGAGACCCGGCAGCCATTGCTGGGTCTTGAGGTCGAGTTCTTCAATGCCGGTGCCGATGTCGGCATGGACGAGCGCAGCGCGGATGCCGGCGAAGCGTGCGGCGGTCTCGCGGATCTCGCCGATCACCAGGTCGCTTTCGGGTGGTACGGAGCTCGGATGGGCGGCGAGCGCCCGGTCGAAGGCGATGATCCTTCTGCCGGGCAGGCGCTCGCGCAGATGGTCGTAGGTGCGCCCGTTGCCGAGCCCGAGTTCGAGGATCGGTCCTTGCATGTCTGTGACCTCGGCGCAGACGGCATCGAGCACGATGCGCTGCGCCGTCATGCGCCGGATGAAACTCTCGAGCCGGCTCATACGCGCCCGCCGCGCACGAAGGAAACTTGCCCGGCAAGGGCGGCGGTGGAATGCACGGTCATCGGCGGCTCAGACCCCGCCCCGCGACGCCGAAGGCATGTAGCGCTCGATCAGTTCCTCGACATGGGCGTTGCGCTGGCGCGCGGTGTTACCGCCCATCACCACGACGACGAGTTTTCTGCCATCGCGGTTAACCGAGGTGACGATGTTGAACCCCGAGGCGCGGACATAACCCGTCTTGATGCCGTCGACGCCCTCGACGCGGGCGAGCAGGTCGTTGTGGCCGCGGATCGTGCGGCCGCGGAAGGTGAAATTCTGGGCGGAAAAATAGACGAATTGCGCCGGGAAACGCTTGCGCAGCGACATGCCGAGCAGAGCCATGTCGCGCGCCGTCGTCCGCTGGTCGACGTCAGGCAGGCCCGACGCGTTGCGGAAGGTGGTGTTGCGCATGCCGAGCGACCGCGCCTTGGCGGTCATCATCACGGCGAACTGCTCCTCGCTGCCGCCGAGATATTCGCCGACTGCGACGGCGACGTCATTGGCGGATTTGGTAACCAGCGCGCGGATCGCCGAATCGGCGTCGATCGTGTCGCCCGGCCTGAAACCGATCTTGGTGGGCGGGCGACGGGCAGCGTATTCGGAGACCGGAATCTCGGTGGCCGCCGTCACGCGCCCCTGCTGCATCGCCTCGAACAGCAGGTAGAGCGTCATCATCTTGGTCAGCGACGCCGGATAGCGCTGTGCGTTGGAATCAACTTCGTAGAGCACGGCGCCGCTGTTGCCATCGACGACGATCGCCGCGTATTTGCCTGACATCGGCGTCGACATCGGCGAGAGCGAAGGCGGCGCGACCTCCAGCGTCTTCGACGTCGAGCAGGCGGCAAGGCCAAGCACCAGGAGAAGCATCGCCGCTGCCCGGAACGGCGCCATGATCGACATTCTCAACTGCCCGCCTGAAACCGATTGCCCGATGGCCGGCCGCGTTACCCCCGCGAAGCAGCCGCCCGGAAACTACCGCAACTCGCACCGGTCCCGCAACGCGGATCGCCATGAATGTTTGGCCGACGCAACTCCGGCCGCCGGCCCGGTCAGCGGTCGAGGACCTCGCGGATTTTCAGCGCCAACTGATCGATGGAAAACGGCTTGGCGATGAAGTCGACACCGTGGTCGAGCACACCATTATGGACCACGGCATTCTTGGTGAAGCCGGTTGTGAACAGCACCTTCAGGTCCGGCCGGCTCTGGCGGGCCAGTTCCGCTAGTTTGCGTCCGTTGGTGCCGGGCATGATCACGTCGGTGAACAGCAGCGCCGTACCGGGATTGTTGGCAAGCATTGACAGCGCCTCTCCGGCGCCGCCGGCATGGATGACCGTATAGCCGAGGTCGCGCAGCGCCGCGACTGTACCGGCGCGAACGCGCTCGTCGTCTTCCACCACCAGCACCAGTTCAGTCGGCGTCTTGACCACGGCCGATCCCTTCGCCTGCTCCTGGACGCGCTCCTCACCGAAATAGCGCGGCAGGTAGACCTTGATCGTCGTGCCTTCGCCCGGCTCGGAGTAGATCTTCACATGGCCGCCGCTCTGCTTGACGAAGCCGAAGACCTGGCTGAGACCGAGCCCGGTGCCCTTGCTGACCTCCTTGGTGGTGAAGAACGGATCGAACGCCCGCTCCGCCACCTCGGGCGGCATGCCGGTACCGGTGTCGGTGACGGCGACGAGCACGTACTGGCCTGCCGGCACCTCGGCGTGCTGCTCGGAATAGCGCTCGTCGAGATGGCAGTTGGCCGTCTCGATGGTCAGGCGGCCGCCATCCGGCATGGCGTCGCGCGCGTTCACGGCAAGATTGAGGATGGCGTTTTCGAGCTGGCTGGTATCGGCGAAGGTGCGCCACAGGCCGCCGGCCAGCACCGTCTCGATCTGGATGGGCTCGCCCAGCGTGCGGCGCAGCAGGTCCGACATGCCGGTCACCAGCCGGTTGGCGTCGATCACCTGCGGCGCCAGCGGCTGCTGGCGCGAGAAGGCGAGCAGCCTTGCGGTGAGGTTGGCGGCGCGGCTGGCGGCGTCCGTCGCCGCCTCGACGAATTTCTCGATGTCGGTCTCGCCGCGCTTCAGCTTGCGCTGGACGAGGTTCATCGCGCTCATGATGACGGCCAGCATGTTGTTGAAATCATGCGCGATGCCGCCCGTCAGTTGCCCGATCGCCTCCATTTTCTGCATCTGCCGGATTTGCGCCTCCGCCGACTGGCGCGTCGATATCTCCTTCTGCAGGCTGGTATTGGTTTCGCTGAGTAGCGTGTGCGCCGAGACCAGATCCTCCAGCCGACGGCGCGCCGACCAGATTCCGAAAGCGGCCATCGCGAAAACGGCGACCAGGGCCAGGATGGAAACCAGCCGCATCCAGTCGTCCATGTCTTCGGCGTTGGCGAGGCGCTGCTGCAGCAGGGCGTTCTCGTCGCGGCGGATGTCGGCGACGGTCCTGCGGATGGTATCCATCAGCACCTTGCCACGATCGCTGCGCACCAGGTCCAAGGCCGCCGCCGCATTCCCTGCGTCGTAAAGCCGGATCGTCTCTTCGATCTCCGCCAGCTTCTCGCGGATGGCAGCGGTGAGCGAATCGATCTGGGCCACGCGGACCGGATTGGCCTGGGCAGCCTCACGGACGGTTTCGAGTTCCTTGGGAAGGCCTTGAACCGCTCCGGTGTAGGGGGCGAGATAGGATTTTTCGCCGGTGAGCAGATAACCGCGCTGGCCGGTCTCGGCGTCCTGCGCTAGCCCGAGCACCCCGACGATGCGCCGTTCGAACTCGAACGCCTGGCGGACAGCAACATTGTCCTGCCGCTGCGATTCGATCAGCAGCGAGCGCGCCGCTACGATCGCAGCGAGCACAGCAAAGCCGGCAATCAACGGGATCAGTTGGGCTCTCAAGGCCCTGCGCAGCCGCGCGATCATTCATACGTCCGGAAAGTTCGAAGCCCCAGCCTTGGTATCAGCGAATGAGGGCGATGCAAATCGTCTGGACGGTTAGAAACGGCTGACGCCTCTTCCCCGCCCGTTTTCCTGTGCCATACTTGGTGCAAGGTGCGTCCGAGAATTCATCGCCAGGGAGGAAAGCATGTCGGAAATCGCCAAGCTTGCGGCGACCGTCTTCAAGCGGGCAGGGCACCGGAAACGGTTCGTCGTGGCGGTCGCGGGCCCACCGGGCAGCGGCAAGTCGACGCTTGCGGCGCGCCTCGGCGAACTTTTTCCGGAGGGCAGCGCCGTCGTCGTGCCGATGGACGGGTTCCATTTCGACGACGTCGTCCTCAACCAGCGCGGGCTACGGCCGCGAAAAGGCGCTCCCGAGACTTTCGATTTCCACGGCTTCGAGGCGTTGCTGAAGCGCATCCGCGACAACACATCCGAAATCGCGATTCCGGTCTTTGACCGAACGGTCGAATTGTCGCGCGCCGGCGCGGCGATCATCGGGCAGGACGTCAAATTCGTGCTGGTCGAGGGGAATTATCTGCTGCTCGACGAGGAGCCGTGGAGCCGGCTCGGGGGACTGTTCGACTTCTCGATCTATGTCGATGTCGAGCGCGATGAGCTTGACCGCCGGTTGCAGAAGCGGTGGGACGAACACGGCAAGACCAAAGCCGAGGCGCGCGCCTGGATCGATTCCAACGACATGCCGAACATAGATCGCGTTTTGTCGCGCCGCCGTTCCGCCGATCTGGTGATCCAGCCTTGGAGCGACATCAGATAATCTTCGCCAGTTTTCGCCCGTTCCACCCTGTTTTCCGTTGAAAATCCGGGCGTTTCCGCCTCCCTGGGGAACCGAATGCCGTCAGAGGCATTAAGCCGCAATCCCATCGGAGGGAATTGTCATGGCAAAATCAACGAAATCGTCCGCCGCAAAGCCGGCAAAGGGATCGAAGACCTCAACCGCGAAGCCGGCCGGCGAGAAGTCGGTGGAGAGCAAGACGGGCGCCGGCGCTGCGATTGCCGCGCGCTCGAAGGACGCGGCAGGCAGCAAGAAGTCGGAGGCCAAATCGTCCGCGACGAAGGCGGCCGCCGAAAAGGCGCCGTCTCAGAAGAAGGCCGCCGCAAAATCCGTTGCATCGACCACAAAGGCTTCAGCCAAGCCGGCGAAATCCTCATCCGCCAAACCGGCGAAATCACCTGCCGCCAAGTCCGGGAAATCGTCGGCCGAAAAGTCCGCGAGCGCCAAACCCGCTGGCAGTGCTTCAAAACAGTCGATCGCCAAGCGCGTGCTGCGCAAGGTCAAGTCGGCGGCAGGCGAAGTGGCTTCGATCGCGGGATCCGTCGTCGGTGTCGGCAAACATTAGCCGCCGGGGGACCATAGGTCGGCACGAGTTCCGCGTGGTGATGTGCTCGGGCTCAGGGCTGTGTCGAAGCCTGCGCAATAGATGGCTGGCACCGTCCGGTGAGCCGACCTTCTGAACTTCGTTTCCGGGTGGACAGCGGCCCACTGGTTATTGGCCGCCGACACAGCCGCAGATTGCGTCCCACCTCATTTCCGCGCAAAGTCGGCTCGATCTATTCCGAAGAGCCTGGCGTGGAGATTTTGCAGCATGGCGAAGCTCGTCTTTGGAATGAACCAGTCTTTGGACGGCTACGTCGACCACCTGGAATTACCGCCGCCAGGCCCCGCGCTCTTTCGTCACTGGATAGAGCACGTGCGCGACCTGACCGGCAGTGTGTACGGTCGGCGCATTTACGAGCTCATGCGCTATTGGGACGAAGACCGTCCTGAGTGGAGTGCGGAGCAACACGAGTTCGCGGCGGCGTGGCGGCGCCAACCGAAGTGGGTCGTGTCGCGCTCGTTGAAGTCGGTCGGCCCCAACGCAACTCTGGTCGAGGGCGACCTCGATGCGGCCATACGTGGGCTGAAGGCTCGGCTCGTTGGGGAAATTACTGTTTCCGGGCCGGACCTGGCGCGAAGCCTGACCGACCTTGGTCTTATCGACGAGTATCGACTTTATCTCCACCCCGTCGTGCTTGGCCGCGGCAAGCCGTTCTTCGCCGGGCCCCGGCCGCCGCTCCGCCTTGTGGCCAGCGACCGGGTTGATGAGGACGTGATCAGGTTGACATACGTTCCTGCTTGAACGCGTGACTCGCCCGACGGACTGAGCGGACGCCTCAGGCTGTGCCGAATTCGAGTTCCTGCACAGCCTAGGCGGTTAACCGCTGGAGCACCTCGATTTGTGTCAAGGCCTTGCGGGAATGTTCAGGCCCTTCTGGGTTGCCGGCCGCGCCAGTCCGGCGTCCAGCCAGCGGTTGACGTTGGCAAAACTGTCCATGTCGAGCAGTTCACCGGCCTCGTAGAACACTTTCAACGTGCGCACCCAGCCGAGCATGGAGATGTCGGCGATGGTGTAGTCGTCGTCCATGATCCACTTGCGGCCGTCGAGCCGCGTTTCCAGCACGCCGAGCAGGCGTTTTGATTCGTCACGGTAGCGCTCAAGCGGGCGCTTGTCGGCGATGTCCTTGCCGGCGAATTTGTAGAAGAAGCCGAGCTGGCCGAACATCGGCCCGATGCCGCCCATCTGGAAGAACACCCATTCAATCGTCTCGTAACGCCGGGCCGGGTCTGACGGGAGCAGCTTGCCGGTCTTCTCGGCGAGGTAGAGCAGGATCGCGCCGGATTCGAACAACGCCAGCGGCTTGCCGCCCGGTCCATTGGGATCGAGGATCGCCGGGATCTTGCCGTTCGGGTTGAGCGACAGGAAATCCGGCGTCCAGGTCTCGTTCTTCATGATGTTGATTAGATGCGGCTCGTAGGGCAGGCCGATCTCCTCCAGCGCGATCGATACCTTCACGCCGTTGGGAGTGGGGAAAGAATAGAGCTGCAGCCGCTCGGGGTGCTGTGCGGGCCAGCGCGCGGCGATCGGGAACTCGGAAAAGTAAGTCATACGGTTCTCCTGAAAGGAAAGGTCGCGCGCAAGCCGGCGCCGGGCGTGGTCGCGCGCTACGTAGGAAACGGGATGGCGTCTGTCGAGGAGCGGACGTTGCCTATTTTGAGGCAATTCGCGCGGACAGGGATCAGACGGCCTTGAACGCGACGACGGCATTGGTGCCGCCGAAGGCAAAACCGTTGCTGATCGCCGCGCGAACCTTGCGCTCGCGCGCCACGTTCGGCGTCACGTCGAGGTCGCAGTCCGGGTCCTTCTCGCGGTAGTTGGCCGTAGGGGGGATGACGCCCTCGCGGATCGCCAGCAGGCAGGCCATCATTTCCAGCGCGCCCGAGGCACCCATGCAATGCGCGTGCATAGATTTCGTCGACGAGACCGAGAGCTTGTCGGCATGCGCGCCGAAGACCCGGCGGATTGCCTGTGTCTCGATCTGGTCGTTGGCTTTCGTGCCTGTGCCGTGAGCGTTGACGTAGTCGATGTCTTCCGGGGCGAGCCCTGCGTCGGCAAGGCAGAGCCGCATCGCCGAGGCTGGTCCCTCGACCGTCGGTGCGACGATGTCGTTGGCGTCGCCGGACATGCCGGCGCCCGCGAGTTCGGCCAGGATCGGCGCGCCGCGTGCTTTGGCGTGCTCATAGGTTTCCAGCACCGCCACGCCGGCGCCCTCGCCGATGACCAACCCGTCGCGGTCGGCCGAGAAGGGACGGCAGGTGTCGCGCGCCAGCGCCCGCAGCGATTCCCAGCTCTTGAGCACGCCGAACACCAGCGAGGCGTCCGTGCCGCCCGCCAGCATGACATCGGCGCGGCCGAGCCGCAGTTGGTCGGCGGCCGTGGAGAACGCGTGATTGGACGAGGCACAGGCGGAGGTGACGCCGAATACCGGCCCGCGCAGGCTGTAGGCCATGCTCACCTGGCCAGCGGCCGCGCCTGGCATGATCTTGGGGACGGTGAAGATGCCGACGCGGTTACGCTTTTCCGCGAAGACCTGATAATAGGCCTCGTCGGCGGTCGCCGCGCCATAGATACCCGTGCCGATCACCGCTCCGGTGCGATGTTCCTGCGCTCCATCTATCTCCAGCCCGGCGGAGCGGATCGCCTCGCCGGCCGCGATCGTGGCGAGCAGGCTGAAACGGTCCATCGTCGCGACCTGCTTGCGATCGATGCCGTGTGCCGGCAGTTCCTTGATCTCGGCGCCGATGCCGCCCTTGAGATTGTCGAGCGGGATCGTCGTGATCGGGCCGATGGCCGAACGCCCTTCGCGCATCGCCTCCCAGATGGCCGGCACATTGGTGCCGAGCGCGCAAAGCCCGCCTATGCCGGTTATGACGATGCGCTGCCGCGACATGTCAGCCTTTTTTGGCGATCAGGACACGGACGGCGTTGACGATGTCGCCGACATTCGAGAGCTTGCTCCAGGCTTCCGAGGTGTTCATCTCGACCTCGATCCCATAGGCCTCCTCGAGATCGAAGATGATTTCGGTGAGTTCCAGCGAATGGATGCCGAGATCGCCGAGTTCGGTGTCAAGCGTGATGTCACCCATCTCGGGGTCCGCGTGAGCCTTGATCTTGCCGATGATGTCCTGAGCAAGTTGATCCATAGTGCCTTCCTGGTTCGTGCGCCCTTGTAGCAGACGCCGCGTGTCTGAGTGCCCCCGAATAGCCCGCCCGCGACGCAATTCACTCGATGGATGGCACGAAAACCATTCCTCTATAGAAACCGGATGCCTGCAAGGCAACACGCCTGCCGCTTTATCCGGCACTCTCGACATTGGCGCCTGGCTGCTTAAGCTCGCGGTCCATGAATGTCGCATCTCCCACGATCGTCACCGAGGCCGAACGGCTCCTGCCGCAGCGCGTGGCGGCGCGGGGCGGAATCGCCATCCGCCTCCGCGATGGTCGCACGCGGCTGGAACGCCTTCATCAGGACGGCGCGGCAAAGATCCGCATGCCGCGTTCCGGCGAGGATCCGCTGGAGGCGGTTCTCATCAACACCGCCGGCGGCCTGACCGGCGGAGACCGCCTTGGCTGGGAGGCTGAGGTAGGCTCGGGCGCGTCGATGGTGATGACGACGCAGGCTTCGGAGAAGGTTTACCGCGCCTCGTCGGGACATGCCGAGATCGGGGTCAGGCTTTCGGTGGGGGAGGGCGGCCGAATCGCCTGGCTGCCGCAGGAAACAATCATGTTCGATCGCGCCGCTTTTTCGCGCCGCCTCGACGTCGATCTCGCCGAAGGGGCGACGGCGCTGATCGCGGAGGCGACGGTGTTTGGCCGGAGCGCCATGGGCGAGGCCGTCGAGCGCGGTATGTTCCGCGACCGCTGGCGCGTGTCCTGTGCCGACCGCCTCATCCATGCCGAGGATTTTGCCGTCGGGCCGGACGTGCGCTCCACGCTTTCCGGCCGCGCTGCGCTTGGCGGCTCGACGGCGATGGCAACTGTACTCGTCATCAGCCCCGATGCCGAAAGCTGGCTCGACCGCGTGCGCGGAATCATCGGCGATGAGGGCGGCGCCAGCGCCTGGAGCGTCGGCGGGACTGGCAAGCTTCTTGCGAGGCTTTACGACGGGAACGGATATGGCTTGAGAAAGCGGCTGGTGCCGCTTCTCGGCCTGCTCAACGGACGGGCAGGTTTGCCCAAATGCTGGTCACTGTAGGGGAAATTCGCAGGCATGAATCTGACGCCTCGGGAGAAGGACAAGCTGCTGGTGGCGATGGCGGCGATCGTCGCGCGCAAGCGGCTGGAACGTGGCGTGAAACTCAACCATCCAGAGGCCATCGCACTGATCACCGACTATGTCGTCGAAGGCGCGCGCGACGGCCGCTCCGTTGCCGACCTGATGGAAGCCGGGGCGCATGTCGTCACCCGCGACCAGGTCATGGAAGGCATCGCCGAGATGATCCACGACGTGCAGGTGGAAGCGACGTTTCCCGACGGCACGAAGCTGGTAACCGTCCACGAGCCGATACGCGGCGCTTCCGAAGTGTTCGAAGCGCCCATGCATTTCGAGCCATGGGTAGGCGCCGGATATGCCGGCGGCGAGTTCCGGCTACTTTTCCTGGGCGATTCACACTACGGCGACAACGAGCTGGGCGGCCGGCAGCATCCCAACGTCACGAGGGACGTCGTCCAGAAATGGGCCATCGATCAGGCCAGCGCCACCTTCACCAAAGCCGCTCAGGCCGTTTCGGGAATGAGCCTGGACCATCGATCCAAGCGGCTCATCTGGGAGCGCGTCGCGTTCTTCAATTTCATTCCGGGTTTTGCGGCAAGCGGACCACGCGAGAGGATACATGCACGGCTATACGACAGCGGCAGCGAGAATCTCCTGAAACGGGTTTCGCAACTGAAGCCAACGCACGTCTTCGTCTGGGGCGAGCCGCTGTTCGACGCGCTTCGCCGCCTGTTCGATCACGAAAGCGGGACATACAGGTCTCCCAACGGCAACAGCTACGAATATCTGGTCATTGCCGGCGTGCCGTTTTTCGAGTCGGCTCACCCCGCCGCCGGATATCCGCGAGAAATGTGGAGCCAGGAGTTCGTCGCTTTCGTCCAAGCCACGGGGTCCGGGGAAAAGCTCGATCGATGGCGGGCTGAAATTGTGGAGGAGGCCAAGTGATGCTGGAACTGCGTCCCAATTGCGAATGCTGCGACCGCGATCTGCCGCCGGATTCGGCGGATGCGCGCATCTGCACCTTCGAATGCACTTTTTGCGCCGATTGCGCGGAAAATGTGCTCGGCGGCGTCTGCCCGAACTGCGGCGGCAATTTTTCTGCGCGGCCGATCCGCCCGCCAGCGATGTTGGCCAAATATCCGGCGTCCACCAAGCGCGTGTTGAAGGCCGAAGGCTGCCAGCCGACCGGCAAGGCCGCCTGAGGGACCGAAGGAGATGACATGATCCCCGGCGAAGTGATTACCGCCCCCGGCGACATCGAGTTGAACAAGGGCGCCGCTACCGTGACGGTGAAGGTCGCCAACACCGGCGATCGGCCGATCCAGGTCGGCAGCCACTATCATTTCTTCGAGACCAACGGGGCGCTGCGCTTCGACCGCGACAGGGCGCGCGGCATGAGGCTGGACATCGCCGCCGGTACAGCCGTGCGTTTCGAGCCCGGCCAGGAGCGTGATGTGACGCTGGTGCCGCTCGGTGGCAAGCGCGAGGTTTTCGGTTTCCAGCAGAAGGTCATGGGTAAGCTGTGAGCCAGTACGTCTACTCTGAAGGCGGTATCCGCTACCAGCAGTTCATCGATGAGTTTGTTGACCTCGCCCAAGGCGATGTCAACGCTGTCCGTATTCGTGTGAGCGGGCACGCCGAGCGGACTAACGAAGAAGACCTGCCTCTTGAAGAGGAAGAGATAAAAAGAAAGAATCTGCTTTTGTCTTTAAATGCTGCTGATCGGGCGGTTATCGCGACGATGTTTAAGGAGTGCCGGACCAGAGCTGTCCACGATGTTCTGGCTCACCTTCAATACAAATATACTTCCGGTGGGCTTGAGCTGTTTGTCGATGGGGTTCAGCTTCCGCGGGATCCTTTCTGGGGTGAGATGCATGTGAACTTTGTCTACAGACTCGATGGCGAAGAATGGCCACCGGAGGCCTAGCAGCGTATGGCTAGGGATTACGACGCTCTATTGCGGCGGCTTCGCCGCTGCATAGATGACGACATTGGCCTTGTCGAACGACACTGCCAGCACGTCCTCCACCAGCACCTGCCGCGAATCGAGCGCGTGGTAGAGCATGGCGTTGCCTTCGATCTCGTCGCGAAGCTGTTCGATCTCTTGCTTGTGCTCCTCCACCTTGGCCTCGATGACCGGCGGTGGGCCGCCCTCGGTCTTGGCCGAATCCGACAGGAACACGATGTCGACCTGGTCGAGTTTGGAGGCGGTTCTGACCGCCTTGGTGCTTTCGGCGGTCTTTTCGATCGCCGCGACCACCTTGTCCGGAACAGCCTCGGCGCTGGTTTCTTCCTGGCGGACTTCCGAGCCAATGATGGCGTCGACCGCCTCCGGGCTTTTCGTTCCTTGCGCGAACGCTGCCATGGCTGGCAGCGCCGCTGCCACAAACGCGGCGGTCGCAAGGGCATGCAGCCATTTGCTATCGGGAACCGTGGTGGTGGTCATCGCTCGTTCCAGGTGATTGGGCAGGATAATGGAAAGAAACGGCGGTCGCCGGGCCGAGGTTCCCGGCATGCCGCTTTTTGCAGGAGGCTGCCTGCCGGAGCCAGGCTCAAGATCGAGATCGGCGCCGGCGGGCGGAACCGGCGGATGGCCGGCCCGGGCAGGCCGTCAGCCGGCCTTCTTGGTGACCAGCGTCAGGGCGCCCTCGGAACTCATGCTGGCGGCGATGACCTGCGCCGAGGTCAGGCCCTTGGCCTCCAGCGCCGACTTGATCTTGGGGTTGGCGTCGATCGTGCTCCGCAGTTGCTGGAGGTCCGCGTCGCCGGCTTGCGCGACAACGGCGTTGACCTGCTTCTGCGTGGCTTCGGGCAGTTCGGTCATGTCGACGATTTTGACGCTTTGGATCGTCGTCGGGGCCGCTTGGCCTTCGGGCGCCGTCGCCGGAGCCTGGGCGGACGGTTGCGTGGCCGGTGCTTGAGCGTTGGCCGCCACGGTAAAAGTGAGCGTGGCGGCGGCGGCCGCCAGAATCGTGATCATGCGCATGGATTTTTCCTTCCATCGGTTGTCAGGCGATCATGTTGGGGCAACACCGCCACCCCACACGCCGAATGGGGTCAGAAGCTGCCGCCGATGGGGTCGTTCCGTGATTATATCGTGTCGGCAATGAGGAGTACCGCAGATCTGCGGGCGCTTGGCCGGCCACTGATCGAGAGGTGTTCCTGATGGCCCGCATATCCCGTTCCGCCTACGCCCAGATGTTCGGCCCGACAGTCGGCGACAGGGTGCGGCTGGCCGACACCGAACTGTTCATCGAGGTCGAGAAGGACCTTTGCACCTATGGCGAGGAGATAAAATTCGGCGGCGGCAAGGTCATCCGCGACGGCATGGGCCAGAGCCAGGTGACGCGGGCGGGCGGCGCGGTCGACACGGTCATCACCAACGCGCTGGTGGTCGACCACACCGGCATCTACAAGGCCGATGTCGGCCTGAAGGACGGCCGCATCCATGCCATCGGCAAGGCCGGCAACCCGGACACCCAGCCCGGCGTCACCATCATCGTCGGTCCCGGCACCGAGGCGATTGCCGGCGAGGGAAAAATCCTGACAGCCGGCGGCTTCGACGCGCATATCCATTTCATCTGCCCGCAGCAGATCGAGGAGGCGCTGATGGCCGGGCTGACCACCATGCTCGGCGGCGGCACTGGCCCGGCGCACGGCACGCTGGCCACCACCTGCACGCCCGGCCCGTGGCATCTGGCGCGCATGATCCAGTCTTTCGACGCCTTCCCAATGAACATCGGCCTGTCGGCCAAGGGCAACGCCTCGCTCCCGGCGGCGATCGAGGAGATGATTTTGGGCGGCGCCTGCGCGCTGAAGCTGCATGAGGACTGGGGCACGACGCCCGCCGCCATCGACTGCTGCCTGTCGGTTGCCGATCAATACGACGTGCAGGTGATGATCCACACCGACACCCTCAACGAGAGCGGTTTCGTCGAGGATACGGTGAACGCCATAAAAGGCCGCACCATCCATGCTTTCCATACCGAAGGCGCAGGCGGCGGCCATGCGCCTGATATCATCAAGGTGTGCGGCCTGCCGCACGTCATCCCGTCATCGACCAACCCGACGCGGCCCTATACAAAGAACACCATTGCCGAGCATCTCGACATGCTGATGGTCTGCCACCATCTGTCGCCGTCTATCCCCGAGGACATCGCCTTCGCCGAGAGCCGCATCCGCAAGGAGACCATCGCGGCGGAAGACATTCTTCACGACATCGGCGCCTTCTCGATCATCTCCTCCGACAGCCAGGCCATGGGCCGCATCGGCGAGGTGCTGATCCGCACCTGGCAGACGGCCGACAAGATGAAGCGCCAGCGGGGGCGGCTGAAGGAGGAGACCGGCGACAACGACAATTTCCGGGTGCGCCGCTACATCGCCAAATACACGATCAACCCGGCCATCGCCCACGGCCTGTCCAGGGAGATCGGCTCGATCGAGGTGGGCAAACGCGCCGACCTGGTACTGTGGAACCCGGCCTTCTTCGGCGTAAAACCCGACATGGTGCTGCTAGGCGGCATGATCGCGGCGGCCCCGATGGGCGACCCGAATGCCTCGATCCCGACACCGCAGCCGGTGCATTACCGGCCGATGTTCGGTGGCTACGGCAAGGCGATCACCAACTCGTCCGTCACCTTCGTCTCGCAGGCGGCGCTCGATGCCGGCTTGCGGAAAAAGCTCGGCGTCGACAAGGCCATGGTCGCTGTTGCGAACACGCGCGGCGGTATCGGCAAGCATTCGATGCGGCTTAACGACGCCACGCCTTTTGTCGAGGTCGACCCGGAGACCTACGAGGTTCGCGCCGACGGCGAGCTTTTGACCTGCGAGCCGGCCACCGTCCTGCCGATGGCGCAGCGGTATTTTCTGTTTTGAGCGACGGTAGTGATAGTTCGCCACCAGTGCAGTAAGATACGATCATGAACAAGATCGAACGCATCCGGCAACGCGCATCCTACGACCACGACTTCGCCCGCTGGTCGA
This sequence comes from Mesorhizobium sp. IMUNJ 23232, assembly GCF_044326205.1. Classification (NCBI taxonomy): domain Bacteria; kingdom Pseudomonadati; phylum Pseudomonadota; class Alphaproteobacteria; order Hyphomicrobiales; family Phyllobacteriaceae; genus Mesorhizobium; species Mesorhizobium sp. IMUNJ 23232. Next base: position 64,660 of record NZ_JBIRCY010000009.1, read on the forward strand.
TGGAGCAGGCCGCGCTGATCCGACAGGGCCGGTTCGACGAAGTCGATGCCGAAAACGTCGCGGAGGAGATCGAGAGCTTGGCGAGGAGCGACAGGAAGGAGATTCGCAACCGCCAAGAAGTTCTGCTCCGACATTTGCTGAAATGGGAGTTCCAGCCGGGAAAACGCAAGGCAGGGTGGAGATCGACTATTTTCGAGCAAAGACAACAGCTCAAGCTGTTGATCAAGGAGAGCCCCAGCCTGAAAGCTTATCCCGCTTCCCAGATTTCCTGGTGCTACGATTTGGCCTGTATGAAGGCTGCTGACGAAAGCGGGCTGCCTGAAAGCTCGTTTCCAAATGAATGTCCTTACACGGCGCGCCAAATTCTGGACGACAAATTCCTGCCGGGACCGCCTTGGACTTTTGAAGATTTGGCAGCGGATTGAGTTAACGTGAGGACACCGATGTAGGCGTCAAGCCCTCGTTGTCTTGGCATCATCCTGCATCAGGTGCATGATCGCCCCATGAACAAACATCTGTGGAAATCGCATTTGACGCCCTATGAGGCCGACTATGCTCTGTGGTGCGCCGAGCAGGGTGCACTGCTGCGCGAGGGGCGGGTTTCCGACATCGACCGCGAGAATCTCGCCGAGGAGATCGAGAGCTTGGGGCGGAGCCAGGAAGACGAAATCGAAAGCAGGCTCAATGTGCTCGTCATGCATCTGCTTAAGTGGCGCTATCAGGCTGGGAAACGCTCACCTAGCTGGCAGGCCTCGATCATCGAGCAGCGGATGCGAATCTCAAAACGGCTAAAGGCAAGCCCCAGCCTCAAGAACTATCCGGCGACGGTTCTCGACGAGGAATATGTTACCGCCCGGCTGCGGGCAGCGGGCGAAACAGGACTTTCCGAGGCGATGTTTCCAAATAAATGTCCTTTTGCAATTGAAGAAATTCTCGACCCGCATTTCCTTCCCGAAGAGCGGTAAATTGACGAAGCTAGGACTGGGCCCCCATGCTCCCGTCGTGCTAGGCTTGAGGCCGTCGCTCCTTATGTTGCGCAGCGATTGATGGCCGCCTCCGAACAGACCGCCGTCGCGCAGGAATTCACCCACATCCGCATCGTCATGGGCATGGTGGTCGGCCTCGGCGTGACGCGCCTGCTTTCCGGTGTGGCGCGTATCGTCCAGCATCCGCGGCAGTACAAAATCTATCCGGTGCACCTCGCCTGGGTCGCCTATCTTCTGCTGATGCTGGTGCATTTCTGGTGGTGGGAGTTCGGCCTCTACCACCTGCGGATATGGACCTTTGGCGTCTATCTCTTCGTCGTCTGCTACGCCATCATCCTGTTCCTGCTGTGCGCGTTGCTGTTTCCGGACAGCATGTTGGACTACAAGAGTTATGAGGATTATTTCCTGTCGAAGCGCGCATGGTTCTTCGGCGTGCTGGCTTCGGCCTATCTGCTCGACGTGGTCGACACGCTGCTCAAGGGTGAGGAGAATTTCGCCCGCTACGGCAATGAATATTTTATTCGCACGCCGTTGCTTGTCCTTCTCTGCCTGGCCGCCATTGCGACGGACAACCGAATCTTTCATCGCGTTCTGGTGACCTTCGCCCTCCTTTATCAAGCCTCCTGGATATGGCGGCTGTTCGACACTCTCGCGTGACCGCAGGGTCGTGATCCGCAAACCGACGAAATTGGGAATTTTCTCGAATGATATATGTCCTCGCCACTCTGATGACAAAACAGGGCTCCATGGAAGCGCTGCGCGCCCCGGCGCTCGCCTGCATCGAGGGTACGCGCAAGGAAAAGGGCTGCCTGTCCTACGAACTCTTCACCAGCGTCACCGAGCCGGAAAAACTGGTGTTCATCGAGTGCTGGGAATCGCCGGAGCACCTTGCCGAACATATGAAACAGCCGCATCTCATCACCTGGCGCGAGGCGAGCACGCCAAACCTCGTCTCCCGCAAGGTGGAAATCATCCATCCCGACAAGGTCGAAACCCGCTGAGAAAAAAACCATGAAGCTCAATGTCACCACCGACTTCACCAAATTCCCGCGCGCCGGATCGGTCGAGCGCGCCGGCACGCAACCGGCGACGCTCGCCGGCACGGTCACGTTGCCGCATGACGAGCGGCATCTGCGCCGAAAGGTGCTGACGCTCATCGGTGGCGACCGTATCTTCGTCGATCTGCCGGAACCTGTTCAGCTTGCCGCCGGCGACCGTCTCGTCCTCGACGATGGCCGCCATGTCGAGATCGCCGCGGCTGACGAGGAGATCTACGAGATCGTGCCGCGCGACACGGTGCATCTGGCCGAACTCGCCTGGCACATCGGCAACCGGCATCTGGCGGCCGCGATCCGCCCGGACCGCATTTTTATCCTGCGCGACCATGTCATCAAAACGATGGTGGAAGGACTGGGCGCGACGGTAAACGAGGTGCTAGCCCCCTTCGATCCGGTGCGCGGCGCTTATTCCGGCGGCCACGATCACGGGCATCACGATCACCATGGCCATGAGCATCATGATCACGCGCACCACCACGATCATGATCACGACCACGACCACGACCATCATGACCACCACCATCATGGCGCGCATGATCACCATCACGATCATCATCATGGCCACGGGGAACATAGGCACGGCGACCTTGACCGCTTCGGACGCCGCCCCGGCGATCCGCACTACGGCCACAACCATGCCTGACGCCGCCGACGGCAAGGCGCTCCTCAAACTGCTCGCCTGGCTGTCGCCGACCTTCCCGGTCGGCTCGTTCAGCTACAGCCACGGGTTGGAGCGCGCCGTCGAGGACGGGCTGGTCGCGGACGCCGACGATCTCAGCGATTGGCTGGAGACCTTGCTGCGGCGCGGTTCCGGTTGGAACGACGCGGTGCTGTTCGCCGAAGCCTGGCGACGTGCGCGAGGAGGGGAAAGCCTTCGCGAGATCGCCGATCTGGCGGAAGCACTTGTAGGCTCGCGAGAGCGCCATATGGAATCGACGCTGCAGGGCGCCGCATTCCTCAAGGCGGCCGGGGCCTGGCCCGCCGGAGGGCTTTCAACACTGCCTGGGGATTGCGCTTATTGCGTCGCTGTCGGCGCGTTGGCCGGGGCGCATCACGTGCCGCTCGGCGATGCGCTCGGCGCCTTCCTGCAAGCCTTCGCCACCAACCTCGTGCAGGCCGGCATCAGGCTCGGCGTCACCGGCCAGCAGGGCGCGGTGACGCTCATCGCCGGGCTGGAGCCCACGGTTTCGGAAGTCGCGGCCTGCGCGGAAAATTCGTCGCTGGACGATCTCGGCGCCTGCGCCGTGCTTTCGGACATCGCCGCCATGCGGCACGAGACGCAATATTCGCGGCTGTTCCGGTCATGACGGCGGTCAGGGATCACTTGCACCTGATCAATGCGTTTTCACGCAACTTTCCGCTTGCGGTTGCCGTGGTCGGACATTCGATCGGGTCGACGATCAATATCGGATTGGGCAAGACCACTCCTCACCGCCGCCATTCCAGAATCGGCAGGGGTTACTATCGTCGCGCCAGATGCGACTTCTTTCTAACGTCCGCCTGCTGGGAGATTCGTGGCAGGAGCGGCTATGTCTTGCGCTGGTCCGACAATTCGCGCCGGATCGCCAGGGAGATCGGACGGCTCGTCGGGAAGACGACTGCCGGTGTTTCCTTGAAAGGAAGCAAGCAGAGCTTGCAGCTCCGGTTCTCGGACGGATCGGTCCTTAAGGCATGGTCCGACGATAATGAAGGCATCGAGCCGGGCTGGAATTTCTGGGTAGGCGACAACGTCTTTCAACTCGCGAACAGGGCCTCTCATTGAGAGGCCGCTCAACTGTCGGTCAAAGGTTTGCGCTCATGAAATCTCAAAACGGACCTCTTCGCGTCGGCATTGGCGGGCCGGTTGGCTCCGGTAAGACAACTCTTACCGAAAAGCTCTGCAAGGCGATGCGCGACGAATTCTCCATCGCTGTCGTCACCAACGACATCTACACCAAGGAAGATGCCATGATCCTGGCGCGGCTCCAGGCGCTGCCGGAAGAGCGCATCATGGGGGTCGAGACCGGCGGCTGCCCGCATACAGCGATCCGCGAGGATGCCTCGATCAACCTTGCGGCGATCGCCGAGATGAACAAGAAATTCCCGGACCTCGACGTGATCTTCATTGAGTCCGGCGGCGACAATCTCGCCGCCACCTTCTCGCCCGACCTCGCCGACCTGACGCTCTACGTCATCTCGGTCTGCCAGGGCGAGGAAATCCCGCGCAAGGGCGGCCCCGGCATCACGCGCTCGGATTTCCTGGTCATCAACAAGAGCGATCTCGCGCCTTATGTGAACGTCAACCTCGACGTCATGGAGCGCGACGCCGGAAAGATGCGCGGCCGCCGGCCTTTCGGCTTCACCGATCTTTCGCGCGGCAGAGGGCTGGACGAGGTGGTTGCCTTCATCGTCGAACAGGGTGGGTTGAGGATGGGGCGCGACGCGGCATGAGGAAATAGCTGCCGAATCGTCGAAATTTTACAAGGAAAATCAAAATCTTATCGATTCAGCGGGTACAAAGGCAATGGCTAGAATTGAGTTGAGTGGTCCATATGAGATCCGAAACAATTCTCACTTGGAAAAACGTGCCCATGATACGACCGACCCGAGGCACATATTCCATCAGGAAATGTTGAAGCATAAGACTTACGAGGCTTACCTAAAAGCCGTTGGCGATATCTCTGTGGAGGTGCCGAATCGAAAGTTTCAGCCGTTCAACGGGCGAAACGAGATTCTCTACTTTCGGCGAAATCGATGGATCGTGGACAAGGAGTGAATGCAAATGAATATCGCCCATCGCCCGCAGCCTTCGTTGACCAACCTACCCTTCTACGAAGAGCGCGTCGACCTCGCTTGCGCGTTCCGATGGACGGCGCGGCTCAACATGCACGAGGCGGTGGCCAATCATTTCTCGCTGGCCGTCAATGACGATGGTACGCAGTTCCTCATGAACCCGAACCAGGTGCATTTTTCCCGCATCAAGGCGAGCGACCTGCTGTTGATCGACGCCAACGACCCCGAGACGATGAAGGGGCCGAATGCGCCGGACCCGACCGCCTGGGGCCTGCACGGCGCGGTGCATCGCAATGTGCCGCATGCGCGCTGCGTCATGCATGTGCATTCGATCCACGCCACGGTGCTGGCGTCGCTGGCCGATTCGCTGATGCCGCCGATCGACCAGAACTCCGCGATGTTCTTCAAGCGGCAGGTGGTCGACGAGAATTATGGCGGTCTGGCCTTCGAGGAGGAGGGCGAGCGCTGCTCGCAACTCCTGTCGAACCCGAAAACCCAGATCATGATCATGGGCAACCACGGCATCCTGGTGATCGGCAACACGGTTGCCGAAGCCTTCAACCGCATGTTCTATTTCGAGCGCGCGGCGGAAACCTACATCAAGGCGCTGTGGACCGGGCGGCCGCTGCGTACCCTGTCCGATACGGTGGCGGAAAAGGTCGCCGACGAGATGGACGACTATCCCGGCCAGGCCGACCGGCATCTTTCCGAACTGAAGGCTATCCTCGATGAGGAAGAGCCAGCCTATCGGAACTGAAACGGTCGCTTTTGGGCGGCGCGGACCGCCAGGCGGCAAAACTCTACTTGAGTCCGAGATAGGCGCGGACCGCTTCCGCGCTGTCGGCGTTTAGCGCGCCGGCTGGACCGGATTGCGGGAATTCCGGCCAGAAGACGGTACGCATGCCGGCGGCAAGTCCGGCCGTCGCGCCCGGCCGGCTGTCTTCCATAACGACGCTGTCGGCCGGGTCGATACCGGTAAGCCACGCGGCGCGCAGATAGGGTTCGGGGTCCGGCTTGCCGTTGCGCACGTCGTTGCGCGAGACGGTGCGCATGCCGGCCTCATGGATGTCGAGGGCGCGAAGGTTGGCGTCGACGATGAGGCGGTCGGAATTGGAGACGACGCCTTGCTCGACGCCACGCGCCTTCAGGTCGCGAAAAATCTCCAGCGCGCCGGGACGCGGCTTCAGCCGCGGCGCCTCGCGCAGATAATGCGCGTATTTGTGCACGATCCAGTCGTCGAAGGGCAGTTCGAGGCCGAACTCGTCGCGCAGCATCTCGAAGACCGGAAAGGCGGCGACCCCCAGCACGCGCTCGTGCAGGTCGGACGGCGGCTTTATGCCCAGCCCTCGCAACGCCACAACCAGCGCTTCCTCATGCAGCGGCTCGCTGTCGATCAGCGTGCCGTCCATGTCCCAGTAAACCGCCTTCGGTATCATTTCATCCCCGTGCTTGCTCCCTGTCTTAGGATGTTTGAGGCGGGAGATAAACCGTCCTTAATCGCGCAGGCTCGTGATGCAGGCGTCCGCCGGGCAAATGTTCATGCCGGCGACAATTGCGCTTTTGCCAAAAACTTGCAAAAGTCCGCGCGCTCCGGCAGGGCCGGGCCAAGGAGAAGAATGCCATGGCTTCCCGCCAGGACACCGGCAGCGGACGGCTCGACGATGCGGCGCGGGCGGGGTGGTTGTATTATGTTGCGGGGAATACGCAGGACCAGATTGCGGCGAAGCTGGGAGTCTCAAGACAGTCGGCGCAGCGGCTGGTGTCGCTGGCGATGTCGGAGGGACTGATAAGGGTCAGGGTCGACCATCCGATCGCGGCTTGCCTCGACCTGGCGGCGAAGCTCCGGTCGCGGTTTGCGCTGGATCTGGTCGAGGTGGTGCCGAGCAGCCCGGACTCGCCGTCGACGACGCTGGGCATCGCCGAGGCGGGGGCGGCGGAGATCGAGCGGCGGTTGAAGTCGACGGAGCCGGTCGTCATGGCGATCGGCACGGGGCGCACGCTGAAGGCGGCGATCGAGCAGTTGCCGGCCATGGACTGCCCGCAGCACAAGGTGGTTTCGCTGACCGGCAACATCTCGCCGGATGGTTCGGCCGCGTTCTACAACGTCATCTTCACCATGGCCGACCGTATCAACGCGCGCAGTTTCCCGATGCCGTTGCCGGTCATCGCCTCATCGCCGGAAGAGCGCGAAATGCTGCTTGGCCAGCCGATGATCCAGCCGACGCTGGCGCTGGCGGCGCGGGCCGACGTCACCTTCGTCGGCATCGGCGACCTCGGGCCGAAGGCGCCGCTCTATGTCGACGGGTTCATCACCGAGGCGGAGCTGAAGGCGCTGCAGAAGGCCGGCGCGGTGGCGGAAATCGTCGGCTGGGTGTTCGACCGCGACGGCAAGCTGATCGAGGGCATCACCAACGACCGGGTCGCCTCGGCGCCGCTGCCGTCGCGCGAGCGCTCGCTTGTCGTCGCGCTTGCCATGGGTGAGCTGAAGCTGCCGGGCATTCTGGCGGCGGTCACCCGCCGGCTGGTCAACGGGCTGATCACCGACGAACGCACCGCCGCCGCCTTGCTGGCGGCGGGGTGAAGGAACCCGGGCGTCCGGATCACTTGCGGTCGATGAGAGCTCCGATGTTGGAGCCATTTTGCTGGTCCCGAACGCGCCGCTTGATAATCCGCGTTCCGAAGATATGCGAGGCGATGCCCAAGGCCAGAATAGCAAGGGAACCTCCCGCTCCGGGCAGCAGGATATTGGCGCCGGCGGAAATCAGCGAGACCAGCGGATTGTTGAAATCCTGAAGCGTTCCGGAATTGGTCGCGCCGGGAACCGTGACCGATTGCGCATACAAGCTTTCCAGACCACGAATCTTCACGGCCAGGGCCTCTGTCCCTTTTGGACCGAGGTTGATGTTGAAGAAAGTTTTGAGATCGGCCAACGGAAGGCCGCTTACTGCGTGAGCGATCTGCTGATCCACCGGCGCCGATACGACGGGATTGGGCGCCGCCGGAGCGGCAGCGGCCGGTCCCGGACCGTATTCCCTGATCGCGAAGTTGCCGATTCCCAAGGCTCCGAGCAGGGACGTGAGCACCGCCATGAGCCGGGCATTGTCGGCTTGCGCGATGGTCTGCGATCCCATCCTCCGGAGGTCGTCGGCCGTGATGTTGATACGCTCCTGGGATAGCGGCCGTCCCAGCGCTTCGCCGAGCATGGTCCATGTGGTGGCGTCAACTGAGCCAGACACCTCGGCCGGCACCTTGTAGTCGACCTGAAATGCCGCCACCGCAGCCGTGGTAAGCGTGCCGTAGATGCCGTCGATCTTGCCGACCTGATAGTTGCGTGCGCTCAACGCCTGCTGAAGTGCTTCTACGGCGGGGCCGCGGTCGCCGGGCTTGAGGACCAATTGCGAAGGCTGACGGTTCAAATTGAGATTGCCGAGAATACCACCGCCCAGTATTTCAAGCAGCTTTTCCCACGAAACGTAGCCTGGGTCGAAGCTTTCTGGGTATTCTGGTTTATATATCTCAAGCGTCCCTGATTGACGCTCGTCGTATTTTTTCAGGATCGTATTGCCGTTGACCTTTGTAAGGCTGGCCCATTCCTCCCGCAATCCGACAACATCTCGGCCACGCCCTTTGATGAGCGCGACCGCGAGCGAGTCCTGCAACTCCCTTGAGTAAAGTTCGCCGCCCGAAAGCCCGAACTTTCTCCTCAAACCGAGTAAGGTCTTGCGTACGATCTGGTAACGGCCGAGTGCGGAAGAGTTGAAGTTGTTGGCAGGATGATCAAGCATCGCCATCTGCAACGCATTGATCTGGTTGAGAGTCATCGCGGTCAGCTTCTTTTCGCCGCCCGTGAATTTCCCGTAGCCGAGCGACGTATCGTAGCCGTCGTTCGATCGGCTTGCCGTCCCTTCGTGATGGGCGATGAAATCGAGGAAAGGACGGAATCGGTTCACTTCGCTGTCGTGTATCATCGTGTCGCTCTCCCAAAAGGTCTCGTCAGTCGGGTCTGAATTCATGTCCTCGTCGTGAAAATGCTCTTCGGTCCCGCCATTGAGGTGGCCGTTGAAGTGACCATTAAAGCCGTCGGAACGACCGTCGAGGTCACCATCGAGGTCCAGTCCGAATCCCTTAACCGTCGATGGGTCAATACCTGCGGCAAGGTCCTGCGGCGTCACATCGATATGGAAATGCATTGGATCCTTCTTGTTGGTCCAACTGCCACCCCATCCGAATACGCTTTTTCCTTCAAAGGTCTTCACCGAACGGACATCTTCGATCATCTCAGGTGTCATGTCGGTATCCGCGACGTTCGATAGAACATCCTGCGCGCGGTCGGCTTGCGTCCGTTTCTCGGAAAACCACACCTTTCGGCGGTTCGGAGTTTTTCTGACCGGATTGGTCGTGGCATTCACGTCGATGGCAATGCCCAAGGCGTGAAGGCTTCGTGTTGTCGTACCCTCGATATTCCGTGGAAAGTAGCCATGCGTATCGTCACCGCGGATGGAGTAGTCATGCGAAAGCAGGACCATCTGCAAGGCATTCCAGGCGGGAACCGTCGGACGCGCGACCTTGATGTGCGCAGATCCGAAAGCGATTTCAGTCATGGCGTCGTCGGCGCTGTCGAACGTCCTCCATGCCTGTCTTTGCGCAGCTTCACTCATGTGCACCTCCCGGCAAGCACAATGAAACCCCAGGCCGACCGAGGCCGGCCCAACGATTAAGATTTGAAAGATCTGCGTCTACGGCGAGGCGTAAAGCGAAAATATTGGTGCAATAGCCTCACCAAGAGCATTGCGACGAGAAGATATATTGAGCAGCGTGAAATGATCGTGAATTAAACTTGGACGGCAAACGCGTGAGCAGGGGACTATGCGCTGCGCCAGTGCTTCCGGGAGAATCGCTCATGGCGCACCGCAGGAGCGGCACGCCTCATTGAAGATAAACGACACGATGACAAATCTGTTCGATGAGGACCAGCTTCGGAGCCTTGCCATGCACCGGTCAGCTCTGGCTGTTGCGTCAGGCTGTCTTGCTCCTCCGGAGGGCCGGCCCGCTTGCTCAAAGCGCTGCGTATCGACGGGCGCAGCCGCTGAAATCCCTTGCTTTCGCCGGGGTTGTCCCTAGCTAACTCGGCGTCGATTTTTTTCCGCCGGGCACTTCTTTCCCAAGGCTCTTTTATGAAGCGTGCGGCGTCATCATCAGCCGGGTGAGTGTGCTGGCTTCCTCGGCGTTGCGCGACGAAATGCGCGGCAGCCGCTCGATACGGGGATCCTCGCCATCCATCAGGCCGAGGTCTCGGCGCATGTGTTCGGACAGAATTTCCGTGTCGAGATAGGCGCTGCCGACGGCTTCGGCCCGCGATTGCAGGGCCATGAGCATCCGGGCGGTATTGCGGATGCGGTGGATCGCGGCGGTCAAGACAGAGCGTTGCATCTCAGGTCTCCCAAAAATCTGGTTGGTTTCGTGATCTGAATATGAGGCCTTCCGGGCTTGCCGGCCAATTGAACGTGACCTAGGATACATAAGGAGGACTTATGCATCCGAGCCGCCTGCCACCGCTCGCCGCCGTCCGCGCCTTCGAGGCGGCGGCCCGGCTTCTGAGCTTTACCCGTGCCGCGGAAGAACTGGCGATGACGCAGGCGGCGGTCAGCTACCAGATCAAGGTGCTGGAGGAGCGGGTCGGCTCGCCGCTGTTTTATCGTCAGGCGCGGCAGGTCGGGCTGACCGAGACGGGCCAGGTGCTTTCCACGGCCGCCACGCAGGCGTTCCGGCTGTTGGCGGAAGGATTCGAGACGGCGCGCACCGGCGGGCAGGCGACGCTGTCGATCAGCACCATCCCGACCTTCGCGGCCAACTGGCTGGCACTGCATCTCGGCTCGTTCCAGATCGCCCACCCGTCGATTGCGGTGCGGATAGAAACTGCAACCCGCATGATCGATTTCACCCAGGAGAATTTCGACGTCGGCATCCGCACTGGCGGCAAGGGCGAGTGGCCGGGCCTGACCTCGCATATGCTGATGCGCGCCGATTTCACGCCGATGCTGAGCCCGAAACTGGCGGAAAGCATCGGCGGCGTGCACGAACCGGCCGACTTGCTGAAGCTGCCGATCATGGACGCTGGTGACCCCTGGTGGGAGATCTGGTTCAACGCCGCCGGCATAGATGCGCGCGAAAACCTGGCGGCGCGGCCGCGCCGCCAGTTGGGATCGCAGGCCTATGAAGGCCGCGCGGCGGTGGCCGGCGTCGGCGTCGGCATCCTGACACGGCCGCTTTTCGCCACCGAATTGGCCGACGGCAGCCTGATCCAGCCCTTCGACCTCGTCGGTGACGACGGCCACGCCTATTGGCTGGTCTACCAGACGCAGCGCCGCAACGTGCCGAAAATCCGGGCTTTTCGCGATTGGATCTTGAAGGAGATCGGGGTTGCGACGGGTGGGGTGTAGCGCTGGTAGAGGTTGCAGCGCGCGCTGTCAGATAGCGCCTCTGTCGCCTCCAGCGGCGGGATTCCATGGGCGGTCTTCTGCGCCGGCATGGTCCTAGGGTCTCCGCACTCGCTTCGCTCCTGCTGCGACCTAGGATGACGAAGTGGAGAGCGCAGCCGTCAAACCGTCAAGGTCGGCGCCATGCAAATCGCAAGCGTTGGCGATTTGACTAACGACTGTTAGAATCATTGTCGTGCTTGGAAACTCAAGCAAAACCAAGGGATTGCAGGCAAAGTCGATCTGAACGGCCGGTTTGGGCCGGACCAAAGTTGGAAAAAGGCCAACTATCGACGGTTTTTGCCCCGCCAGCGTAGCTTGTGTCGGCTCCCGTCTCCATAGATAAGCTATTGATTCTACGAGATAAATTCGCTGGTTGGCCGCGTCGGAAACACGTCGCACTGTAGGTCATGCTTGTAAAATGCAGAAAAATCAATGGCTTGTGCGGATAGCAAGCGCGAAGCGCGATGATAGGCATGACCTCGCGCCTCCGCAAGCCTCCCGTGATTGGGACGTTTCATGCCTGATTTCGCGCTTCACCGGCCCCTTTCGATGTGCGGCGCAGCATCAATTGCCTCTTGACATTCGTCACGGAGAGTGAGTAATTGCCCGAGAACAAGGCAAATGCTCACCTTGGGATTTGGGAGGAGTACCGATATGAATTTGAGAACGCTCATTCTGGGCGCGTCCGCGAGCCTGTTTGCTCTGGCCGCGCATGCCGAGTCGATCACCATTGCCACCGTCAACAACGGCGACATGGTCCGCATGCAGAAGCTGACCGACGACTTCACCGCGAAAAACCCCGACATCGAACTGAAGTGGGTGACGCTGGAGGAGAACGTGCTGCGTGAGCGCGTCACCACCGACATCGCCACCAAGGGCGGCCAGTACGACGTGATGACCATCGGCACCTATGAAGTGCCGATCTGGGCGAAGCAGAACTGGCTGCTGCCGCTCGACAAGCTCGGCGACAATTACGACGTCAAGGACATCATCCCGGCGATCGCCGGCGGCCTGTCTGTGGACGGAAAGCTCTACGCCGCGCCCTTCTACGGCGAGTCGTCCTTCATCATGTATCGCAAGGACCTCTTCGAAAAATCCGGCCTGACCATGCCCGATGCCCCGACCTGGGATTTCATTGGCGAGGCCGCGCGCAAGATCAAGGCCGACAACACCGACGTCAACGGCATCTGCCTGCGCGGCAAGGCCGGCTGGGGCGAGAACATGGCCTTCCTGACCGCCATGTCGAATTCGTTCGGTGCGCGCTGGTTCGACGAGGAATGGAAGCCGCAGTTCGACCAGCCGGAATGGAAGAACACGCTGGAGACCTATGTGAAGCTGATGAACGACGCCGGCCCGCAGGGCGCCTCGTCCAACGGCTTCAACGAGAACCTGGCGCTGTTCCAGCAGGGCAAGTGCGGCATGTGGATCGACGCGACGGTGGCGGCCTCCTTCGTCTCCGACCCCAAGGCCTCGCAGGTGGCCGACAAGGTCGGCTATGCGCTGGCGCCGGACACCGGCCTCGGCAAGCGCGGCAACTGGCTGTGGGCCTGGTCGCTGGCCATTCCCGCCGGCACGCAGAAGGCCGATGCGGCGGAGAAATTCGTCGCCTGGGCGACCGGCAAGGACTACCTGAAGCTGGTTGCCGAGAAGGAAGGCTGGGCCAACGTTCCTCCGGGAACCCGCACCTCGCTCTATGAGAATGCCGACTACCAGAAGGCAGCACCTTTCGCCAAGATGACACTGGACTCGATCAACTCGGCCGATCCGACCAAGCCGACCGTCAAGCCGGTGCCTTATGTCGGCGTGCAGTTCGTCGCCATCCCCGAGTTCCAGGGTCTCGGAACCACCGTCGGCCAGCTCTTCTCGGCGGCCCTCGCCGGCCAGATGTCGGTCGACGACGCCTTGAAGCAGGCCCAGGACGCGGCGACCGCGGCCATGACCGAGGGCGGTTATATCCAATAAGGCGCCTCCCAGTGCCTTGGCCGTCCGGGTAAAACCGGGCGGCCACCTTTAAGGTTTTCTCCGGCAGAGGCATCCGCTGCCCCTCAGCGGTATGCTTCGATCGGCGCCTCTCCCTCGACCGCGGGGGAGAGGTTGCGCCGGGGAGGGTTGGCAAGAGGTCGCCGTCCGGCATGAATTCTACCCCGCTGGAGCACGTCGTCACCGGTACGGCATGGTCCTAGGGTCGCGCAGTTCGCTCCGCTCCTGCTTGCCCTAGGATGACGAATGCAGGGGCCTTAGCGGCAAATCACCGACGTTGGAGATTGGCAAACATGCCTCTCCATCGGCGCCCGCGCCATCCCGGCCAGGCCGGGCGAGCATAGTCCAAGGTCAGAACGTCTACGAACGGGACACAGCCATGGCTACCAAGCAAACCAGTTCCCTCGCGCGTTTCATGCTGGCGCCTTCGGTTGTCCTGCTGTTCGTCTGGATGATCGTGCCGCTGGCCTTCACGCTGTGGTTCTCGTTCCAGCAATACAACCCGCTGAACCCGATCCGCGACGGCTTCATCGGCCTGTCGAACTACAAGCTGTTCTTCAGCAACCCGGCCTTCCTATGGGCGATCCTCAACACGCTGCTGATCGTCGCCAGCGTGCTCCTGATCACCATCATCGGAGGCATCCTGCTGGCCCTGCTGCTCGACCAGCCGATGTGGGGCCAGGGCATCGTGCGCATCCTGGTGATCTCGCCGTTCTTCGTCATGCCGCCGGTCGCCGCCCTTGTGTGGAAGAACATGCTCATGCATCCGGGTTACGGCGTGTTCGCCGACATCGCCCGGTTCTTCGGGCTGCAGCCGATCGACTGGTTCGCCAACTATCCGCTGTTCTCGATCATCCTCATCGTCGCCTGGCAATGGCTGCCTTTCGCGACGCTGATCCTCCTGACCTCGCTGCAGTCGCTCGACGGCGAGCAGAAGGAGGCCGCCGAGATGGACGGCGCGGGTTTCGTCAGCCGCTTCATCTACCTGACCCTGCCGCATCTTTCGAGGGCGATCACCGTCGTCGTGCTGATCCAGACGATCTTCCTGCTCGCCGTCTATGCGGAGATCCTGGTCACCACCAATGGCGGCCCCGGCTACGCCTCCACCAACCTTCCCTTCCTCGTCTACCAGAAGGCGTTGCTGGAGTTCAAAATCGGCCAGGCCTCGGCCGGCGGCATCATCGCCGTCATCCTCGCCAACATCGTCGCCTTCTTCGCCATGCGGGCGGTCGGCAAGAACCTGGACAAGTGAGGAGGAAATTATGGCACGCGCGGTAACCAACCGGCACAAGACGATCGCGACGGCAGCCGCCTGGATCGTCGCCCTGCTGATCTTCTTCCCGATCCTCTACACGGTCATCACCTCGTTCAAGTCCGAGCAGGAGGCGATCCAGGGGTTCAGCCTGATCCCGTCGGGCACGACCGAGAGTTACAGGGAGGTGCAGGCGCAGAGCGGCTATTTCCACTTCTTCCTGAACTCGGTGATCCTGTCCGTCGGCTCGACCATCCTCGCTTTGCTCGTCGCCATCCCGGCGGCATGGTCGATGGCGTTTTCGCCGACCCGGCGCACCAAGGACATCCTGATGTGGATGCTGTCCACCAAGATGATGCCGGCGGTGGCGGTGCTGTTTCCGATCTACCTGATTTTTCGCGATACCGGGCTGCTCGACAGCCGCATCGGCCTGACGGTCATGCTGATGCTGATCAACCTGCCGATCGTGATCTGGATGCTCTACACCTATTTCCGCGAGATCCCCGGCGAGATTCTTGAAGCGGCGCGCATGGACGGAGCGTCGCTGTGGAACGAGATCATTTACGTGCTGACGCCGATGGCGGTGCCCGGCATCGCCTCGACCATGCTCTTGAACATCATCCTGGCGTGGAACGAGGCGTTTTGGACGATCCGGCTGACGACGACGGAGGCAGCGCCGCTGACTGCCTTCATCAGTTCGTTCTCCAGTCCGCAGGGCCTGTTCTGGGCAAAACTTTCGGCGGCCTCGACGCTGGCGATCGCGCCGATCCTGATCATGGGCTGGTTCAGCCAGAAGCAGCTCGTGCGCGGCCTGACGTTCGGCGCGGTGAAATAGGAATACGAGGGAGGACGAAAAAATGGGCAAGATCGCTCTCAGAGACGTCAACAAGTCCTTCGGGGCGACGGTCATCATTCCGAAGATCAACCTCGACATCGAGGACGGCGAGTTCGTGGTCTTCGTCGGCCCCTCCGGCTGCGGCAAGTCGACCTTGCTGCGCCTGATTGCCGGGCTGGAGGACACGACCTCGGGAACGATCAACATCGATGGCCGCGACGTTACGAACGAGTCGCCCGCCAAGCGCAAGCTCGCCATGGTCTTCCAGTCCTACGCGCTCTATCCGCATATGACGGTGGCCAAGAACATCGGCTTCCCGCTGAAGATGGCCGGCGAGCCGCCGGAGACGATCGACCGCAAGGTGAAGGACGCGGCGCGCGTGCTGAACCTCACCAACTATCTGGAGCGCCGGCCGGGTCAACTTTCCGGCGGCCAGCGCCAGCGCGTCGCCATCGGCCGCGCCATCGTGCGCCAGCCCTCGGCCTTCCTGTTCGACGAACCTTTGTCGAACCTCGATGCCGCGCTGCGCGGCACGATGCGGCTGGAGATTTCTGAACTGCACAACCAGTTGAAGACCACGATGATCTACGTCACCCACGACCAGGTCGAGGCGATGACCATGGCCGACAAGATCGTGGTGCTCAATGCCGGCAATGTCGAGCAGGTCGGCTCGCCGATGGAACTCTACAACAAGCCGAAGAACCTCTTCGTCGCCGCTTTCATCGGCTCGCCGAAGATGAACCTGATCGAGGGCGCGCCGGCCGCCAAACATGGCGCCAAGACCATCGGCATCCGGCCGGAGCACCTCAATGTGTCGAAGACGAGCGGTGAGTGGAAGGCGGCCGTCAGCGTCGCCGAGCATCTCGGCTCCGACACGTTCCTGCATGTCAACGCCGACGGCGTCGGCCCGCTGACGGTGCGCGCCGACGGCAGCATCGGCCTCGGCCATGGCGACACAATCTACCTGAGC
Source organism: Mesorhizobium sp. IMUNJ 23232 (assembly GCF_044326205.1). Taxonomy (NCBI): domain Bacteria; kingdom Pseudomonadati; phylum Pseudomonadota; class Alphaproteobacteria; order Hyphomicrobiales; family Phyllobacteriaceae; genus Mesorhizobium; species Mesorhizobium sp. IMUNJ 23232. The sequence goes on from NZ_JBIRCY010000009.1 coordinate 80,992, forward strand.
CCCGAACTTTCCAAGTTGCACAAATTCGGGAACGACGGGACGGCGATGCGGGGATAACGAGACCGGGAGAGAAATCCCGTGCTGCCGTCCGTGATGAGGGCGGCCACTGGATAAGCTGATCACTATCGCTCTTCTCCCCGTTCACGGGGAGAAGATGCCGGCAGGCAGATGAGGTGCGGCGAAACCCTCGATCGTTGGCGCCGTCCCTCATCCGGCCCTTCGGGCCATCCTCTCCCCGTATAGAGACGGGGAGAAGGATACGCGAACGCCGGCGCCGAAAAGCAATGAGAAGGCGTCTTGAAATGACCGTCCGACTTTCCCTCTCGAACCTTTCGTCCCTGCCGTTAAACGTCGCGCGCCCACGCTATGACCCCGCCCGGCTTGCGTCGGGCATCCTGCATTTCGGCGTCGGCAATTTCCACCGCTCGCACCAGGCCGTCTATCTCGACGAATTGTTCAATGCCGGGCTGGACCACGACTGGGCGCTTGTCGGCGCCGGCGTGTTCGAGGGCGAGAAGCGCGGGCGCGACATCCTGAAAGCGCAGGACTGGCTGACCACCGTGGTCGAGCAGGACGCCGGCCACATGCAGGCGCGCGTCACCGGCGCGATGGTCGATTTTTTGGTGCCGGGCGACACGGCGGCGATCGTCGCAAAGCTGGCAGACCCAAAGGTCCGCATCGTTTCGCTGACCATCACAGAGGGCGGCTATTTCATCGACGCGGCGACCGGCCATTTCGACGTCGGCCATGCTGACATCGTGGCGGACGCAAAAAATCCGGAGAGCCCGAAGACGGTGTTTGGACTGATCCTCGCGGGGCTGAGACGGCGCAGGGCGGAAAACACGCCGCCCTTCACCATCATGTGCTGCGACAACATTCCGCATAACGGCCACGTCACCAGGGACGCGGTGTGCGGGCTGGCAAAACTCTCCGATCCGGGTTTTGCTGCGTGGATCGACAAGAACGTCGCCTTTCCGAATGGCATGGTCGACCGCATCACGCCGGCCACCACCGACCGCGAACGCGAGATCCTCAAAAAGGATTTCGGCGTCGAGGACGGCTGGCCGGTGTTCTGCGAGCCGTTCAAGCAATGGGTGCTGGAGGACAATTTTCCGCTTGGCCGGCCGGCGCTGGAGAAGGTGGGCGTGCAGTTCGTCGATGACGTGTCGCCGTTCGAGTTGATGAAGATCCGTATCCTGAACGGCGGCCACGCCACCATCGCCTATCCGGCCGGGCTGATGGACATCCATTTCGTGCACGAGGCGATGGAAAACGAACTTGTGCGTGGCTTCCTGGCGAAGCTGGAGAGGGACGAGATCATCCCCACCGTGCCGCCGGTGCCGGGCGTCGTGCTGGAGGAGTATTTTCAGCTTATCGACAAGCGCTTCTCCAACCCGAAGATCGGCGATACGGTTCGCCGGCTTTGTCTGGATGGTTCGAACCGCCAGCCGAAATTCATCATCCCGACCATCGCCGACCGTCTGAAGGTGGGGCAGGGCGTGGCCGGGCTGGCGCTGGAATCGGCGCTATGGTGCCGTTATTGCTTCGGCATGACCGACAGCGGGAAGGTGATAGAGCCGAACGATCCGAACTGGGATCGTCTGCAGGCGGCCTCCAAGGCGGCGAAAGCCGATCCGGCTGCCTGGCTGGCGATGGAGGACATCTATGGCGCGGTCGGCAGGTCGGCGGTATTTGCGGCGGCGTTCGCGGCGGCGCTGAACGCGCTATGGAAGGATGGGACCGAGGCGGTGTTGAAGAGGTATGTGGGGTGACGCTCGGCTCTCGGCGGAGCACGACGTTAATTTTGCAATCTGGTCATCGGGACGGTCACATTGGAGCGGTGGCCTTAAGGACGGGCGCAGATCAGGGTCTCGGGTTGGAACACCTGGTGTCAACTCGGCTTGGCCACAGCCATCGCCTTATCGCGAAAATCGGCGGCGAAACCGATGAAGCCGTCGTAGTTGGCAGCCTTCTGCTGGAAATAGGGCATTGTGTCGGCATGGGTGGTGATCATGAAACGGTCCTGCGCCATGCCCTGGAACGCCTTTTCCGCCACCTCCTCCGGCTCGATGGCGCCGGGCTGAAGATAGGGGATACCCTTGATCATCGGTGTATTCACGGAAGCCGGGCAGAGCACGGAAACCTTTAGGCCGCGCGTGCGGTAGGTGAAGGCGAGCCATTCGGCAAAACCCAGCGTCGCGTGCTTGGTGGTGTGGTAGCCGGCGCTGCCCAGCGACAGCACGAGCGCGGCCGCCGAGGCGGTGATCAGAATGCGGCCGCCGCCTTGCGCCACCATGCCCGGCACGACATGCCGTGCCACGCGGATATGGCTCAACTGGTTGACGGCGATGATCCTTTCCCAGGCTTCTTCGCTGGCCTCGGCATCCATCGGCATGCCGATGCCGGCATTGGAGCAGAACAGGTTGATGCCGCCCTCTGTGGCCACCACGTCGTCGACCAGCGCCTTGATCGCGGCGTCGGAGCCGACATCGGTGCGGCGGAAACGGACTGCGCCGTCGATCGCAGGACCTTCCGCAAGGTCGGCGGCGACTATCCGCGCGCCCTCGGCGGCGAAGCGGCGGGCGAGCGCCAAACCGATGCCGCTCGACGCCCCGGTGACGACGACGGTCTTGTCCTTCAGATCCATGGTTTTGTCCCTGTCTTCGGTTCGGCGGATGTCGCGACGTCGCGCCAAGTTCGTTGGCGGCGGCTTCGAGTATTATTTGCGCCGGCGTGCGCAGGCCGGCCCGTGGGCAAGACTGCTCAATCCGGGTGTTCTCTGTCGAGCAATGTTTCAACCTTCGGTTAGTAAAGTCTTGTCCGGGCGGGTTTCGGGTGGAGCAATCCCGTCGTTTATCTTCAGCCAGCCGCCGCCCTTGCCGAACGCCGCTTGCGGATGCCGATCTGCCCGGCCACCGCCGTCTCGCCGCGGCTGGCGGCGGCGTCGCGCCCGGCAAAAATCCAGTCGATGAAGGCCTGCACCACCGGCGCGGAGCGCATCTGGCCGCGGCAGGCGACGTAGAAGGAATCCACCGCCGGCACGGCAAGGTTGAACGGCGTGACGAGCTGCCCGCGCGCCAAAAGTCCGCTGGCGGTGACGGAATCACCCAGAGCCACGCCGTGTCCGTGCAGCGCCGCCTCGGTCGACAGCCGCGCATCGCTCATCTGCAACTGCGGTCCGCGCGGCAGCTCCAGCCCGTCGGCCGCCGCCAGCCAGGTGTGCCACTCGCGGCCGTCGTCGCCATGCAGCATGACGTGGTCGGCGAGATCGCGCACGGTGCGGAGCGGCCGGTTGTTGATCAGCGTCGGGCTCGCCACCGGGAACAGTTCAAGGTCCGACCATTTGCGGAACCAGCAATCGCTCCAGTCGCGGTCGCCGTAATGCACGCAGAGGTCGACGTCCGGCGAGCGCATGTCCTGCGGATCGTTGGAGGCGCGCAACTTCAGCCTGATGTTGGGATATTGGGCGACGAAGCTGCCGATGCGCGGGATCACCCACAGCGACAGCAATGCCGGCACGACGCTCACCGTCAGCGCGCCGGCGCCGGTCGGCCGGGTCAGCCGCGCGGTCGCCGCGGCGATGCCCTCGAAGGCGCCGGAGACCGCAGGCAACAATTCGGCGCCATGCGGCGTCAGCTTCAGCCGTTGGCCGGCGCGCTCGAAAAGCTTGACCTTCAGCGTGGCTTCCAGAGCCTTGATCTGGTGGCTGACGGCGCCATGCGTGACGCTGAGTTCCGCCGCCGCCTTGGTCAGCGACCCATGCCTGGCCGTCGCCTCGAAGGCGCGCAGCGGATTGAGCGGTGGCAGGCGGCCTGACATTGGCGAACCTTCAGTAGTCCAAGGGCATCCCCGGTATGCCGAGATTCAGGCGGAACCGATGTGAGAAAATTTCACAACGAAGACTACAACAATATCAATTGATCTTTCAACGGATTCGGCGCAGTTTTGGCGAAATCATAAAAAGCAGGCTTGGGAAACACCGAAGGGCACGCGATCCGCCGAGACAAGGCGAACGTGAATGCCCTCGAACAGCATATCGGCGCATCGGCGCCGCCGCAGGAGGATTTTCATGGGTTTCGAGGCCGACAAACTGGAAGCGCTGCGCCGCAAATATGGCGAGAGCCATGGCGGCGAGTTGTTCAATCCGCAGTTCCGGCGGGTAGCCAACAAGATCTTCACCAAGAGCGGGACGCGCGTCGCGCCCTATTCGGGCATGCCGACCTTCCTCACCGCGCCGCACATGCAGGTCGACAACGACGACCCGGATTTCGGCAATCTGCAGGTCGCCATGGTCGGCGTGCCGATGGATCTCGGCGTCACCAACCGCACCGGCGCGCGCTTCGGGCCGCGGGCGCTGCGCACCATCGAGCGCATCGGCCCCTACAACCATGTGCTCGACTGCGCGCCGGTGCAGGATTTGCGGGTCGCCGACATCGGCGACGTGGCGTTCCAGAGCCGTTACCGGCTGGAACTCAGCCATGACGACATCGAAAAGCGCATCAGCCAGATCGTCGAGGCCGGCGTCATCCCGCTGTCGGTCGGCGGCGACCATTCGATCAGCCACCCGATCCTCAAGGCGGTGGGCAAGAAGCGCCCCGTCGGCATGATCCACATCGACGCGCATTGCGACACCGGCGGCGCCTACGACCTGACCAAGTTCCACCATGGCGGGCCGTTCCGCAACGCCGTGCTCGACGGCGTGCTCGACCCAACCCGCACCATCCAGATCGGCATCCGCGGCTCTTCCGAATATCTGTGGGAGTTCACCTACGAATCCGGCATGACCGTCGTCCACGCCGAGGAAGTCACCGGCATGGGCGTTCCCGCCATCATCGAGAAGGCCCGGAAGATCGTCGGCGACGGGCCGACCTACATCTCCTTCGACGTCGACAGCCTCGATCCTTCCTTCGCGCCGGGCACCGGCACGCCCGAGGTCGGCGGCCTGACGACGCGCGAGGTGCTGGAACTGCTGCGCGGGCTGAAAGGCCTGAACATCGTCGGCGGCGACGTCGTCGAGGTCGCGCCGCAATACGACGCCACCACCAACACCGCGCACGCCGGCGCGCAGGTTCTGTTCGAGATCCTGTCGCTGATGGTGTTCAGCCCGGCAATCGCCGGCAAGGAGGCCTGATCCAAAAAAAATACGGCAAGTCCGACGCCGAACTGGAACCGGCGATCGGACTGCCGCTCTCAAAAAACCAGCTTCCAGAAAAGGGGAACGACAATGACAATCCATGCGAAGCTCAAATCGTCCATCGCCGCCGTGCTGCTCGCCGGCGCATTCGGTCTCGCCACGCTGCCGGCCAATGCCGATGCCGTCGCTGACATCAAGGCGGCGGGCCAGATCAATGTCGGCATCTTTTCCGACTTCCCGCCCTTCTCCTCGGCCAGCGCTGACATGAGCATCAAGGGTTATGACATCGATGTCGCGCAAGCCATCGCCGACAGCCTGGGCGTCAAGCTCAATCTGGTCAGCGTCACCGGCCAGAACCGCATTCCCTATCTTACGGACAAGCGCGTCGACATGCTGATGAGCGTCGGCTATTCCAAGGAACGCGCCGAGGTCATCGACTATGCCGCCGCATACGCGCCCTACTACATCGCCGTGATCGGCCCGGCCGCCCTCGAAGTGAAGGGCAAGGAAGACCTTGCCGGCAAGACCATCGCCGTCAACCGCGGCACGCTTGAGGACACCTCGCTGACCGAGGCGGCGCCCGCCTCCGCTGACATTCGCCGCTTCGACAATTACAACGCCGTCATCCAGGCCTTCATTTCGGAGCAGACGCAGCTCATGGTCGTCGGCAACGATGTCGGCGCGCAGGTGCTCGCCAAACAGGAAGGGCTGAAGCCCGAGCAGAAATTCCAGCTCCTCACCTCGCCCTCGCATATCGGCCTCAACAAGAACGAGGAAGGCCTGAAGAAGGCGATCAACGACGCGGTCGCCAAGATGCTGGCCGACGGCAAGCTGAACGAAAGCTCGCAAACCTGGCTGAAGACGCCGCTCAATCCTGAAAACCTCAAGGACTGAGGCTCGTGTCCTACAGCCTCGACTTCGGCTGGCTGAACGATGCGCTCGGCGCGATTGCGCGCGGCGCCGCCATGACGGTCTTCCTGATCGTCGTGACGACGCTGCTCGGAACTGTGCTCAGCGTGCTCGCGGCGGCCGGCCGGCGCGGCGGCAATCGCCTGCTTCGGCAGGCGATCGGCCTTTATGTCGAGGTGATCCGCAACACGCCGTTCCTGGTGCAGCTCTTCTTCATCTTCTTCGGGCTGCCCAGCCTCGGCATCAGGCTCGATCCGGTGGTTGCCGCCATTCTCGCCATGACGCTCAACATGGCGGCCTACACCACCGAGATCGTCGGCGCCGGACTTGACGCTGTGCCGCGCGGCCAGAAGGAAGCAGCGTTGGCGCTCGGGCTGCGGCCGCGCCAGGTGTTCATCAAGATCGTGCTGCCGCAGGCGCTTAAAGTCATCTTCCCGGCGCTGACCAGCCAGATCGTGATCATGATGCTGGAATCCGCGGTCGTGTCGCAGATCGCGGTGCGCGAACTGACCTACGAGGCGGACATGCTGCAGGCCAGAACCTTCCGCGCCTTCGAGACTTATCTGGTCGTCACCGCCGTCTATCTCGGTCTGTCGATCGGATTGCGGCGCCTCCTCGTCAAAGGCGGGCAGCGGATGTTGTCGGCGGGTGTGACATGATCGAGTTCACCTTCTGGGACATCGTGCGCAACCTGCTCTTCGCCACGCGCTGGACGATCCTGCTGTCGATTGCCGCCTTCGCCGGCGGCGCCATCGTCGGCATCGCCATCCTGCTGCTCAGGATATCCAAGGCTAAATGGCCGAGGCGCTTCGGCAGCGGCTACATCGCGCTGTTCCAGGGCACGCCGCTGTTGATGCAGTTGTTCCTGATGTTCTTCGGCCTGCCGATGCTCGGGCTGCGCATCGAACCATGGATGGCGGCCGTGCTCGGCCTCACTTTCTTCGCCAGCGCCTACCTCGCCGAGATCTGGCGCGGCGGCGTCGACGCGCTGCCGCGCGGCCAATGGGATGCCGGCGCCAGCCTCGGGCTGCACTATGTCCAGGAGTTGCGGCTGGTCATCCTGCCGCAAGCCTTCTCGATTACCCGGGCGCCGGTCGTCGGCTTCCTCGTACAGCTCATCAAGGCAACGGCGCTGACCTCGATCATCGGCTTCGAGGAACTGCTGAGAACCTCGAACGCCATCAACAACGCGACCTTCGAGCCCTTCACCGTCTATGGGCTGGTGGCTCTGATCTTTTTCGTGCTGTGCTATCCTCTCACCCAATATGCCAGGATGCTGGAGAGCCGCGCAGCCGCGCACTGAACCTCGTCGATACTTGAAGACATGGGAACTGCCGCAACGTCGGCCAAAACAGGAGAAGTGAAATGCAGAAAATTCTGAACGGTCCGCTCAGCCGGCGCACGGTGCTGTCCGGCGCGCTCGCCGCCACCGGCGTTCTCGCCATGCCGTCGATCCTGCGCGCGCAGGACAAGTCTCTGAAGGTCGGCGTCTATGGCGGCTATTTCCAAAAGTCCTTCGACGAGCACATCTTCCCCGAATTCACCAAGGCGACCGGCATCGCGGTGGAATCGGTCGCCGAGCCGACCGGCGAGGCCTGGCTGGTGCAGCTCGAGCAGGCCGCCAAGGCCGGCCAGGCGCCCGCCGACGTGTCGATGATGTCGCAGACCTCGACGCTGAAGGGCCAGTCCACCGAACTGTGGGTGCCGATCGACGAGAAGAAGATCAAGAATTTCGGCGACCTGCTGCCGCAATTCGTCAACAAGTACCCCGACGGACGCATCGCCGGCATCGGCGCGGTGGCGTGGTACATCACGCTGGTCACCAACACCGACGTCTACAAGGAAGCCCCGACCTCGTGGGAAGCGCTTTGGGATCCGGCGAACGCCGACAAGCTCGGCCTGCTGGCGCTGGTCTCCAACTCTTTCCTGCTGGAGGTGACCGCGAAAACCTTCTTCGGCGGCACCAATGCGCTCGACACCGAGGAAGGCCAGATCAAGGCCTTCGAGAAACTCGCCGAAGTGAAGCCCAACGTCCGCCTCTGGTATCGCGACGAGGCGCAGTTCGAGCAGGCGCTGAAGTCGGGCGAGATCCCGATGGGCCAGTATTATCATGACGTCACCGGTCTCGCGGCGGCTGACGGCCAGCCGGTGCGCTCGACCTTCCCGAAGGAGGGCGGCATCCAGGATAGCGGCAACTGGGTCATCTCGCGCGCCTCGCAGAAGGGCGAGGAGGCGCATGTCTTCATCGACTATATGAGCCAGCCGTCGATCCAGGGCCTGATGTCGCGCAAGGTCGGCACCGCGCCGACGCTGAAGAAGGACAAACTCGACCTGACGGCGGAGGAATTCGCGGCCGTGTCGTCGGAAATCCCGCCGATCATCCCGCGCTACGACCTCTACACGACCAAGTCCGACTGGCTGAACCAGAAATGGACGGAGATGATCGCGGGGTGAGCGTCTTCCTTCTCCCCGCTTACGAGGAGGTCCTCAGGGCGGCCCGAAGGGCCGGATGAGGGGCGGAGCCTACATATCAATGGTTCGCGCTGCCCTTCATCTGCCTGCCGGCATCTTCTTCCCGTGAATGGGGAGAAGGTGCTTTCCGCAATGTCACGTCTCGATGAAAGCCGTTGCACAACTGCAAGGTCCGCAGGGTAAAGGGGAAAATCCATGTCCGGCCTGGCCATCAAATCCGTCACCAAGCAGTTCGGCGATTTCAAAGCCGTCGACGACGTAAACCTGTCGGTGCCGCACGGCACCTTCGTCTGCCTGCTCGGCCCGTCGGGCTGCGGCAAGACCACGCTTTTGCGGATGATCGCCGGGCTGGAGGAGCCCAGTTCGGGCGAGATCGCCATAGACGGCGATGACATCACCAAGACGCCGACGCACAAGCGCAATTTCGGCATGGTGTTCCAGTCGCTGGCGCTGTTCCCGCATCTTTCGGTCGGCGACAACATCTCCTATGCGCTGCGCATCCGCGGCTCCTCGAAGGACGAACAGAAGGCACGCGCCGACGAATTGCTGAAACTCGTCCACCTGCCTGGCTTCGCCGACCGCCCCGTGGCGAAACTCTCCGGAGGCCAGCGGCAGCGCGTCGCCATCGCCCGGGCGCTGGCACTGTCGCCGAAACTCTTCCTGCTCGACGAGCCGATGTCGGCGCTCGACGCAAAGCTGCGCGAATCCATGCAGGTCGAACTCAGGCAATTGCAGCAGCGGCTGGGCATTACCACCATCGTCGTCACCCACGACCAGCGCGAGGCGATGACCATGGCCGATCTCGTCGTGGTCATGGGCCAGGGGAAGATCCGCCAGGCCGCCGCGCCGATCGACATCTACCGGAAACCGGCGGATGCCTTCGTCGCCGACTTCATCGGCTCGACCAACCTGCTTGAGGCCAGTGCCGATGGTGCTGGCCGCGCCTCAATCCTCGGCACGGTCATCCCAGGCCTGTCGCTGCCCTCCGGCGCGGCAAAATCCTCGGTGTCGGTACGGCCGGAAGACGTGCATCTCGGCCCGCCTTCCTCAGGCGCCATCGATGGCACGGTCACCTTCGTGCGCGACCTCGGAGCGACGATAGAGACCTATATCGAAGCCGGCGGGTCAACCATCGTCGCGGTGACGACACCGCGCGAGCGCGTCGATGTCGCGACCGGGGCAAAGGTCGGCGTGACCCTGCCGCCGCAAGCCTGCGTGGTGGTGAAGTCATGAGACGCGAGCCGCCGAAAACGCTTGCCGACTACACGCCGCTGGTGTTCCCTGGCCTGATGCTGATCGTCTTCTTCGTCATCCCGTTCTCGACGATGATCGCCGTCAGCTTCTTCCAGCGTGATCCCGCCGGGTTCTACAAGACGGCCTTCACTCTCGACAATTATGCGCGCTTCCTGTCGCTGTTCTTCGGCCGCGTGCTCGGTTTTTCGCTGCTGCTGTCGGTGCTGGTGTCGATCTGCTGCGTCGTCATCGCCTTCCCGTTCACCTACCTGCTGACCAAGCAATCGCGAACGGTTCAGACGGTATGGCTGGTCTGCCTGCTGTCGGTGCTGTCGCTGTCGGAAGTCATCATCGGCTTTTCCTGGTCGACGCTGTTCTCGCGCACCGCTGGCATCACCAACCTGTTTGTCTGGCTCGGCCTGATGAGTGGCCCGGTGGCGCTGTCGCCCTCCTTCGGCGCTGTCATGACCGCCATGGTCTACCAGGCGCTGCCCTATACGATTCTCGTGCTCTATCCCGCCCTCGTCCGGCTCGATCCGACGCTGTTGGAGGCAGCACGCACGCTCGGCGCCTCGCCAGCGAAGGCCTTCTTCAACGTCGTTGTTCCGGCCCTGCGCAACACCATCGTCGCGACAATCATCATGGCCTTCGTCTTCGCGCTCGGCTGCTATCTGCTGCCGCAGATCCTTGGCCGCCCCCAGCACTGGACGCTGTCGGTGCTGATCACCGACCAGGCGATCTACCAGTCGAATATGCCCTTCGCGGCGGCAATGGCGGTGTTCCTGGTGCTGATCTCGCTCGGACTGGTGGGGCTTACGCTGCTGGTCGGACGCAAGGAGAATGCGGGATGAGGGAAAAAATGCTTCGCCGGCTGTATTTCTTCGCCGTCGCCTTCTTCCTGGCGCTGCCGCTGGTGGTGGTCGCCGGTGTATCGGTCAACCAGAAGCAGGACCTGACCTTCCCGCCGGTCGGTTTTTCCCTTGCCTGGTACGCGCAGATTTTCGTTGATCCGGCCTGGCGTGCAGCGCTGATCGCGTCGCTGCTGCTCGCCGTCACCTCGGCGGCGATTGCGGTCGCCATCGCGCTGCCGCTTTCCTGGTTCCTGTGGCGGCGCATCGCACCCTGGGCGAATATTTTTCAATTGCTCGGCGTCGCGCCCTTCGTGTTGCCGCCGGTCATCACGGCGCTGGGCCTGCTCACCTTCTGGGCCTCCAGCGGCCTCTATGGCCAGCCCTGGACGGCGGCGATCAGCCACGGCATCTTTTTCGTGACACTTCCGCTGGTCACCCTTTCCCTCGGCTTCGCCTCCATCGACCGCTCGCTGGTCGAGGCAGCGTCCACCATGGGCGCCGACGACCGCACGGTGCTGAAGACGGTGGTGCTGCCGCTGATCCTGCCCTATCTCGTCTCCGGCTACGCCTTCGCCTTCGTGCTGTCGCTCAACGAATACATCGTGGCCTACATGACCGTCGGGTTCACCGTCGAAACGCTGCCGATAAAAATCTTCAACGCGCTGCGTTACGGCTACACGCCGACCATGGCGGCCGTGTCGGTGTTCTTCGTGGCGATCGCGGCTGTTGTGTTCGGGCTGATTGCCCGCTTCGGCGACATCCGCCGTTTGCTGGGGGCGATGTAGTTTCCGCGCGGGTGTTTCGCGGCGCGGCCTCTCGCGGCGATCCTTCGGTTCGGATAGGGAATGCGCATAACGAACTGGAACGAGACCGCACCGATGCGCTTAGCCATCCTGCAGATGCAGGCGAAAGCCGGTGACGTCGCCGCCAACCTCGCCCGCATCGAACGCACGGCCGAAGACGCGGCGGCGCAACGCGCTGACCTGCTGGTGGCGCAGGAACTGGCCGTCACCGGCTATGGCGCGGGCGAGGCTATGACGGAACTGGCCGAGCCCGCAACCGGTCCAACAGCCCAACGTCTCGTTGCGCTGTCGGCGCGCCTCGGCATCGCTGTTGTCGTCGGTTTCGCCGAGCGCGACGGCGAGACGGTCTGGAACAGCGCGCTCTATGTCGACGGCAACCGCCCGCCCGTCGTCTACCGAAAGCGCATCTCTACGGCTCCTATGAGCGCGGCCTGTTCGCTCCGGCATTGCCCACCGCCACGGTGTTCGACCATCGCGGCGTCAGGACGGGCATGCTGATCTGCTACGATGTCGAATTCCCCGAAAGTGTGCGGCGCCTGGCGCAGGCGGGTGCGGCGCTGGTCATCGTGCCGACGGCACTGCCGGCCAGCGACCATTCGGAACTGATCGCGCGGAAAATGATCCCGGTGCGCGCCTTCGAAAACCAGGTGTTCGTCGCCTATGCCAACCACAGCGGCGCGGACCCGCAGTTTTCCTTCGCCGGCCTGTCGGTCATCGCCGCCCCCGACGGCTCGCTGCTGGCCGAGGCGGGCGTCGCGGGCGAGGCGCTGCTGATCGCCGACATCGACCCGACCGAATTCGCGGCCTCGGCGGAGGCGAATACGTATCTCCGGGATTTGCGGGCGTAACGTGCTGGCCCGGCTTCACCCAAACGCCCTCTTCTCATCCATCAGCCCCAGCCGCCCGCGCCGCAGCCAGCGGGTGAGCAACAGCGCCGCCACCACGACCAGCCCGACCGACAGGCCGATCCAGATGCCGTTGCCCTTCAGCCCGAGCGGGAAGGCCAAGAGCACGCCGAGCGGCAGGCCGATGCCCCAATAACCGATCGCCGCATAGATCATCGGCACCTTGGTGTCATGCAGGCCGCGCAGCATGCCGGCGCCCACCGCCTGAGCGCCGTCAGCGATCTGGAACAGACCGGCGAAGGCCAGGAAGGTCACCGCCAGCGCGATGACCTCGGCGTTCTCCGGCGCGCCCATGTCGATGAAGGCGCTGATCAGAAGGTTGGGCGCGGTGATCATGGTCAGCGCCATCAGCGCCATGAAACCGACGCCGATGACATAGGCCGTCCATCCCGCGCGGGCGATGCCGTCCGGGTCGCGCGCGCCGAAGGCGAGCCCCACCCGCACGGTCACCGCCTGGTTCAGCCCCAGCGGCACCATGAAGGAGATCGAGGCGATCTGGATGGCGATGGCGTGCGCGGCGAGCGATGCCGGCGAGATCAGCCCCATCAGAAGTGCGGCCGCGTTGAAGATCGTCACCTCGAAGGCCAGGATGCCGGCGATCGGCAGGCCGAGCCCGAGCAGCGCCTTGAAGCGCGGCCAGTCGGCCCGCCAGAAGCGGCCGAACATCCGGTAGCGCCGGAATTTCCGCTCGACCGACACCACCACCGCCAGCCCGACGAACATGAAGGCGCTCGCCAAGCTCGTCGCCAGCCCGGCGCCGCCGATGCCCATTTCCGGCAGACCGAGACGGCCGAACATCAGGCCCCAGGCGAGCACCGCGTTCAGCGCCACGGCCAGGAAGACGATGACCAGCGCCCAGCCCGGCCGCTCAAGCGCCGAGATGAACGAGCGCAGCACGATGTAGCCGTAGAAGGGCAGCACCGCCCATTGCAGCCAGCGCACATAGGTGCCGGCCTGCGCGGCCAGCGCCGGCTCCTGTCCCATCCAGTTCAGCACCGCCTCGGCATTCCACAGGAAGATCCAGATCGGAATGCACACCAGCACGGCCAGCCACAGGCCCTGCCGCACCGTGCGGCGCACGTCGCGCACCGAATGGCGCTTGCGCCCGAGTTCGGTGGCGATCATCGGCGAGGTCGCCAGCATCAGCCCGAGGCCGAAGATCAGCGGCATGAAATAGATGTTGGCGCCGAGCGCGCCGGCGGCCAGCGCCTGCGGTCCCAGCCGGCCCATCAGCATCACGTCGGTGGCGTTCATGGCCGTCTGGCCGAGATTGGTGAGGATCATCGGCCAGCCGAGCGCCAGCATCGCCTTCACCTCGCCACGCCACGGATTTTCCGGCGCTCGCGCGCCGGCCTCGATCGCAGTCATCTCCATCGTCTTTCAGATCGCGGCGCGTCGGCAATTCTTGTGCTGCCGGAAGCCACGGATTAGGCGCGGACTCCACCAGACTCCACGCTGCCGGCGCCTTTTGTCTCAAACGGTGCGGATTGGCAATAAGGGAGGCGGCCGGTTCGATTGAGCCAGGGGCGTCGCGCCGTGTACGCATGCGGCAATCTAGAATGCCCTACTCCAATTCCTCGATCGCCTTTCGCTGCCTCTGCATCTCCAGGAAAATCCTGTAGTCGCGTTCGTATAGCGGCTTCGCCGAAGCATCGGACGGCCGCTCTCGTTCCTTCGGCCGCATCGCCAGCGCCGCCTGCGCAAGCCCGCCGAACAAGCCCGCGCCGGCCGCCGCGCCCATCGCCGTGCCCAGCAGCACGCCCTCGTCGAGCGCCGGCTCGACCAGCCGGCAGCCGGTCGCATCGGCGTAAAGCTCCATCAGCAACGGATTTTTGGTGTGTCCGCCGGTGACGTGCAGCGTGTCGACCGGATGGCCGGCAGCACGTATTGCCTCGACGATCTGGCGCACGCCCAGCGCAATGCCGACGCATGTGCGCCAATAGAGCCGGCAGAGGCCGTCGAACGACGCATCGAGCGACAGGCCGGAGATCACGCCGAGCGCCGCTGGTTCCGCCAGCGGTGAGCGGTTGCCGTGGAAATCCGGCAGTATGTGCAGCCGCTTTGCGAAATCGTCGCCCTCGGCGGCGCGCAGCACGGCGACGCGCGCCGCAATGGCGCGATGCCTCTCGGCCGTCGGCTCGCCGCCCGCGCCATGCACGCGCACGACATGGTCGAGCAGCGCGCCGGTGGCCGACTGCCCGCCTTCCGTCATCCAGATGCCGGGCAGGGTCGGACCGGAATATGGCCCCCAGAAGCCGGCTAACATTAGCGGCTGGCGCGACATGGTCATGACGCAGCTCGACGTTCCGGCGACCAGGATGGCGCGGCCCGCTCCCGCCTCTGCGTCGAGCGCCCGCCACCCGAATACGCCGAGCGCGCCAGCGAAGGCGTCGACCATTCCCGCAGAGACACGGCTGTCTTGCGACAGGCCGAGTTCGGCGGCAGCCTGCGCGGTCAACGGCCCGAGATCGGCGCCGACCGGCGTCGGCCGCGCCGGCAGCCCGGCCCTGTCGAGCAGATCTGACAGGTCCACCGTGCCGAGGAAATCATGCCGCCACCCCTCGGCCTCATGGGCCAGAAAAGTCCATTTGCAGGTGGTGGTGCAGAGCGAGCGCGCCGTCGAACCGCTGGCCCGCCAGGTCAGAAAATCGGCTAGGTCGAACAACTGGCCAGCCCGCTCCCAGACATCCGGACGATGCCGCTTCAGCCACATCGCCTTGGGTATCTGCATTTCGGGCGACATCACGCCGCCGTGGAATTCCAGCACCGGGTGGCCGGTAGCCGTGCATTCCGCCGCCTCCGCCAGTGCGCGGTGGTCGAGCCAGGCGATCGTGTCTCGGTCGGCCACCCCGTCAGCCGAGACTGACAATGGTAAGCCGTTCCGGTCGCGCACGACCAGCGAACAGGTGGCATCGAAACCGATGCCTGCCACGTCCCCGGCATCCGCGCCGGCTTTTTCCCGGGCATGGCGCACCGCCGCGCAAACCGCCCGCCAGATGTCCTCGGAGTGATGCTCCGCGCGTCCCGACGCCGGCTCATGAAGCGCTATCGGGTGCTCGCCGCGCCCGAGCAGCGCCCCGGCAGTATCGAATATTCCTGCCCGCGCGCTCCTCGTCCCGACATCGACGGCGCACACCAGTTTCGGCATCAGGTGGCTTGCCTTTGCAGGCCGACGGTTGACGACCTAATTGGCCTACACCGCCTAGCTGGAACACCCCTCATCCGCTTCGCTGCGCTCGGCACCGCCCTGGCCCGAGCCACTGGTCTCGGCCCGTCCTTCGGACCCCACAAGGGGAGGAGGGGGGAGCATTGCCGCATCGTCTCCCCAAATCTCCAACGTTGGCGATTGGCGGCGAGGCGGATGCAAAGCTCCTCCTTCTCCCCTTGTGGGAGAAGGTGGCCGAGCGAAGCGAGGTCGGATGAGGGGTGTTCCAGCTTGGTTATGCCGGATGAATAAGGCCAGACCGAACGAGAGAGAGACCATACGGTCGACAATTCCCAACGGAAAGAACCACGCCGTCGGAAAGTCATCTCCAGCAGCGCCACTCGGGACAGGCAATTCTCCCGCATCACTTAGCCGGCTTTCGCTTGCGATCCAAGGCCGGCGACCAGCTCCGGCAACAGCGCCATGTCATCGAAGACCAGATCCGGGCCGAGCGACGCCAGCGACGCCGCCAATCCGGCCTTACCGGCATGCGAGCCGCCCGTGAAGGCGAAGACGTGCATGCCCGCCGCCTGGGCCGCGGCGACGCCGGCGGGGCTATCCTCCACGACGATGCAGGCCGATGGCGGCGCGCCCATGTCGCGGGCCGCATGCAGGAACAGGTCGGGGGCCGGCTTGCCTCTCTCCACCATGGTCGCACTGTATATGTTAGGCTCCAGCAATTCCAGAAGCCCGGTCGTCGCCAGCGAGAACCGTATGCGCTCAGGCGTACCGGACGAGGCGACGCAACAGGGTGTCGAAAGCTGCTCCAGCGCTTGCCTGATGCCGGGTATGGCTTTCAATTCCTCCGCGTAGCGGCGCCGCATCTCGCGGCGCGCGATGACCAGGTGCTCGTCGGTGACGGCGAAGCCGAAATCGCTCAAGAGGATATCGCGCACGCTTGCCATCGACATGCCGAGAAAGCGCAGATAAGCGATTTCCTCGGTGATCGTGCCGCCGGCCCCGGCGATCACATCTACCAGCACCGACATCGAGATCGGCTCGCTGTCGACCAGCACGCCGTCGCAGTCGAAGATGATCAGCTTGGGCTTCATGCCAATTCGGACTGTCCGCGCACGCCGGCCTGCCGGCCAAGCCCTATAACGGCTGGCCAGCTTTCGAGAGAGGCGCAAAGAAGGGCGACCGGCCTGCGGCGTGTAGTGACCATCTCTACCCCTTGAGAAAGGCAAACTTGGAATTCAGTTGCCCCGTCCTGATCAGTTCGTTCACGTCGTATTGCGTGATACGCCCGTCGGCCACGCCTACCGCCAAACGCTCGCAAAACACCTTGGCGAGCCCTTCCCGTGGGACGCCCATGTACGTCATCGCATGAGCCTTGAACTTGGCATTCGAGGCATCGACCTGACGCATACAACTGGCCATCATCCTTTCGGGTTTGCTCTTCAAATCCTCCTGGAGTGAAGAGCATCCGCAAAGCGTCGCCGAGATCGCGACCAGCACCAATTTCTTCGAATTCATTCCCACCCCCCGGTGCCGGCGTGGAGGTCGCCGGGCCAGCAAAACAGTGATTCTTCCTCCCGCGTCTGACGTAGCCCCGATTTTGCGTGGACGTCCACGGGTGCATTGATGCAGCGGTAGATGTCACACCGTCTTCAACATGCCGCCGTCGACGTAGTAGGTCGCGCCGACCGAATAGCTCGCCCGCTCCGAGCACAGGAACACGAAAAAGTTCGCCAGTTCCTCGACCGTGCCGAACCGTTTGATCGGCGCAAACTCGTCGGCCACCGATTGCAGATAACCCTGCCAGTCGCCGCCGGAGTTGGCCGTCAGCTTCTTCGCCGTATTCACCCAGTCGGGTGTCAGGATCAGGCCGGGGTTCACGGTATTGACGCGGATATTGTCCTTGATCACCTCGTTGGCGAGGTTTTTGGAGAACATCAGAAGGGCGGCCTTGGTGACGTTGTAGATCGGCTCGTACCACAGCGGCTGCACGGCGCAGATCGAGGCGTTGTGCAGGATCGCACCGCCGCCGCGCTCCTTCATCATCGGCACGAAGCCGCGCGCCAGCCGCACGGCCGCCATGACGTGCAATTCCCAATAGGCCTGCCATTTCTCGTCAGGCGCCTCCATGATCGTCTCGTTCGATCCCGTTCCGGCGTTGTTGACGAGGATATCGGCGCCGCCGAAATTGTCGCGCGCCGCGCCGATCAGTTCCTGCGCGCCCTCGACGGTGGCGACGTCGCAAGGCACCGGCACGGCGGTGACGCCATAGGTTTCGGCGATGCGTCCGGCTTCCGCCGCCAGCCGCTCGCCCTGCCGCGCTGCAAGCAACAGATGCGCCCCTTCGCGTGCAAACGCCTCGGCGACGCCGAGCCCGATGCCGATCGAGCCGCCGGTGATCGCCGCCACCTTGTCCTTCAGTCCGAGATCCATGGAAACCCTCCCGCTTCTTTGGCCGGCGACGCTATGCGAGCCGCGCCGAAAGCGCCAGTGTGATGTGTCGGATCGCCTGGCCATTGGGCGCCTCGATACGGGACCGCAAGGTTAGCCGGCACTTCAATCCGCCGGGCCGGCGAACAGGATGAGGTTGCCGTCCTGGTCGAGCACGATGAAGTTCCGCGCACCCCAAGGCTCGTCGCGCAGCGTCTGGTGGAAGTCGACGCCGGCGGCCTGGAAATCCGCGAAAAGCTGGTTGATCTCATGCACGGTGTCGACGGAGATCGAGGCCGACAGCAGGTGTTCGCGCTGCCGAACGTCGCCGGCGAACACCGGCCCGTCAACACAGCGAAGCGCCAGCCGGGCGTTGTCGCGCCGCACCTGCCCGTAAAAGGGCGGCTTGCCATAGACGAAATCGACCGCGAAACCGAGTTTTTGGGTGAAGAAATCGCAAGACGCCGCGATGTCGGCGACGAACAATTGCGCCGCTATCGAACTGAGGTGGGCGTTCCCGTCGGTTGGCGCGGCCATTGTATGCTCCTCGATCAAGCCTCCAAAAGTCTCCGGTCCAGACCCGGTGCCTGTCAACCTCCAGCTCTTTTGCGGCGTCTGAACCAACGCCGCCGGTCGGCACGCGCCAAAATGCAATTGGTAGCGGAGGCGGGGTGCGGTCGCCCGCAAATATGGTATCGAACCGGTCATGGCGCCGAGGCGAGTCGGCAAAAACAGATCGGGAGGGATCGGATGAGTGAGGTGAAGCCGCTTGACGGCAGGGTTGCGATCGTCACGGGCGCGGCGGGCGGGGTTGGCCGCGCGACGGTCGATCTTTTGACGCGGCGCGGGGCGTCGGTGGTGGCGGAGGACGTCGACGCCGCGGTCGCCGGGCTCGAAGGGCCGAAGGTAGCGACGGTTGCCGGAGACGTGCGGCGCGCCGAGACGGCCCGCAAGTCGGTGGAGACGGCGCTGTCGCGCTTCGGCCGGCTGGATATCCTGGTCAACAATGCCGCGGTGATCATCACCAAGGATATCCTCGCAACTGAGGAGGATGAATGGAACGATCTGATGGCGGTGAATGTCACCGGCGTCTTCCACCATTGCCGCGCTGTGCTGCCGCATATGATTGCCCAGAAGCGCGGTTCGATCGTCAATGTCAGCTCGATCTCGGGCCTGGTCGGCTTGCCGTTGCAGGCCGCCTATTGCGCCAGCAAAGGGGCGATCGTGCAGCTTACCCGACAGTTGGCCGTCGACTATGCGGCGTCAGGCGTCCGCGTCAATTCGGTGGCGCCGGGCTCCATCGATACGCCGTTTCTGGCGCGTTATCTCGAGAGCCAGCCCGACCCCGCGGCGGCAGAGCGCGAGATCAAGGCGGCGCATCCGATGGGCCGCTATTGCGGGCCAGAAGAGATCGCCGAGCCGATCGCCTTCCTCGCCTCCGATGCCTCGTCTTTCATCACCGGCGCGATCCTGTCGGCCGACGGCGGCTACGTGGCGCGTTGATCCGGTACGCCTGACGGGTGCGAGGCGTCCGCAGCCTCGACGCCCAGCGGCGTTCCAGTCAGACGGGCCTGGCCTCGACGATCGAGAACGCCGAGCGCGTGGCGATCAGCGTCGGCTCGGCAAAGCCCGCCTTGCCCAATAGCGTGGCGAACTCCGGCAAGGTGCGTTCCCGCGCGCCGGGAAAAAGCATCATCATGTGCATGTCGGCCAGAAAGTTCATGGCGTTCGATGTGTCCGGCACCCGGTCGAGCACGCGCTCGATGATCAGCAGCCGGCCGGTGGGCTTGATCGCCGCGCGGCATCGCAGCAGGATTTCGAGGCAACGCTCGTCGTTCCAGTCGTGCAGGATCTGGGACAGCGTGTAGACGTCGCCGCCGGCCGGGACGAACTCGAAGAAGCTGGCGGCTTCGATGGAGCAGCGGCTGAGGAGGTTGCCCAGCACTGCACCCGCGGCCGAGACCACGCCTGCCTGATCGAGCAGGATGCCGCGCGCCCTCGGGTTTGCGGCAAGCACGGCGGCCAGCAGCGCGCCGTTGCCGCCGCCGATATCGACCACGATCCCGGCTTGCGAAAAATCATAGGCTTCGGCGACGGCGGCATGCCGGTCATCCGGACTATGCTGCATGAAGGCATCGAAGATCGCGGCTTCCTCCCGATCCTGCGCGAGGTGTTCGAAGAAGGTCCTGCCGTATTCGAGCTCGAAAGGTGCCTGGCCGGTGGTGATCGCACGCCCGGCGGCGCCCCAGACGGCCCAGGAACTGGGCATGCCGTAGTAGCGCGCCGCGTAGTGCAGCGTCGGCACGGAATCCTTGCGAAGGAAGCGCGAGTCCTCGGTGTGCGAAACCAGATCGTCCTCCGACACGGCAAACAGGCCGAAAGCCGCCAATGCACGAAGCAGCCGCGTCAGCTTGTCGGCATCGGCGCCGCATTCGCGCGCCAGTTCCGCCGCGGGACGCGGGGTCATGTCGATCCGGTCCGCGACTTCGAGCGAACATACGATCTCTATCATCTTCGAGACTTGATAGCCGCGGACGAGCCGGTTGACGCGCGAAAAACCCTCTTTGCTCATGCGGTTCTCCTCGATCGGCGTGGAACGACTAGGATGGACCTGTGCCGTATCGCCATGGCGATGCCGATGGCAGTATCCGGAAATTCAGCCAGCAAGCAACGACATCCGGCGCGGGACCGCGCGGCATGCGGCACTGTCGGCCTACCGAAAACAACGTCAAAATCTAAAAGACGCCTTCTGCCAGGACCAAAGGAAAGCAGAAGCAACGGAAAAAATTCAATGCTATAGGCGCTTTCGGGTCCTGACCGGCCCCGGAGGAAGAGTGAGGGCCGATGGCCAGGACCGATATCGCACGGCGCGTCTACAACCATGCCTGGAAGCTGGACCCGATCGTCCGCAGCCTGCTGGACACCGATTTCTATAAGCTGCTGATGCTGCAGATGATCTGGGGCATGTATCCCAAGGTCGACGCCACCTTCTCGCTGATCAACCGCACCACCAGCGCCCGGCTGGCGGACGAGATCGACGAGGGCGCGCTGCGCGAACAGCTCGACCACGCGCGCACGCTACGCTTCGGCAAGAAGGAGATGATCTGGCTGGCCGGCAACAGTTTTTACGGCCGCAAGCAGATCTTCGAGCCGGAATTCCTGTCCTGGCTGGAGAATTTCCGGCTGCCGGAATACGAGCTGGAAAAGCGGGACGGCCAGTACGAACTGCATTTCCACGGGCCGTGGATGTACACCTCCATGTGGGAGATCCCGGCGCTGGCCATCATCAACGAGCTGCGCTCGCGCGCCGCGATGAGCGGCTTCGGGCCGTTCTCGCTCGACGTGCTCTATGCCCGCGCCAAGGCAAAACTGTGGGACAAGACCGAGCGGCTGCGCAAGCTGCCGAATCTCAAGGTTTCCGACTTCGGCACGCGCCGCCGCCACAGTTTTTTGTGGCAGCGCTGGTGCGTGGAGGCGCTGAAAGAAGGTATCGGCGACGCCTTTACCGGCACCAGCAACGTCAAGCTGGCCATGGACACCGATCTCGAGGCGCTAGGCACCAACGCGCACGAACTGCCCATGGTGTTCGCGGCGCTGACCGAGACGGACGAGGCGCTGCGCCAGTCGCCCTATCACGTCCTGCTCGACTGGCAGCGCTACTACGGCGGCAATCTGCTGATCGTGCTGCCGGACGCCTTCGGCACGGCCTCGTTCCTGCGCGACGCGCCGGACTGGGTGGCTGACTGGACGGGTTTCCGTCCCGACAGCGCCCCGCCGATCGAGGGCGGCGAGAAGATTCTCGCCTGGTGGCGCTCGAAAGGCGTCGACCCGCGCAACCGACTGCTGATCTTTTCCGACGGGCTGGACGTCGACGCCATCGAGGAGACCTACAAACATTTCGATGGCAAGGTGCGCATGGCCTTCGGCTGGGGCACCAACCTGACCAACGATTTCGAGGATTGCGCGCCGGTCGAGACCGACAGGCTGAACGCCATATCGCTGGTGTGCAAGGTGACGGAAGCCAACGGCCGCCCGGCGGTGAAGCTCTCCGACAATCCGGCGAAGGCCACCGGCGAACCCGCGGAGATTGCGCGGTATCTGCGGGTGTTTGGGAACGAGGAACGGGTGGAGCACAAGGTGAAGGTTTGACAGCGTTGTCGGCGGACAACGGAGCGCATGACTGATAGGCTCTGCCGATCATACGGACCCGGATCATTGCCGTCGCATTCCTTCGCACCCCCCTCTGTTCTGCGGGACATCTCCCCCTCAAGGGGGAGGATTAACGTCGGCGAAGCTGCATCCCCTGCGCCGTTGAAGTTTGGCGAAGCGAAAGCGGTCGGCGCAATCTACCCCCTTGAGGGGGAGATGTCCGGCAGAACAGAGGGAGGGGCTAAGGGGCGCAACGCTGGCAGCGACGGCGGTCGGCAAACCGCGAGGATCGTTTTTAGCTGCGTGGCTTTCGCCATCGCTCCCACCGCAGCCTTCGCCCATGCCTCCGATCGCGGCTACGTGCTGCTTTTGCCGACCGGCTACTATCTCTTCGGCGGCGCGGTTGCGGTGGCGGCAAGCTTCCTTGCGTTGCTGTTCGTTCCGCAAAATACCCTGGAAAAACTGGCGGCGTGGCGGCTGCCGCTGCTTGCCCTTCCAGACGGCCTGCGGTTCTGGACGAGCCTTGCGTCGTTTCTGACCCTGTTTGTGCTGATTGCTGCCGGCATTTTCGGCAGTCGCGATCCGCTGTCCAACCCGCTACCGCTGACGGTGTGGACGCTTGTCTGGATCGGACTGACCTTCGTGCAGGGCCTGTTCGGCAATCTCTGGTACTGGATAGACCCTTGGTATACGCTGATAAAATTAGCCGGCGTATTAATGCCTAAGAACATTAGACTCAAATATCCGGGTTGGCTCGGATACTGGCCGGCGGTGGCGCTTTTCGCTGCCTTCGCTTGGTTCGAGCTGATCTATGTCGCACCTGACGATCCTTACCGATTGGCATTGGCGGCGGGCAGCTACTGGCTGTTTACCTTTGTAATCATGCTTGCAGTCGGCCACGACGCCTGGAGCGAGCGCGGCGAGTTTCTGTCAGTTTTCCTCCGCATGATCTCGCGCTTAGGCATTTTCGACGCACCGCGCGATGGTGTGTGGCTGCGCATCTCGCTCTGTCTGCCGGGTGCAAAGCTGTGGACCGCACAGCCACTGCCACTGTCGGGCACGCTGTTTCTGCTGCTTGCACTGGCGTCCGTTTCCTTCGACGGCTTTTCAAGAACCTTCTTCTGGCTGGGTTCGAACGGCATCAATCCGCTTGAATTTCCTGGACGCTCTGCCTTGCAAACCATCAACACGGCGGGGCTGGCCGGCATGTTCGCGGCGCTTGCGGCGGTGTTCCTCATTTGCGTTTCTGTCGGCGAATGTCTTGCCGGCAAAAAATCGGCACGGCGCGCGGCAGGCCTGCTGGTGTGGTCGATCGCCCCAATCGCGCTCGCCTATCATTTTTCGCATTACGTGCCGGCGTTCCTGGTCAATGCGCAATATGCGGTCGTCGCGCTGTCCGATCCCTTCGGTTTTGGATGGAACCTGTTCGGCACCGCCTATATGCCGGTGTCGGCCGGCATTGTCATGGGTTCCGAACAGGCGGTCTTCATCTGGAACGCGCAGGCTTTCGCCATCATCGGCGGGCATGTGCTGGCGGTGCTGGTTGCGCATGGGCTAGCCGCGCGGCTGCACGCCGGCTCCGAGGGCGCACCGTTGTCGCAATTGCCGCTGACGCTGCTGATGATCGGCTACACCGTCTTCGGCCTCTGGCTGCTCTCGACGCCGACGGCCGGATAGGGGCCGAGTTTTTGCGTCGCAGCATTGCGGTCTCCGCCTGCCCTTGCGGCACCTGGGGATTGATGATTTAGTTTCCCTATCAATGGGTTTCGGGCTTCCGGAGCCGCGTACCGCGCGGGTCTCCGGTCGTATCATCAGAGGGGATTGGACATGACAGATTCCAAGGCTTCCGGCCTGATCGGCAAGCGCCTCAACCGCCGAACCGCTCTCAAGGGCCTTGCGGCCTCCGCCGGCCTCGTGGCGGCGCCCGGGTTCGTCCGCTATTCGCAGGCACAGAGCTCGGCGCCGATCAAAATCGGCTTCCAGGCGCACAAGACAGGCATCGGCGCCGCTTATGGCCGCTGGTACGAGAAGACCACCGCGGCGGCCATCAAGGCGATCAACGACGCCGGCGGCATCAACGGCCGCCCGGTGGAGGTGATCATCGAGGACGACGGCACCGATCCTGGACGCGGAGCCGAGGTGGTTGCCAAATTCGCGACGCAGCACAAGGTAGACGTCGCCTACGGCACGCTGTTTTCGCATGTGGTGATAGGCTCGGCGCCGGCTGCGGGCGAAGCAAAGCTGCCTTATTTCGTGGTCAGCGAAGGGCACCACGTCGCTTCGACGAAACTCAACCGCTACGTCTTCCAGCCCGGCATCACCGACGTGAAGAGCCAGATCCAGGCGATGGCGCCGTGGATCGCCGGCAATGTCGGCAAGAAGGTCACACAGATTTTTCCGGACTTCGCCTTCGGCTATGACCACCGCGACTATCTTGCACCGGCGCTGAAGGCGCAGGGCGCGGAAGTCATCGCGCAGATCGCCATTCCGCCGACGGAAAGCTCGTTCACGAAATATTTTCCGCAGATCCCGGCCGACACCGAGGTGCTCTACCACGTGATGGTCGGGCCGGCGGTGCTGACCTTCGTCAAGGAACTCGGCGAGTTCTACGGCTCCAACCGGCCGCAGCTCTTCGGCTTCATCGACAGCCTCGAAGCGGTCGACATCAACAGCCCCGGCCTCGAATTCCTGGACGGCAGCCATTTCTGGGAAGGCTCGCCGCGCTACGCGCAGGAAAACGACAGCGAGGAGCAAAAAGCCTATCGCGCCGCGGTCGGCATCGACGAGAATGGCGCGGCGGTGGGCGACCCCAAGGACGTGTCGACAGCCGCCCACATGTTTGGCTGCTGGGAAACCCTCTACGTCATCAAGAAGGCGATGGAGGATTCCGGCTACAAGGGGTCGGAGGACAAGGCCAAACTCATTGAGGCGACAGAGGCACTGACCGTCTTCGCCGAGGGGCCGGAACACCCGCAGGGCGACAAGACGTTCAACGGAAAAATCCACCAGGTCTTCGGCCACCAGAACATCTCGAAGGTCGAAGGCGGCAAACTCAAGGTCGTACACCGCACCTCGATCGAGGACGGGCTTTATGAGCCGGAAGGGGATTATACGACCCAGCCGCTGTGATGACGGCCACTGCGATGCGGCCGATCTGGCTGGGAACATACTGACGTGGTACATACTACGTCAGTACCTGGATAGGAGTCGACCATGGCCAAGGAAGCCGTCTTCACCATGAAGCTTGAGCCGGAATTGCGCGACGCGTTCATGGCGGCCGCCAAGCGGGACGACCGACCGGCCTCGCAGATCGTCCGCGAGTTCATGCACGATTTTGTTCTGCAGGATCGGGAATATGTCGCGTTCCTCAGGCGCAAGGTGGAGCGATCACGTGCCTCGATAGCTGCCGGCCGCGTATTCACTAATGAAGAAGTTGTGGCCCACATGGATGAGTTGATCTCCGATCTTAAGCGCAAGAACCATGAGGCGGCCGAGTGAGGCTCATCTGGACAGCGGGGCAAAACACGAACTCGGCGAGATCGTTTCTCATATTTGGCGCAACAATCCGCTAATGGCACAATGGATCGGGGGACGCATCCAGACCACAGCGTCCTACCTTAAATCGCAACCTTTCATCGGTAGGCAGGGCGCGACGGCTGGAACGCGCGAAGTCGAGCCTCATACAAGTTGCCGGATCGTCTATCAAATTGCCGATGAGGCGGTCTTCATACTTTCGGTAGTCGATACCGACCGCCTATGGCCGCCCGTCCTTGACAGTGAAGACTGAATGGCCTTCGGTCCCCACCTCCTGCTCGCCACGCTCGAGGGCCTCGTCAACTCGGCGGTGCTGGCGCTGACGGCGCTGGGGCTGTCGCTGGTGTTCGGCGTGATGCGCGTGGTCAATGTCGCGCATGGCGAGTTTTATATGCTGGGCGCGGTGCTTGCCTGGTGGGTAGCCTCGCTGGTGAGCGGGCACCCGGCGCTCGGGTTTCTGGCGGCGCTGATCATCAGCCCGCTGATCGTCGGGGCGATCGCGCTCGTTTCCGAACGGCTGGTGCTGCGTCGGCTGGAGTACAACCCGGAATCGACCATCGTCGCCACCATCGGCCTACTCTACATCTTCCAGCAGGCGGCACTGACCTTCTACGGGCCGGAGGCGCGACCGGTCGAGTCACCGTTCAGCTATCGTGTGCTTCTGCCCTGGTTCGGCTATTCCGGATACAAACTTTCGATCATTGCCGCCTCGGCGCTGTTGCTTGCGGCGACCTGGTATGTGCTGACGCGCACGAAAATCGGTCTTGTCATGCGCGCCACGCAATATGACCGCGAGACCGCGCAGGCTTTCGGCATTCCCGTCGACCGCGTCTACGCCGGCGTCTTCGCGCTTGGCGCCATGCTGGCGGCGGTCGCGGCTGTGCTGATCGTGCCGATCAGCCAGGCGCATTATCTGATGGGCCGCGACCCGCTGCTGCTTTCCTTCATCGTCGTCATCATTGGTGGCCTGGGCTCGCTGCGCGGCACGGTGATCGCGGCGCTGCTGGTCGGCCTGTCGGACGGCATCATCTCCGTCTTCTACACGCCGACGCTGGCAAAGATCATCGCGACGCTGCTCGTCGCCATGGTGCTGGTATTCCGGCCGCAGGGCCTGTTCGGCGCGGCGGCCAGATGAGCGGGGACGTTTCGCCACTAAAACCCTGGCTGCTGCATGCGATCGTGATCGCGCTTTTGGCCGCGCTGAACTTCGTGCTGCCGGAATACCATCACGGCGTGCTCGCCCGCGTCATGGTCCTGGCGGTCTTTGCCATGGGATACAATCTCCTGTTCGGTTATGTCGGCCTGCTCAGTCTCGGCCACGCCATGTTCTTCGGCGCGGGACTCTATGGCGCGGGATTGACGATGGTACATCTCGGCTGGGGCGTCGTCCCGGCTTTTGCCGCTGGCCTGGTTACCGGCTCGGTTCTATCGTTGATCATCGGTTTCCTGGCGCTTCGTACATCGGGCGTCGCCTTCATGATCGTCACCATGATGTTCGCCCAAATATTCTATCTGGCGCTGTTCTATTTCGGTTCATGGACGCGCGGCGACGAGGGGCTGGTGATTGCACAGGGCGCGCGGCGCCTGTCCTTTGCCGGCTTCGATCTCGACCTCACCAGCCCGGCCACACGCTATTTCGCGGCGCTGGCGCTCTTTGCAATCCTACTTGTCGTCACGCTGGCGGTGGTGCGCTCGCGCTTCGGCCGCGTGCTGGTGGCGATCCGTGAGAACGAGGAGCGCGCCCGCATGCTGGGGTTCGACGTATCTGCTAACAAACTGGCGGCGACGGTACTGTCCGGCGTCATCTGCGCGGCGGCGGGTGCGGCCTACGCCATCCTCTTCGGTTATGTCGGCGCGACCTTCGCCTCGGTGCAATATTCGATCCTGCCGCTGCTCTGGGTGCTGCTTGGCGGCGCGGCGACGACGCTTGGCCCGCTGATCGGCACGCTGCTGATGTTCTATCTCATCGACGGTTCCGGCGATCTTTTGAAGGCTTGGTTGCCGGGCTGGAACCTGAGTTCGCTCGGCATCGTCGGCGTGGCACTGGTGCTGCTCATCCTGTTCTTCCCGAAAGGCATACTGGGCACGGTGCGCGAGCGGTGGGTGCGATGGCTGCCGTGACGCCGCTGATCGCCACATCCGGGCTGAAGAAGCATTTCGGCGGGCTGCGCGCCGTCGACGGCGTCGACTTTTCCGTCATGCCGGGCGAGATCCGCGCCGTCATCGGACCCAATGGCGCCGGCAAGACGACCTTCGTAAGTCTGATCTGCGGCCGCATCGAGCCGACCGCCGGCACGATCGTTTTCGACGGAAGCGACATCACAAAACTGCCGGCGCATCTGCGCGTGCGCGCCGGCATCGCCTATACCTTCCAGATCACCAGCGTCTTTTCCAACCTGTCTGCCTACGACAATGTCGCGCTGGCGGTGCAGCGCACGCTGACGGGCGGGCGGGCGGTCGGCCATTTGCGCGAGGGCGTGATGGCGGCGCTGTCTGCGACCGGGCTTGCAGGCCGCATACACGAGATCGCCGGGTCGTTGTCCTATGGCCATCAGCGGCTGCTGGAAGTTGCCATGGGGCTGGCGCTGAAGCCGCGCCTGCTCATCCTCGACGAGCCGACGCAGGGGCTGTCCGACGGCGAGATCGATGACTTTATCGCGCTGGTGCGTGAGGTTGCGCGCGAGGCGACGGTGCTGATCATCGAGCACAACATGCCGGTGGTGATGGCGCTCGCCGACCGCATCACCGTGCTCGACGCCGGAAAGGTTCTGGCCGAGGGTACGCCGGAAGAAATCCGCGCCAACGCCGCCGTGCAGGCCGCCTATCTCGGGGCGGCGGCATGAGCCCGATCCTGCGGGTCGAAAACCTCGACTGTTTTTATGGCGACGTACAGGTCCTGCATGGCCTGTCGCTCGAGTTGATGCGCGGCGAGGTGCATTGCCTGCTCGGGCGCAACGGCGCCGGCAAGACGACTTTGCTGAAGGCGATCATGGGTCTGGTGCCGGCGCGCTCCGGCAGGATCATGCTCGGCGGCAGGGACCTGACCAGTTTGCCGGCGCATGGAGTCCCGAAGGCCGGCGTCGCCTATGTGCCGCAGGGCCGGCGGCTGTTCGCCGAGATGAGCGTCGCCGAAAACATCGAGATCGGCCTGATGGCGCGTGGCAAGGGCGCGGAGACGCGCGAAAACGTTCTGGCGTTGTTTCCGATCCTGCGTGAGCGGCTGAAGCAGCGTTCCGGCACCCTGTCGGGCGGCGAGCAGCAGATGCTCGCCATGGCGCGGGCGCTCTGCCTGGAGCCCGACGTGCTGCTGCTGGACGAGCCGACCGAAGGCTTGATGCCGTCGATGATCGCGAAGATCCGCGAGACGGTGGAGCGGCTCGGCGAGCGCGGCGTATCGACCCTGCTGGTCGAGCAGCGGGTCGACGCCGTGCTACCGGTCGCCGACCGCGTCACCTTCGTGGAAAACGGCCGCGTCCGCGCCACGGTGGGCGTCGATGATGTCCGCGCCGACCCGGACATGGTGAAGCGGTATGTGGGGGTGGGGTAGCGTCCTTCTCCCCGTTCACGGGGAGAAGATGCCGGCAGGCAGATGAGGGGCAGTGCGAATGTTGTGAGGTAAGGCGCCGCCCTTCATCCGGCCCTTCGGGTCTCCCTGCAAGCGGGGAGAAGGAAAGAAACCTCACCCGAAAAACACCCACCCGGCGAGCAAAAACGTCGGGATCAGCACCGCGCCCGACCACAGCATGTAGCCGAAAAAGCTCGGCATCTTCACGCCGCGATGCTTGGCGATGGCATAGACCATGAAGTTGGGCGCGTTGCCGATATAGGTGTTGGCGCCCATGAACACCGCGCCGGTCGAGATGGCGGCGAGCGTCGTGGCGAGGCCGGTCATCAGGTGCTGCGGGTCGCCGCCGGCGAGTTCGAAGAAGACCAGGTACGTAGGCGCGTTGTCGAGG
Source organism: Mesorhizobium sp. IMUNJ 23232 (assembly GCF_044326205.1). NCBI lineage: Bacteria > Pseudomonadati > Pseudomonadota > Alphaproteobacteria > Hyphomicrobiales > Phyllobacteriaceae > Mesorhizobium > Mesorhizobium sp. IMUNJ 23232. The sequence goes on from NZ_JBIRCY010000009.1 coordinate 110,531, forward strand.
AAGGAGGAGAGCGCACCGGTCAGCCAGAAATAGGCGAGGTCGTTCGGCGCGCCGCCCTCGCCGGTCACCAACGCGACCAGCGGCGAAAGCGCGCCTTCAGGGCCGGCGCGCAGGATGGCGATGACCGGCACGATGCAGATGAAGATGCCGGCGAAGAGTTTCGCCACCTCAACGATCGGCCCCCAGGTGAAGCCGTTGGCGTGGCGCATCTGGCGAGGCGTGAGCTTTAGCGATAGTAGCGCCAGCATCACGATGAGGCCGTCGCGCAGAAGATTCTGCCATTCGAGCGCCACGCCGGCGACGGTAAAGGCGACCCCCGGCTTCCACGCGGCCGACATCAGGATGGCGCCGATGACGCCCGCCAGCAGCGGCAGGTTCACTAGGCCGCGCACCCTGACCGCGCTGTCGGGCGTCGGATCCTTGATTTTCGGCATGCCGCCCTCGCGGGCGTGCAGCCAGAAATCCAGCGCCAGGAACACAGCCAGCACGATGCCGCCGACGAACAGCGTCTCCCGCCACAGGTTGGCGGTGGTCCAGAAGAAATCGACGCCACGCAAAAAGCCGACGAACAGCGGCGGATCGCCGAGCGGTGTCAGCGCGCCGCCGATGTTGGACACCAGGAAGATGAAAAACACCACGACATGCGCGTTGAACTGGCGGTTGTCGTTGGCGCGGATCACCGGCCGGATCATGATCATCGAGGCGCCGGTGGTGCCGACAACTGACGCCAGCAGCGCGCCGATCACCAGCAGGCCGGCGTTGGTGAGCGGCGTGCCGTGGATGTTGCCGGCGACCAATATGCCGCCGGCGATGGTGAACAGCGCGAACAACAGGATGATGAAGGAGAGATATTCGAGCAGCAGCGTGTGCAGCAGCGCTTCGGCCGAGACATGCCAGCCCTGCGTGGCGATCAGCGGCAGCACCACAAGTGCTGCCCAGCCGGCGGTGATCTTGCCGTAGTGGTGTTCCCACAGATGCGGATAGAGCAGCGGGCCGGTGGCGATGGACAGCAGCAGTCCAACGAAGGGCAGCGCCCACAGCAACGACATGGAGGCGCCCGGCAGGCCTTCCGCCGCGAAAGACGCAGTGGGGCAGAGCAGGGCGGCCGTCAGCGTGGCGCGCAGCAAGGATCGCATGAGGTTCCCATCGTCTTTTTGGCCGGCGGTGTGGCGAGCCGCATATTTTGCCGCGAAGCGCTGGTTAGCCGATAGCGTTGTGGAGACGCGGGGGCAACGGGTGAGATTGAACCTTGCTGCTTGCTGTTGGATCGATCAAGGGTGCTTGGCGATGGTCATTCTCCACAAGCCCCCACTTGCAATTTCTAACACTTAGCTGTCGCTGACGGGCTTCGCCCTGCTCCAGCTAAGGTGTTGAAATTGCTTTCTCTCCCGCAAGGGGAGAGATATCGCGCTGCGCCGTTTCTGCCAGCCTCCACCGTTCGCGATTTCCCGCTCGGCGGCGGCAGCTCCTAACCCCTCCGGGAGGGGGAGAATGGATTTTCACGATCTTAGCGGAGCGCCGAGCCGGCAGGCGAGGAACACGCGAAGCTGAGTCGTAGAATCCAAGAAAGAAGGTTCTGCGCCGGTCCCGGCTGCCTCAATTCGTCTTCAACTGCTGTCCGACCTTGTTCTCGGCGATCCAGCGGGCGGCGAGCACCAGGGCGCCCATGCTGAACTCCTTGCCGTGCCTGGCCACCATCTCCTCCGAGATTTTGGCGAGCCGTTCGAAGAAGGCGTCCTTGCTCTGTTCCTCGGGGCTGGGTTCGGTCTGCATCCTGTCCTCCTATTTGTCGCGGTTCATTTGAAGAGCTGGTCGGGGAAGGTGGCGACCGCCGCCGTGCCGTCGGCGCAGCCGATCGCCAGATGTCGGCCATCCGCCGACCAGGCGAGCACGGTGACCGCGCCGCCCAGCGGCCTCACGACGAGTTCGTCGCGCGATCCGGCCTTGGCGACGACGATCCTCCCGTTGGCCGAGCCGGCGGCGACCAGCGGTTTTGCCGGATGCGCGGCAACGGCCTCGATCGGCACCAGTCCGGCATGACCGGTCTCCAGCGCGCCGCCGGTTTTTCCGTCAAGCGGCAGGGCGGATGTCGACCAGCCGGCGATGCGGAAGGCGCCGGAGGCGAACAGCGCTTTCGCCGGCGCGCTCCAGGCAATGTCGCGCACCGGCGCGGCAAAGCCCGGGACGATGCTGCAATTGCCGTCGGCGACGGAAACCAGCGCCAGGCCGCTGGTTTCGAGGCCGCAGGCAAGCCAAGCTCCGTCCAGGCTCCAGCCAAGCGCGATGGGGCGCGCCGGCAGCGGCAGGTCGCGCGGCGCGCCGCTGCCCTGGGTAGGATGGATGGACAGGCCATCGCCAAAACCCAGCGCCAGCCGCCGCCCGTCGGGTGACAGCGCCAGCACCGACAGCGGCTTGTCGAGGTCGAGGCGGCGCGTGTCGGATGCGCCGCGCCACAGGACGGCGTCGCGCTCGCAGCCAGCGGCAATGATGCCGACCTGTGCGGCGCGGTCGAGCGCGATGACCGGGCCACTTGTCTTGAACACGGGCTCGCCGATGTCGCCGGCGGTGCTGACCGGCAGCACATCGCCGCTGGCCGCGCCAACCAGGAAACCGGAGCGCGGCTGGGCAGCCAGCGGGGCGGCGGCGTCGCCAAAGGCGGTGGTGATGATCAGTGGTGCCGGCGGCCTTTCGCGCGGGCGGATCGTCGTCTGGCCGAGGTCGCCGCTCACCCGGAGGCGCACTTCCGGCGGCTCGCGGTCCTCGGCGGCGGCGATTGCGATGGTGCCGTCCGCGCAGGCGAAGGCGACCGAAAAGCCATCGCCGCTGAAGCAGAGGCCCGCCACCGGCGATTGGCACTGCCAATTGCGAGCCAGGAGGTCGAACAGGCTCAGGTTGCGCATCGACTGCTGGTTCATGGGTGTCCCTCCTCAGGCGCCGGACGCGGCGATTTCCCTGTCGACCGCCTCGACTTGTTTCTCGACGGCCTCGATGCGCTCCTCGCAGTCGGCGCGTTTTACCATTGTCGCCTCGACCGCCTGTTCCGCCTCATGCAAGTCCCGCACCAGTTGCTCGCTCGAGCCGTTGCGGCCGATTTCGAGCTCGATGCGCAGCAGATCCATTTCGAGGCCGGCCAGGATCTGGTTGTGCTTTTGCATTTCCGCCGTCAGGCCAGAGACCTCGGCGACCAGCTTAAGCCGCCGGGCAAGGAGAGCATCTCGTTCGGCGCGGGCGTTCATGAAAACCTCCGCTCAGTCCTTCTCCGCCGGCGCCGGCGGCCGTTCGAAGGCGGCGAGCAGCTTCGGCAACCCGCCGGCCTGCGAGCGGAATTGTTTTTCGGCCGTATCTATATGGCTCTTCAGCTGGTCCCAGATGTCGACGCGGATCATCGGGTCGCCGGTCAGCCGCTCGATCTCCTCGACGCGGAACTGGTGGGACAGCGACACGCCGGAAAACACGAAGTCGCGCAGCAGGATGGCGTGGTTCTCTATGAACAGGTGGATCATCGGATGCGTCTCGCCGGTCACGCCGGAGGCTTCGAGTTCGGCGCGGATGAAATCCTGGAAATGGCTTTGCAACCGATACTGGCTCTCGCCCATGAAACGCATGACGAAGACGAGGTCGCGCGGCATCAGGCGCACGAGATCCTCGCTGACGCCTTCGGCGCCGCCGGGAATCGGCCCGGATGGCGTCTGGTCCTTGCTGCCCTGGCTCATGGCTTGCTCCCGACTACGGCTGGCGGAATGGATACTTAAATAGACTAAAAAGAAAAGCGGTCAAATATTGTCGAGGCTCGAAATATATTGCATATGCGAGATAACTGTTCGCATTTGCGAGATAGAGCGTAAATATTACAGGCGTAAGTTACATCTGTAAAAGAACGTTACACTTGCCTGCTCACCAACATGTCCACGGACGCTCTTCAGGGGCACCCGTCCCGGAACCAAGCCTGCTTTTCGAATTGGCACGGCCTTTGCATTGTCTATCGGCACAAGAAGCCCATCGCGCCAGGCGCGGTGCCAGAAGAACGAAGGAACGGAGGAAGCAGGGAGAGCCCGCTTCGGTACGCCCGACGCATATGCGGACGGCTTGCCGCGGACGTCTGCGAACAATCTCCAGAACCTTTGCCGTGATCCACTTGAATGGCCGGACCATGGGTCGCGCCTTGTGGCGCAACGCGTTGCCGTGCCGCTCGCTTTTTCACTGGCGGCGTCTGCGCCGCCTCATGCCGGGACCGATGGGTTTCCGGTCAAACCTGGTGGAGGCTTATGACTATGACGTCGTTGACGCTCAACAAGATTACCTCGCAGCGCGGCATCTCCGTGGGCGAGGCGACCAAGAAGATTTCCGACCTCGGTTGGAATCCGACCTATGTCCAGGAAGCGATGACGTTTCCGACCGACTACAAGATCAACAAGGCGCCGCGCGACCCGATGAAGCAGGTCCTGCGGTCCTATTTCCCGATGCAGGAGGAAAAGGACAACCGCGTCTACGGCGCGCTGGACGCGGCCCTTCGAGGCGACATGTTCCGCAATGTCGAGCCGCGCTGGGTGGAATGGATGAAGCTGTTCCTGGCCATCATCCCCTTCCCGGAAATCTCCGCCGCCCGCTCGATGGCCATGGTCGCCCGTCTCGCCCCCGGCGAGGACCTGCGCACCGGCTTCACCATGCAGATGGTCGATGAGTTCCGCCATTCCACGATCCAGATGAATCTGAAGAAGTGGTACATGGAGAACTACATCGATCCGGCCGGCTTCGACATCACCGAAGAGGCGTTCGGTAAATGCTACGCCACCACCATCGGCCGCCAGTTCGGTGAAGGTTTCATCACCGGCGACACGATGACCGCCGCCTGCATGTACCTGACCGTGGTCGCCGAAACCGCCTTCACCAACACGCTGTTCGTCGCCATGCCGTCGGAAGCCGCCCGCAATGGCGACTACGCGCTGCCGACCGTGTTCCTGTCGGTGCAGTCGGACGAGAGCCGCCATATCGGCAACGGCCACTCGCTGCTGATGGCGGCGCTGAAGGAGCCGGAAAACCACCTGCTGCTCGAGCGCGACCTGCGCTACGCCTTCTGGCAGAACCACGCCATCGTCGATGCGGCCATCGGCACCTTCATCGAATACGGCACCACCAACCGCGACAAGAACAAGGAATCCTACGCGGAGATGTGGCACCGCTGGATCTATGAGGACTACTATCGCACCTACATGCTGCCGCTGGAGAAATACGGCATCAAGGTGCATCACGACGACGTCCAGGCGGCGTGGGAGCGCATCACCAAGAAGAACTACGTCCACAAGGTCGGCCAGTTCTTCGCGGTCGGCTGGCCGGTCAATTTCTGGCGCATCGAGGCCCAGACCGACAAGGACTTCGAGTGGTTCGAGCACAAGTATCCGGGCTGGTATGCCGAGTTCGGCGAGTTCTGGAAATGGTACGCGAAACTCAGCCACAAGGGCGAGAAGGTGCTGCTGTTCAACAGCGACGTCGGCTACGTCTATCCGCATCGCTGCTGGTCGTGCCTGGTGCCTTGCCTGATCCGCGAGGACATCGTCACCGGCGAGATCGACGGGCAGCTCTACACCTTCGCCCACGAGCTCGACCGCTGGACCGTCATGGAAGCCTTCGCCGATGAGTACCAGGGCCGTCCGACCCCGGCCATGGGCCGCTTCAGCGGCAAACGCGAGTGGGAGACGCTGTATGACGGCTGGGATCTGGCCGACGCCATCGTCGACCTGAACTTCGTGCGCAACGACGGCAAGACGCTGGTGCCGCAGCCGCACCTGCGCTTCGACGACAAGGAGATGTGGACGCTGGACGACGTGCGCGGCAACACGCTGGGCTCGCCGCTCAACGCGCTGCGCGCCATGTCGCCGGCCGATCGCGAGAAGCACCTGGCAGAGTACCGCGCGGGCTTCACGATCAACCCCTGCAACTAGACCCCTCGCCGGGCGCGGAGGCCAAAAACCTCCGCGCTCACAATCCGAGCCGAGCCCTTCCTTCCCGCGCGGAAGGAAGCCGGCGAAGCATTGGGAGGTTTTTTCCAAGATGAGCGACGCTCACAAAGTTCGCCTGGAGCCGGTCGGCGTGGAGTTCGAGGTGGCGCATGGCGAGACCGTGCTGAACGCCGCGTTCCGGCAAGGCATCGCGCTGCCGCATGGCTGCAAGGAAGGGCAGTGCTCGGCCTGCAAATGCGTGCTGCTCGACGGCGAGGTCGACATGCTCAAATATTCGACCTTCGCCCTCAACGACATGGAGAAGGACAGCGGTCACATCCTTCTCTGCCGCTCGATCGCCTATTCCGACATGGAGGTCGAGCTCCTCAACTACGACGAGGAGGTTTTGGCGAAATCGATCGCGGTCAAGACCTTCAAGGGACGCATCGCAGCGATTGAAAGGCTGACGCATGACATTCGCGGCATCCAAATCGACCTCAACTCCCCGATCAAATTCTGGGCCGGCCAATATGTCGACATCACGGTCACCACGGAAAAAGGGGAGACGATTACGCGCTCGTTCTCCATGGCAAATACGCCGGACCAAACCCAAAGCCTTTCCTTCATCATCAAGAAGTACCCCGAAGGAAAGTTTTCCGGCGAGCTCGACTCCGGAGGCATCCGGGTCGGAGCCGAGGTCACCGTCGTCGGACCCTATGGAACCTGCTTCCGGCGAGAGGACCGGCAGGGACCCCTCGTCCTCGTAGGGGCGGGGTCGGGCATGTCGCCGATCTGGTCGATCCTCAACGATCACCTGAAAAGCGCCGAGCAGCGGCCGGTGTATTTCTTCTACGGCGCCCGCACGCCGGCCGACCTCTTCTACCTCGACCGCATCGCCGAGCTTACCGGCCGGCACGAGGACGTGACGTTCATCCCGGTGCTCTCGCACGTCAATGGCGAGGCCTGGGACGGCGAGCGCGGCTTCGTGCATGAGCGCGTCGACGCAAAACTCAAGCAGCTCGCGATCGACGGGGAGGGCGACGTCTACGCCTGCGGTCCGCCGCCGATGATCGACGCGCTGCAGCCGGTCCTGTTCATGAACGGCTTCGAGACCGAACGCATCTTCTTCGACAAGTTCACGACTTCGTCCGGCGGCGGGACGCCGGGCCACTGACGCCCGCGCCGCGGGAAATTTTCGCCAGCAACTGCAACAAGGGAGTGAAGACCATGCCAGCAACGTCGAGTTCAGTGGGATCGGGAGCCGCCGGCGCGGCGATCTTCGCCGATTCGGACAGCCGCAAATACCGCTACTTCAGCCCGCGCGGCCAGCGCGCCACCCACTACGAGGACGTCACGGTCGACGTGCAGCCGGATCCGGAGCGCTACCTGATCCAGAACTGGATCATCTCCTTCGCCAACGGCAAGGGCGCCTATGTCAAGGACAATACGGCGGCGCTGAGCTCCAACTGGCACGCCTTCCGCGCCCCCGACCAGGAGTGGGAGCGCACCCATTACCAGCGCCAGTCGAAGATCGAGACGATGGTGCAGAGCGTTATCGCCAACGGCCGCAAGTCCGGCGCGCCGAAAAGCTTCGACAAGGTCTGGGCAAAGATCCTGCAGACGCATCTCGGCGCCTGGAAACATGCCGAATTCGGCCTGGGCACCTCGCTGATGCAGGCGCAGCGCTACGGCTACACCCAGATGATCAACAACGCGACGCTGACCAACAGCTCCTACAAGCTCAGGCTGGCGCAGGACATCACGCTCTACCTCGCCGAGATCGGCTTGGACATCCCGGGCTGGAACGACGAGCTCGGCAAGAAGGCCTGGCTGGAGGACGGCGCCTGGCAGGGCACGCGCGAGGCGGTCGAGACCATCATGGGCACAGCCGACTATCTCGAGCAGTATTTCGCCATCAACATCGTGTTCGAGCCGCTGGTCGGCGAGCTGTTCCGCTCCGGTTTCCTGATGCAGGTCGCCGCCGCCAACCACGACTTCATCACGCCGCCTGTGATCTCCGCCGCCGAGGCCGACTACGAGCGCAACCTCGCCAACACGATCGACCTGATCTACCTGCTGGCGCATGACGAGAAGCATGCCTCGCACAACCAGAAGCTGTTCAAGGCCTGGCTGAAGAAGCATCGCGCGCTTGCCGACAAGGCGGCCCAGGGCCTGCAGCCGATCTGGTCGATGCCGCACTCCAAGCCGGTCGCCTTCAGTGACGTGCGGGCGCAGTCGCAGGAGCGCATCGGCCAGATCATCGGCGAACTCGGCCTCGACGGCTGATCCCCAAACCATTTCAGGAGATACGCATATGTCACTGACAGCACGCGACGCCTCGCACGACAACATCTTCAAGTCGATGAAGGACATCACCTTCGAACAGACGATCTCGGACCAGTGCGGGGTCACCATGAACGACTCGGTCGAGGCCCGCGCCATCGCCGAGTTCATGGGCAAGAAGCCGAACGTCACCGTCACCTACCAGCCGGCGCTGATCCGCATCGACGGCCACGGCAAGCTGATCTTCAAGATGGATGAGATCAGCGAATATCTCGGCCGCGACATGACCGCCGAGATCTTCGAGGTCAACACCTCCACCCACTACGGCCGCATGGTGCGGGTCGACGACAACACCGTCATCCTGTTCGGCAACATGGACGACGTCTTCGAATACATCTGAGTTCCTCCCGGGGCTCCATGCCGGCGCGCCGACGACCCGGCGCGCCGGTCCGATCAACGCAAGCAATGCCGAGGGAACCATGTTCATCACACCGGAAGGCAAGGAAATCTTCGTCGTCGACGGCCACACCCATTTCTGGGACGGCAGCCCGGCGAACCAGCGCAACATTCACGGCAAGCAGTTCATCGAGTGCTTCTACGCCTACCATACGGGGCTGAGCCCGAAGGAGCAGCTCTGGCCGAAGGACAAGTTCGAGAAATACAGTGCCGACGATCTTTATCGCGACCTGTTCATCGACGGTCCCGACGACGTGGCGATCGTGCAGTCGACCTATCTGAAGGACTTTTATACCAACGGCTTCAACACGATCGAGCGCAACGCCGAGGCGGCGAAACGCTACCCCGAGCGGTTCATCGTCAACGGCTCGTTCGACCCGCGCGACGGCGAGAAGGCGCTGGAATACATCCACTTCCTGAAGGAGACCTACGACGTCAAGGGCGTGAAGATGTACACGGCCGAGTGGAACGGCGCTTCCAAGGGCTGGAAGCTGACCGATCCCGATGCCTACAAATGCTTCGAGCTGTGCGAGAAGCTGGGCATCCGGAACATCCACGTCCACAAGGGCCCGACGATCATCCCGCTCAGCAAGGATGCGTTCGACGTCCATGACGTGGATTACGCGGCGACCGATTTCCAGGGGCTGAACTGGATCATCGAGCATTGCGGCCTGCCACGCCTCGACGATTTCTGCTGGATCGCCACACAGGAGACCAACGTCTATGGCGGGCTGGCGGTGGCGCTGCCCTTCATCCATGCGCGCCCGCGCTATTTCGGCGAGGTCATCTCCGAGCTGCTGTTCTGGATCGGCCCGGAGAAGATCCTGTTCGGCTCCGACTATGCGATCTGGACGCCGCGCTGGCTGGTCGAAAAATTCTGGGCCTACCAGATTCCGGAGGACATCGCCGCCGAGCGCGGCGTGCAACTGACCGACGAGATCAAGGAAAAAATCCTCGGCCTCAACGCCGCACGCCTCTACAACATCGACATAGCGGCGAAGAAGGCGGCGCTTGCCGCCGCGCCGTTCAGCATCGCCGCGGAGTAGGGCGATGGGCGCCGCCGGACTATCGGTCCCCAGCAGCCGCCAGGCAGAAGTCTGGCGGCGCCTTGCGGAGGTCAACGACCCGGAACTCGACGAGCCGGTGACCGAGATGGGTTTCATCGAGCGCGTCGATGTCGGCGCCGATGGCAGCGTGGATGTCGACTTCCGCCTGCCCACCTACTGGTGCTCGCCGAACTTCGCCTTCCTGATGCTGGACGGCGTGCGCAAGGCGCTGGATGCGCTGTCCTGGGCGCCAGCCTATCGGGTGAAACTGCACGACCACATGTTTGCCGACGAAGTCAATCGCGGCATCGAGGCGGGCAGGAGTTTCGGCGACATCTTTGCCGGGCTGGCGGCCGACCATGATATCGGCGCGCTGCGCGAGACCTTTCGCATGAAGGCGTTCAAGCGCAGGCAGGAAGCGGTGCTCGTCGGCCTGCGCGCGCAGGGCCTGACGGACCGAGAGATCCTCGGCATGGACCTGACCGCGCTGGACGTCGCGCGGTTCGGGTCCAACGAGGCGGAGAAGCAGAAACCCCGCTACCGCGCTGCGCTGCTGGAGCGCTTTCCGGCGCGCCGGCCGGCCGAGGCCGCCTTCGTCACCTGGGAGGGTGGTCGCATACCGGACACCGCGCTCGGCGCCTACCTCGCCGAACTGAGGAGCGTGCGCATCAACATGGAGTTCAACGGCGCGCTGTGCCGTGGCCTGAAGCAGACGCGGTACAAGGAAGTCGAGATGATCGACGGCGAACCGACGCTTGTCGACTTCATCCTCGACCGCGTGCCGGAGCGGGCCGCGCCGGGCGCCTGACGCAGATTTTTCGCAACGGCCTCCGCTGAACGAGGCCCCCAAGAGACTGTTCGGAAATGGGTCAGGCGGATTTGCAACCGGCCTCATCCATCTCCAGCAAGCCTCGTCACAACCCGCCCGTAAGGCGGAAGGAGGAACCCTCATGCCCAAGATAATGCTCCACAATTCGCAGGCCCGCAGGGCGCTCGCCCGCGGTGTCGGCCGGCTTGCCGCCGCGGTCGAACCGACGCTCGGCCCGAAAGGCATGAACGCCATGATCGACAGGCCGATCGGCACGCCGATGGTGACGCGCGACGGCGTCAGCATCGCCTCCGAGATCGAGCTTTCCGACCGCTTCGAGAACATGGGTGCGCAGGTGGTGCGCGAGGTCTCGATGCAGACCAACGAGGTCGCCGGTGACGGTACGACCACGGCGATCGTGCTCGCCAACGCGCTGATCCAGGCCGGCATCGCCGCCAACGAGCGCGGCGCCAAGTCGGTGGAACTCTGCAAGGGCATCGAGCTTGCCGTCGCCGCCGTCGTCGGTGCGCTGAAGGCTTCCGCCAAGCCGGCGAAGGGCAATGGCGTGCTGGCCGCCGTCGCCAACATCGCGGCGACCGACTCGAAACTTGGCGCGCTGGTGGCGGAGGCGCATGAGCGCGTCGGCGCCGACGGCGTGATCACCACCGATTTCAGCGTCACCACCGAGACGACGCTCGACGTGGTCGAGGGCATGTCGTTCGACCGGGGTTATCTCTCCCACCACATGGTCACCGATCAGGAGAAGATGGAGGCCGTGCTCGAGCGGCCGCTGATCCTGATGACGGACCTGAAGATCAAGGAGCCGGAAGCGCTTGATGCCGCGCGCCGCATCGCCGGAGAGGCCGGCCGGCCGCTGCTGATCGTGGCGGAGGAGATGTCGCCGGACGTGGTGGTGACCCTGCTCGGAAAGCAGGGGCCGGGCAAATATCTCGTCGTCCATCCGCCGGAGTATGGTCATTGGCGGAAGGCGATGATGGAGGATCTGGCCATCATCACCGGCGGCCGGGTGATCGCCCGCGACCTCGGCGGCCGGCTGGAGGAGATTACCGCCGACGATCTCGGCTCGGCCGAGCGGGTGCGCACCAGCGCGTCCCACACCTCAGTGATTCGCGGCGGCGGCGACCCGGCGGCGATCGCCGCGCGCCGCGCCCAGGTGCAGCGCCAATACGAGAATGCGCCACCCAATATCGAGCAGGACAAGCTGCGCGAGCGTCTGGCGAAACTCTCCGGCGGCACGGCGATCCTCTATGCCGGCGGCGTCACGCCGGTCGAGCAGAAGCGCACCATCCAGCTCATCGAGGATTCGCTGAACGCGGTGCGCGCGGCCTCCGAGGAGGGCGTCGTCGCCGGCGGCGGCTCGGCTCTCGCGCAGATCGCGCCGGCACTGGACAGAGTGGCGGCCGGCGTCGACGGCGACGTGGCTGAGGGCGTGCGGCTGGTGCGATCGGTGCTGGCGCAGCCGCTGCGGCGCATCGCGGCAAATGCCGGCGCCGATCCGGAGGCCGTGGTGGCCGAGGTTACCCGCGTCAATGGCGGCTATGGCTACAACGCCTCGGCCGGCACCTACCAGAACATGTTCGAGGCCGGCATCGTCGACCCGGTGCGCGTCACCTACACCGCGCTCGCCAACGCCGCGTCGGTAGCGACGCTGATCCTCACCACCGAGACGCTGATCGGCGACCTTGCCGACGACGAGGTCGACCCGACCGTCGGCCCGGCGCTCGGCGGCGGCGCCGAAAAGCTCGGCCGCGCCTGACACGACGAACGGTTTCCACGCAGGACAAGGAACAGGACGATGAAAGCTGCCCGTCTCTACGAATACGACCCCAAGATGAACATCCAGCTTAAGATCGAGGATGTTCCCTCGCCGACCATCACCGCCCCGGACGAGGTGATCGTCCGGGTGGGTGCCGCGGGGCTCTGCCGAACCGACCTTCACATCATCGAAGGCGTTTGGAAGCCGGCTATGGACCCCAACGGCACGCTGCTGCCCTACATTATGGGCCATGAGAACGCCGGCTGGGTCGAGGAGGTCGGCAGCGGTGTGAAATCAGTGAAGCGCGGCGATGCGGTGATCTGCCATCCGTTCCGCTCCTGCGGCATCTGCCTGAACTGCCGCCACGGCGAGGACATGTATTGCGACAACGGCATGTTCCCCGGCCTGGGCATGAATGGCGGCTTCGCCGAATATTTCATCACCAGCGAGCGCTCGCTGATCAAACTCAACGCCAACATCACGCCGATCGAGGTGGCGCCGCTGGCCGACGCCGGCATCACCGCCTACCGCGCCGCCAAGCGCGCCGCGAAAATGCTCCGGCCGGGCAGCTATTGCGTGCTGCTCGGCATCGGCGGCCTCGGTCACATTGCGCTGCAGTCGCTGCACGCCATCTCCGGCTGCCGTATCATCGCCGTCGACCGCGAGCCGGCCGCGCAACTTCTGGCCAAGGATCTCGGCGCCGATTTCGTGCTGGACGGCGGGCCGAACGTCATCGAGGAGGTCAAGCAGATCACCGGCGGCGGCGCCCATGTCGTCATCGACTTCGTCGGCGAGCTCGGCGTCGAGAACATCTGCTGGAAGATGGTGCGCAAGGGCGGTCAGCTTTTCGTCGTCGGCTATGGCGGGCAGGTCAACGTGCCGACCGCGCATCTCGTCATCGAGGAGATCAACATCGGCGGCAGCCTGGTCGGCAATTTCACCGAGCTGGTCGAGTTGATGGAGCTGAACGCCGACGGCAAGGTGAAGATGCACTACACCGAATACAACCTCGCCAGCATCAACACCGCGCTCGACGATTTCAAGAACCGGCGGTTTACGGGGCGCGGGGTGATCGTTCCCTGAGCGGTGCACTCATCGGCGGATCTTCACGCACTTGCGAAAGGTCTCTTCAAGCGAAGACGAAATCTCCAACCGTTAGCGAACTCGCGTCCACGCCACGCAGGATAATCTGCTTGATGCCGAGCCCGTAATCTACCGAGATCAATGCATGGCCGGCTGCGTTCTCGTTGATGCTGACCTGGCTTTCCTCGATGGCCTCAAATCGCAACTGGTCATGCCGCACCGAAAAGTCGCGTATCGTGTCGACACCAATGTCGCTCGGCACGCGCAGTAGGCCAAAGATGAACGTGTCACGCCCTGCACCGCCCAGTAAGCGGTCAGATCCCGCGCCGCTGCGAATTTGGTCGTCGCCAGCTCCTCCGTCGACGTGCGCGTCTCCGTCGTTCCAGATCGTGTCGCGCCCATTTCCGCCGATGAGACGGTCAGCACCTCCTCCACCGTCGATGCTGTCGTCCCCGGCTCCGCCATCAAGGATATCGGCATTGAATTCGGCGCCAGTCAGCGTGTCATTGCCGGCATCCCCAAAAGCGGTGCCTCCACCGCCTCTCGTCGCGAAGCTGATGATGTCGTTCCCGCTATCTCCGTGGAGTATCGCGTCTGCGCTGACCTCGGCCCGCAAGACGTCATTGCCGCTTCCGCCAAAACCCACGCCGTTCGAGAAGCGACTAAAGACAATCTCGTCGTCGCCCGCATCACCAAAAAGGCGATCGAAACCGTCATAGCGGAAGATGGCAACGAGCGTATCGTTCCCTTGGCCACCGGACATGTAAGTGGTGCCGCCCGATTGGTCGCTACGCAGGTAGTCGTTGCCGGCGCCGCCATAGAGCTCATCGCTACCGCCGCCGGTGAATAGCTGATCATCGCCGCCATTGCCGAAGATCGTATCGTTTCCAGCTGTACCCGTCAGACTTTCGGATTCAAATGTGCCGACGATCTCCAACTCTGCCTCCAAATCCTCTCAACAGCAACCGTAGGTTGCTGTATGATGGCAAGGGTAGCGGACAAGTGTACCAATGGCAACAGCAAATAAGGAGTAGCCGGACTAAACAAACCGGCCGACTGCTGTTTTCGTGGAGCGGCCGCCAGTGCCAAAACCAAGGCGCTGTGGATGTCACGCCGACGACGCGGACTTCGTCTCCGTCACCCGCCTTGACCGCCTTGCTCGATCGACACGCGACCTGAGCGTCGGAGCGCGGGAAAACGCCATTTGCAGGACGGCCGCACGGATTTTCAAACGGTCTCTTACCGATCCGCCGGCTGGCAAGTTCAAAGCGTCCGACTCTAGACGAACCCCCGCCGGATGCCGTAGCGGTCGAGCTTGCGATAGAGCGTAGGCCTTGAAATTCCGAGCCTTTGCGCAACGCGGCTGAGATTGCCGCCTTCCGCGGCAAGCGCGTTCTTCATCATCTGCCGTTCGGCGTCGACCAGCGTGCCTTCCAGCTTTTCGCCAGTGACGTCGCCCACATAATTCGGCGGGGCTTCCGGCTTGGAACCGGACGGTGTGATCTCGGCGGGCAGGTCGCGCAGCCCGACGTTGCGGCCATGCGCCAGCACATGCAGCCGCTCGACAAGGTTCTTCAGTTCGCGGACATTTCCCGGCCAGCGATAGGCCAGCAGCGCATCCAGCGCTTCGTTGGAAAAGACCAGCGGTTCGCCGCCTGTCAGCGCGGCGATCCGCTGGTTGAAGTGCTCGGCCAGCAGCATCACATCGTCGCCCCGCTCCCGCAGAGGTGGCACTTTGATCGACACCGCGCCGATCCGGTAATAGAGATCGCTGCGGAATCGCCCGGACGCGACTTCCTGTTTCAGGTCGCGATTGGTCGATGCGATCAGCCGTACGTCGACCGGCCGGCCACGGCTGTCGCCGATGCGCCGGACCACGCGTTCTTCCAGGACCCGCAGCAGGAAAGGCTGTATTTCCAGCGGCATCTCGCCGATCTCGTCGAGACTGAGCACCCCGCCATTGGCCAGTTCGAATATGCCCGGCTTGCCATCGCGGGAGGCCCCGGTGAAGGCGCCGGCGACATGGCCGAACAACTCGCTGCCGAACAGTTCCCTTGTGATCGCCCCGCAATTCATGGCGATGAACGGATCGTTCGCCCCGCGCCGGCTTCCGGCATGCACCAGCCGCGCGAACAGTTCCTTGCCGACGCCCGTCTCGCCCTCGATCAGCAGCGACGTGACGCTGTTGGAGCGGGCGACGCGGCTGGCGATGTCGACGGCAGCCAGCAGCGCCTCGCTTTCGCCGACGATCAACGCCGCGGCATCGCGAATCGCCTTGCTGTCCTCCCTGCTCGCCACCGTGACGGTCGCCGGCCCCGATGGAAACACCAGCGCCGCGCCGCCGAGGCTTCCGTCGAGCTTGAGCGGCGTGATGTGGCAGGACCGCAGATGCGGCGGCAGCGCCTTGGCAAGGTCGGCTTCGGAACCCGACGACGGGAGGTTGAGGAGCCAGCGGCCACGGCCCGGCTCCATCGGGCCGTCCATCATGTCGGTCGTTTCGCCGTCCGGCACGTTGTTGCAGAAGATCGCCCGGCCGCGATGGTCGACGATGACCAGCCCGTCCTTGCGGCGATAATTGGGAGCAGACGAGATGAAGGCCTCGAGCAGGCGGGTCCGCCGTTCCTGCTGCTGCTCGGCGAGCGCTTTTTCGATCTGCCGGGCGGTGGCGGCGACAAGCGCGGTGTTGTGCGGCCGGAAAATCGGCGAATAGCCCGACAGGTCGACGACGCCGATGATCTTGCCGTCGAGCGGGTCGCGGATCGGCGCGCCGGCGCAGGTCCACGACTTGATGCCGGCGCAGAAATGTTCGGCCGCATGAACGAAGATCGGCTCTCCCGTCCATAGCGCCGTGCCGATGCCGTTGGTTCCGACCGCGTCCTCGTTCCATTTGCCGCCGATGGCTAGATGGATGTCCATGCCGTCATGCAGGGTCTTCTTGTCGCCGATGGCGTCGATCAGCACGCCGTCGCTGTCGGCCAGTACCAGCATGGCGCCGGTGCCGTCCAGCAACTGGCCGAGCGAAGCGAAGGACCGCTGCGCCGCCGCCAGCAGTTCGGCGTTGGTGCGGGTCAGGTATTCGATCTCGTCGCGGTCGCTGTTCAGCGGCGCCTCTATGCCTTGCGCATTGATGCCGCCCGAGGCGCTGCGCGACCAGGAATCATGGATCAGAGAGCGCACATGCACGGGGTCGCGGGCACATTTCGGCTCGTCGGCCAGGAAATTTTCCCAGGCCCGCATAGTCGCGCGTTCGTCATAGTCGATAGTGTCCAGAACCGGGTGGCCGGCAGGAAACGGGGTACGAACCGGAAGGCCATCGATCTTCATCTGATTGGGCCGATCTCACGTTTCATTCAGACATTCTGCAACCTTCGAGGCATGTCAATGCTGTATGCGATCGCGGGCCGAACCTCTCGAATGGCGCGTCTCGCGAGATACGTCAGGCGATGCCGAGTTTTTCGCCGATCTCGGCGGCAAGCTGTTCTTCGGTCCGGGCCGCATCGAGGCGCACACCGTCCAATGCGACGAGCGCTTCGGCCACGGTTTCCTCGACGGGGGCGAAGAAGCCGTTCTGCTTCGTGGCGAGCACGAACACCTCCCCGCCATCCCTTTGGCGGATGTCGCCGATATGGTGGAGCTGACGGCCGGTATTGCGGTCGACCGAGATCACCCTGCCGTTCATGGTGACACGGATCGACGGGTCGGCCTCGCCGGCGACCGGCGAACCGCCACCGACATGGATGATCAATCCCTCGGCCTTCGGCTGCTGGCGCGGTTTTCGCGAGGCGGAATAACCGCCACCGCTGATCTGGTCGGCGATGCGCTCGATGGTCGGGCGGTTCTGTTCGATCAGCCGCTTGACGGCCGCGTCTTCGCGCCTCGGGCCGTCCCGCCTGGAAATGATCTCGACCATGAATCCTCCCAGATTCTCCGGCCAACCCGCCACGGTTCCGGTCTTTCCGGTTCGTCCAGGCAAGGCTGTTGGGCCAGTATCCTTAATGGATAGACCAGAAGCAATCGCCGGGGGTGGTAGGTGGCTGCTACATGGGAGCCATGATGGCGGGGGAATGCGGGGAAGGCCAGGCTTCGCCCCGTCAGCCGGCTCTTCGGACCCGGCGCCGCCCAAAACCTCAGGCCAGCGTGACGCCGGCCTCGCGCATCCGTTCGGTCATGGCTTCGAGCGAGCCGCCGAGATCGATCGCCCGGCAGGCATCGAGCCTGACCGTCACGTCGAAGCCGAGGCGCACGGCGTCCAGCGCCGAATAGGCGACGCAGAAATCCGTCGCCAGTCCCACCAGCGTCAGCGTGCCGATGCCGCGTTCGCGCAGATAGCCGGCAAGTCCGGTCGGCGTCGCCCGATCGTTCTCGAAGAAAGCGGAATAGCTGTCGATGTCGCGGCGAAACCCTTTTCGCACGACGAGTTCGGCCTTGGTCCATCTCAGCGCCGGGTGGAAGGCGGCGCCGCCGGTGCCTTGAATGCAGTGGTCAGGCCACAGAGTCTGCTCGCCATAGGACATCTGGACCGAATGGAACGGCTCGCGGCCCGGATGCATCGAGGCAAAGCTGGAATGCTGGTCGGGATGCCAATCCTGCGTCAGCACGACGTGATCGAATGTGGCGATCAGCTCGTTGACCAATGGCAGAATCTTGTGGCCGTCCACGACGGCCAGCGCGCCGCCTGGACAGAAATCGTTTTGCACGTCGACCACCACCAGCGCTTCCTGGCTCATGTCCCCTCCGGTAACCAGCAGACAGCCTGATGCGCCCCGCACCCCAAGCTCTGGCGAGACTCGGCGGAAACAGGGGGCGGCGTCAACCCTGCGGGAGGGGATTCGCCGCCAGCCTCCTGACGTTTATGTGAATTGTCATCGAGCGACCGTTTCCCATCGCCGCCTTTGACAATCTCCGTGGTGCTGATATCGTTTGCATACGAATGAATTTCGCCGGTCCTTCCGCCGGAAAGGCATTGCGTGACCCGCTACGCGAAACCCAAAACGGTTGGGGAGGCCTTGGGCCTCCTGAAGGAGGACCGTTGGCGGTTGCTGGCCGGCGGGACGGATTTTTATCCCGCGCAAGGCGCGCGGCCGTTCCGCGACAACGTCCTCGACATCAACGCCCTGGCGGAACTGCGCGGCATCGCGGAGACGCCCGGTCATTGGGTTTTTGGTGCGCGCACCACCTGGACGGATGTCGTGCGCGCAAATCTGCCGCCGGCCTTCGACGCACTTCGGCAGGCGGCGTGCGAGGTCGGATCGGTGCAGATCCAGAATGTCGGCACGGTCGCCGGCAATCTCTGCAACGCCTCGCCTGCCGCCGACGGCGTGCCGCCGCTGTTGACACTTGACGCCGAGGTGGAACTGCGTTCACTGGGTGACGTGCGGCAACTGCCCTTGCCCGATTTCATCCTCGGCAATCGCAAGACGGCGCGGCGCGACGACGAGTTGCTGACGGCAATCCGCGTGCCGAAACAATCCGCTTCCGGCAGATCGGCTTTCCTCAAGCTGGGCGCCCGGCGCTACTTGGTGATTTCCATCGCCATGGCGGCAGCGCGTATCGAACTGGGCGCCGACGGGACCGTGGCACGCGCCGCGATTGCAGTCGGCTCCTGCTCGGCGGTGGCGCGGCGGCTGGCTGGACTGGAAGCGGCGCTGGCGGGACGGCGGCCGGGTGCGGAATTTTCGGAGGCGGTTCGCGTGGCGCCGCTGCCGGAACTGTCGCCGATCGACGACGTGCGCGGCACCGCCGAATACCGCCTCGAGGCGGCGCGCGAGATCATTTCCCGCGCCTTGATGGAGGCGGCCGGGCCTGAATTCTCCGGGGCGAGGGCGGCATGAACGTGGATCGCGCCGAGATCGCCTTCGAGGTCAATGGCCGGCCCGTATCCGTCTCCGTGCCGCCGCTGCGGCGGCTGTCTGCTGTTCTGCGCGACGATCTGCGGCTTACGGGCACCAAGGTGGGCTGCGACGCCGGCGACTGCGGCGCCTGCACGGTGCTGCTCGACGGCGAGCCGGTATGCTCGTGCCTGGTGCCGGCGGGCGGCGTCGATGGAGCCGCGGTGCGCACCGTCGAGGGATTGGCGAACGGCAAATTGTCGGCGCTCCAGGCCTCGTTCCTGGAACACGGTGCGGCGCAATGCGGCATCTGCACCCCCGCGCTTCTGGTCACCGCCACTGCGCTGCTGGAGCGCAACCCGTCGCCCAGTGAGGACGAGGTTCGCGATGCACTTGGCGGCATCCTTTGCCGCTGCACGGGATATCGGAAGATCGTCGCGGCGGTCATGGCGGCGGGGAGGGCGGGTTCGTCGGGGGATGCGTCCGAAATAGCATCGCATATGTTTGAAATGTCGCGCGAGGCACCCCCCTCTGTCCTGCCGGACATCTCCCCCTCAAGGGGGGAGATTGAGCCGGCCGCTTGCCTTTCGCTAATCGGTAATGTCGCAAGAGAGGAAGCGGGGCCGAAGCTGCCAATCTCCCCCTTTGAGGGGGAGATGTCCGACAGGGCAGAGGGGGGTGCCTCGCATCAAACGTTTGGCCTATTGTCCCCGACGCAAGGCTGCTTGAATGGAACAATAGCCACATCCACGAACGCGATACGCCTCGGCCACGCCGTCGGCGCGTCGCCGATCCGCCTCGACGGCATTCCCAAAGTGACCGGTGCGGAAGCCTATGGCGCGGATGGTTTTCCGGCCGACGCCCTGTGGGTCGCGGTCGTTCGCTCCCCGCATTATCACGCGCGGTTTTCGCTGGGTGATACCGACGGTTTCGTCAAAGCCCGTCCCGGCATCACCGCCGTGTTCACCGCGCGCGACATACCGGGCGAGAACCGGTTCGGCACCATCCCGGTGTTCGCCGACCAGCCGGCGCTGGCTGAAGATTTCGTGCGCTTCCGTGGCGAGGCGGTGGCGCTCGTCGCCGGCGAACGTGAGGCCATTGTCGATCTCGACCTTTCGGAATTTCCAGTCGCCTGGGAGCCGCTGCCGCATATGCTCGAACCCTGTGCGGCAAAGACCGGCGCGCTGATCCATGAAAGCCGTACCGACAACGTCTTGACCACCGGCCTGGTCGAGCGCGGCGACCCGGACGCGGCAATCGCGGCGGCTTCCATCACGGCGACGCGGCGCATCGAGACCTCCTATGTCGAACACGCCTATATCGAGCCGGAAGCCGGCTTCGCGGTGATGGATGACGACACGCTGGTGGTGACCGCTTGCACGCAGGCGCCCTATCTCGACCGGGACGACGTTGCGAAGGTGCTGGGCCTCAGCCCGCAAAAGGTGCGGATCGTGCCGACCGCGACCGGCGGCGGCTTCGGTTCAAAACTCGACATGTCGGTGCAGCCGCTGATTGGCCTGGTGGCGCTGAAGACGGGTCGCCCGGCCGCGCTTGCCTACACACGTTACGAATCGATGATTTCGACGACGAAACGCCATCCGGCCATCATGGAGGCGACGGTGGGCGCTGACGCCGAAGGGCGCGTCACCGCCATGGTGTTTTCAGGCGAGTTCAACACCGGCGCCTATGCAAGCTGGGGGCCGACGGTGGCCAATCGCGTGCCGGTTCACGCTTCGGGGCCTTATCTGACGCCCAACTATCGTGCCACAAGCGCAGCCATCCATACACACGGGCCGATTTCCGGCGCCTTCCGCGGTTTCGGCGTGCCGCAATCGACGATACTGCAGGAAGCGCTTTATGACGACCTGGCGGAAAATCTCGGCCAGGACCGGCTGGCCTTCCGGCTCAAAAATGCGCTGCGCGACGATGCGACGACGGTGACCGGGCAGGTGCTGGAGCGTGGCGTCGGCATCGCCGCCTGTCTCGAAGCCTTGCAGCCGCATTGGCATCGTGCGCTGGCCGAGGCTGAGGCGTTCAACCAAAGCGAAGGCACGACAAGGCGCGGCGTCGGCGTGGCGTCCTGCTGCTACGGCTGCGGCAACACTTCGCTGCCCAATCCCTCGACCATCCGCATCGGCCTGTCGCCGGATGGCGCGGTGGTGCTGCACCAGGGCGCGGTCGATATCGGCCAGGGCTCGAACACGGTGATCGCCCAGATCGCCGCCGACGCGCTCGGCCTGCCGCTTGAGAAGATCCAACTGCGCAGCGCCGACACCGGCATCACGCCGGACGCCGGCAAGACGTCCGCCTCACGCCAGACTTTTGTGACCGGCAAGGCAGCGGAAAGGGCAGCACTCGCACTACGTGAAAAAATCCTGCGCTTTGCCAATGTGTCGGCAGCGGCACGGCTTAGGCTCGACGGATCATGCCTGCTGATCCAGGAAGGCGCCGCCACTCGGCACATCGACCTTGCAAAACTGTCGCCCGACCAGGGCGGGCTGGTCTTCGCGGCGGAGGAGACCTACGACCCACCGACGCTGCCGCTCGACGAGAAAGGGCAGGGCAAACCCTACGCCGTCTATGGCTGGGGAGCCCAGATCGCCGAACTCGAGGTCGATCTGAAGCTCGGCACCGTGCGGCTGACAAAAATCACCGCCGCGCACGATGTCGGCAGAGCGATCAACCCGCTGCTGGTCGAGGGCCAGATCGAGGGCGGCATTGCACAGGGCATCGGCATGGCGCTGATGGAGGAATATATCCCCGGCCGCACCGAGAATCTGCACGACTATCTGATCCCCACCTTCGGCGACGTGCCGCCGATCGAGAGCATTCTGGTCGAGGTGCCCGATCCGGAAGGCCCGTTCGGCGCCAAAGGGCTGGGCGAGCATGTGCTGATCCCGACCGCGCCGGCGATCCTGAATGCCATCCGCCATGCGACGGGCGTTATGGTGGACAAGGTTCCCGCCACCCCGAGCCGGCTCAGGGCGGCGATACGGGAGAGGGAGGGACGATGATGGGACGGCATCGCGGCAGTCGCTCCTCTCCCCGTTCACGGGGAGAGGATGCCGGCAGGCAGGTGAGGGGCGGCGGAAACGTTGCGGCGTCAGCGCTGCCTCTCATCCGGCCCTTCGGGCCACCTTCTCCCCGTGAACGGGGAGAAGGGAAGGGGCTCGCCCCATGAGCGAACTCGCCGAACGCTTCGACACCCACGATCCCGGCGCAAAACAGGTGGCGGAGAAGATCCGCTGCGATGCCTGTCCGGTCATGTGCTACATCGCCGAGGGCCGCACTGGCGCTTGCGACCGCTACGGCAATTTCGGCGGAAAGATCGTGCGCTGCGACCCGCTGACCATTCTGGAGCATGCCGCCGAAAGCGGCGCGGCAGTGGTGCCGTTCGGCGCGGAGCGCGCGCCATGGAACGGCGAACTGGTCAATACCGGCCACCGCTTCCTCACCGCGATCGGCGCCGGCACCACCTATCCCGACTACAAGCCGGCCCCCTTCATCGTCAGCCAGGAGGTCGAGGGGGTGGACTTGGTGACGGTCGTCACCGAGGGCATCTTCTCCTACTGCGGCGTCAAGATAAAGATCGACACCGACCGCCATATCGGCCCGGAGACGGCGACGGTTCGTAGCGAGGGCGAGGCGGTGGGCCACGTCACCACCGGCGAATACGGCTCGCAGATGCTGTCGCTTGGCGGCGTGCATCATTTGACCGGCGGCTCCAAGCAGGAGGGCCGCGCCACCTGCGACGCCATGCTCAATCTGTGCAACCGCAGGCCGGTCGAACTCAGCATCGACGGCGGCGCGACCGTGGTGGTCGAGGCCGGCAAGGCGCCGGTGATCGACGGCAAGGTCGAGCACCGCATGCGCGTCGGCTGCGGTTCGGCGACCATCGGCATGTTCGCCACGCAATGGCGCGGACTGGTCGACGAGGTGGTGGTGGTCGACGACCACATCACCGGCGTCGTCTCCGAACATCAGGCCGGAAAGGTCTTGGGCTGGGAGGACACCGGCATAAAGATCCTCGGCCGCCGCTCGACGCCCGGCCGTTATTTCAAGGTGTCGGAGCCCGGCCTCGGCTGGGGCGGCACGACGATCTCCGATCCGCTGTCGATCCTTGGCGACTGGAACGTCAAAAAGGGCGCGCGACCGGGCCTGTCGTTGCTGATGGTGTCGACCACCGGTGAACAGTTCGCTTATTTCGAACTCGACGAGGCGCTGAAGCCGGTCGAAAAGCCGTTCCCGGAGCGGCTGCGCAAATCGGTCGGGCTGATCGAGGACAACTGTGAGCCGGCGCTGTGCACGGTCCTGTTCGTCGGCGGGGCGGGCGGTAGCTTGCGCGCTGGCGTGACGGAAAACCCGGTCAACCTGACCCGCTCGGTGCAAGGGCTGAAGACCTATGTGACGGTTGGCGGCGCGCCGGTCTATGTCTGGCCGGGCGGCGGCATCACGCTCATGGTCGACGTCATGCGTGTGCCGGAGGGCGCGTTCGGCTACGTGCCGACGCCTGCGCTGGTCGCGCCGATCGAGTTCACGCTGCGCCGCGACGACTATATCCGGCTGGGCGGATACGAGGCCGAGATTCGTAGCGTCGAGGACGTATTGGCGAAGGGCGGCGAATATTTCAACGACCGTCGCAAGTCGGTTGCTCCGCGCAACAATCCGTGGCCGCCGCTGGCGCAGTTGCATCGCGCAGGGTCCGCCTGATGCAGGCGGCGCAGGCAAACTGGCTGCCCGATGGAAAGCGGCTGCATCTCAACCACGGGCCGATCGACCTGATCGTCGAGGCTTTTGGCGCGCCGGATGAGGTCCAGACGGCCTATGAACAGGCGATGGCTCGATTCGAGACCGTGCTCGGCGAACTGGTCGAGGAACTTCCGGAATTGCGCCGCCCAGCAAGCCTTGGCCGTCCGCGCGATTTTTCCGTCGCGACCGCACGCCGCATGGAGGCGGCAGTGGTTCCGCTGGCTGAAAAGTTCCTCACCCCGATGGCGGCGGTGGCGGGATCGGTAGCCGACGAAATACTGGAGGCGCTGATTGCCGGGCGCAGGCTGGACCGCGCCTATGTCAACAATGGCGGCGACATCGCGCTGCATCTGGCGGCGGGGCAGGAGCTTTCGATCGCCGTCGCCGGGACGGGCCATGGGTTTGCGGATCGGCTCAAAGTCCGCGCCGGGGATCCGGTGCGGGGCATCGCCACGTCAGGCTGGCGCGGCCGCAGCTTTTCGCTGGGCATCGCCGATGCCGTCACCGTGCTGGCACGCACTGGCGCACAGGCCGACGCGGCTGCGACGGTGATCGCCAACGCCGTCGACCTGCCGGGGCATGAGGCCATTGCACGCCGGCCGGCGCGGGAGCTTGCGCCGGACAATGATCTTGGCGAGCGGCTGGTGACGGTCAATGTCGGGACGTTGACCGAAATCGAGGTCGGTTCTGCTCTGGATGCCGGCTTTGCAGTTGCCGAGGATTTGTGGGAGCGGGGTTTTATCGAGGCGGCAGCGCTGTTCCTGGCGGGAGAGAGCAGGATTTGCGGCGACGGCTTTGCGGGTCGTCGGGGCGACGTAGCGCCAAATCCTTCGGCTCCAAGTCCGTTCTTGTTGCCCGCGCAAATGCAAATGACTTCAAAGGAAATCCTGCATGCCTGACTTCCCCATCCGCAAGGTGGCAGTGATCACCGAGGAGATTTTCCACGATGGCGGCCCGGTCGTGCAACAGCCGCGTCTTCGCGCTGCTGCGCTGGCGGTCGTAAAAAACCCCTTTGCCGGCCGCTATGCCGAAGAACTTCAGCCGGCAATGGAGGGTCTGAAGCCGCTCGGACTGCTGCTCACCGACCGGCTGATCGAGGCGCTGGGCAGTGACTTCAAGGCGATCGATTCCTACGGCAAGGGTGCGATCGTCGGCACGGCGGGCGAGATCGAGCATGGCGCGCTGTGGCATGTGCCGGGAGGCTACGCCATGCGCGAAAGATTGGGCGGCGCCAAGGCGATCGTGCCGTCGGCGATGAAGGTCGGCGGCTTCGGCGCGTCGCTCGACGTGCCGCTCGGCCACACCAACGCCGCCTATGTGCGCAGCCATTTCGACGCGATCACGGTCTGCGCGGTCGACGGACCGCGCCCGGACGAGATCGTCTTCGCGCTCGCCATGGCGATCGGCGGCCGCGTTCATGACCGCATGGGCGGGCTGGCGGCGGCCGACATAAAAGTCTGGGACGGCCAGCGATGAGCCGGGACGAGAACGTGCTGAAGCTGGTTGCGGCCGACGAGCCGGTGCCAGACGGCTACCGGCTCCAGGACCAGATCGGCTTCATCCTGCGCCGTGCCCACCAGCGCCATGTCGCGATCTTCGCCGCGCGCATCGCCGACCTGACGCCGCCGCAATTTGCGGCACTCGCGCGATTGCGCGACGCCGGCGAGACCTCGCAGAACCAGTTGGGCACGCTCATCGCCATGGACGCGGCGACCGTCAAGGGCGTCATCGACCGGCTGTCGGCGCGTGGCCTGGTCGAACTCGGCAAGCACGATGCAGACAAACGCCGGCTGATGGTGCGCCTTACCGATGAGGGCCGGCGCGTGGTCGAGGAATTGATCCCGCAGGCGGAGAAGATCACCGCCGAGACGCTGGCGCCGCTCTCGGCTAGGGAGGCGGCAACGCTGGTCCGCCTGCTGGCCAGGATCGCCTGACCGGGGGGGGATCCGTCGGGGTGCTTGCAACTTTCCTCCGAGGCAACGCCGGACTCACGTGCAATTGCGGCCTGCGGCTTTCAATTTGCTGAATTCGACGCGGATATGGCCACCGAGGCCGTGGCCCTCGCGTGAGTCCGCAATCGAAGAGCCGGTAATTTCCTGCGCCCGCTCGGCCTGCGGCCGGGCGCCACGCGGGCCCTCGCTGGCGGAGCCGGACCGCGCTCCCACACCGTTGCGCTCGCGCAGCGAATCCGCGTCGAGCTGGCTCCGGTAGATGGCGTTGAGGATGTCGCAGGCGGAGCGGGCGCGCGTTTCCTCGCGTCCGCGCAAAGGCCCGCCACCCAGCGTGGCCGGTGTGTTCTGGACGGAATCCCATACGGCCCATTGACCGGAAGGCTCCCGCTTGCAGAAGAATCTCGGCTCGTCCTTGTCCACGCCGCCATTCTCCGCTTGGGCATCGGCGGCTGGAGGAATTCCAGCCACGATACACCTATGACGTGTGTTTGTTTCGATCCGATTTCGGTCGGCGCAAAAAATGTTTCGCGCTTGTTTCGGGCAGGGCCGCCCATGTCGACCCGGACGATGGCGTTCAGGCGTGGCCGCCCTCCGTCGTCTCGGCAGGCTTCTTGCGCCGGAACAGCGTGTTGGTGCGCTCGCCGAGCAGGCCGAACAGCACGTAGAGGCCGGGAATGACCAGGATGCCGACGCAAGTGGCGGCAAGCATGCCGGCGACGACGGTGGCGCCCAGCGAGACGCGGCTGGCCGCACCCGCGCCGGTGGCGATCACCAGCGGCACCGAGCCGAGGATGAAGGCCAATGCCGTCATCAGCACGGCGCGGAAGCGCATGTGCCCGCCCTCGATCGCGGCTTCCACGATGTGCTTGCCGGATTCGTGGCTTTCCTTGGCGAACTCGACGATCAGGATGGCGTTTTTCGCCGCCAGACCGATCAGAAGCACAAGCCCGATCTGCGCATAGATGTTCAGGCCGAGCCCCATCGCCTTGATGCCGAGCACCGCGCCGAGCACGGCCACCGTCACCGAGGTGATGACCGCGAAGGGGATGGTCCAGCTTTCATACTGGCCGACGAGGAAGAGGTAGCCGAACAGGATCGCCAGCGCGAAGACCACGATCGTCTGGTTGCTGACCAGCGCCTCCTGGTAGGACAGGCTGGACCATTCGAAGGCGTAGCCGGCCGGCAGCGACTTCGCGGCGACCTCGGCCAGCGCGTCCATCGCCTGGCCGGACGATACGCCAGGCGCCGGCGTGCCGTTGATGTTGGCGTTAGTGAACTGGTTGTAGCGGGTGAGCAGCGTCGGCTGCAGGGTCGTAGTGGCGGTGGCGAAGGCGCGCACCGGCACCATCACCCCGGTGGAACTGCGGACATAGAGTGTCAATATGTCCTCAGGAGTCCGCCGGAATTGCTGGTCCGCCGCGACATTGACCTGGTAGACTTGGCCCAGAATGTTGAAATTGTTGACAAACGCGGAGCCGAGCTGCGCCTGCAGCGTGTTGAAGATGGTCGAGATCGGGATGTTCAGCCGCTCGGCGCGCACCCGGTCGATATCGAGGAAGATGCCCGGCACCTCGGACGAGAAGGTCGAGTAGGCCGAGCCGATCGACGGATCGGCGTTGGCCGCGACGATAAAGGAACGCATGACCTGCGCGAGGTCCTGCGGCGATTGCCCCCCAAGCGCCTCCAGGCGGAAGTCGAAACCGTCCGCGTTGCCGACGCCGGGGATCGCCGGCGGCGGGAAGGCGATGACGTTGGCTTCGGACAGTCCCGCAAATTGGCGGCTGAGGTTTGTATAGATGCCGCGCATGCCAGTCTCCGGCGTCTTGCGCTCGTCCCACGGCTTCATGACGATCAACGCCAGGCCGGCGTTAGGCTGCGAGGCGCCGGTGAGCAGGCTGTAGCCCGACACCGTGACGACGTTGGCGACGCCGTCGATGCTTCGCCCGATGTCCTTGACCCTGTCGAGCACCGCCTGGGTACGCGGCAGGGAGGCGGCGTCCGGCAGTTGCACGTTGACGAACAGGATGCCCTGGTCCTCGTTGGGGATGAAGGCGGTCGGGGTCTTTGTGAACATCCAGTAGGCTGCGCCGCCGACCAGCACCACCAGCAGGCCGGCGACGAGCGAGCGGCGCGCCAGGAAGCCGGTTATGCTGGTATAGCCGTTGCGGGTGCCGTCCAGCCCGATGTTGAACCAGCGGAACGGCCCCCGCGCCGGCTTGGGATGCCGCAGCAGAACGGCGCACAGCGCCGGGCTGAGCGTCAGCGCGTTGATCGCCGAGATGGTGACCGACGCCGTGATGGTGATGGCGAACTGGCGGTAGAGCTGGCCGGTGATGCCGGGCAGGAAGGCTGTTGGCAGGAACACCGCGATCAGCACCAGCGTCGTCGATACGATCGGGCCTGTCACCTGCCGCATGGCGAGGCTGGCCGCCTCGGCCGGCGTGGTTCCTGGCTGCTCCTCCATCACGCGCTGCACGTTTTCGACCACGACGATGGCGTCGTCGACGACAAGGCCGATAGCGAGGATGAGCGCGAACAGCGTGACTGTGTTGGCCGAGAATCCGAACGCCAGCAGCACCGCGAAGACGCCGATCAGCGAGACGGGGATGGTCACCGCCGGGATCAGCGTGGCGCGCCAGTCTTGCAGGAAGACGAACACGACGATCAGCACGATGACGGCGGTGATGATCAACGTATGGATGATCTCGTCGACGGTGGCGCGCACGAAGTCGGTCGAATCGTAGATCACCTGGTAGGAGACGTCGTCGGGAAAGCGGCTTTTCAACTGCTCCAGCTCGGTCTTTACGCCTGCGGCGACGCCGAGCGCGTTCGATCCGGGCGACTGGTAGATGGCGATGGTGGCAGCGGGTGCGCCGTTCAACTGGCTGACCGAACTGTAGGTCTGTGCGCCGAGTTCGATGCGCGCGATATCGCGGACGCGGACGATGCCGCCGGCCTCGCTGGTGCGCACGATGATGCTGCCGAATTCCTCCGGACTGTCGAGCAGGCCGAGCGCGGTGATCGAATATTGCAGCACCTGGTCGTCGGGGATCGGCGGTGCGCCGATGAGGCCGGCCGCCGCCTGCACGTTCTGCTGCGAGATCGCGTTGGTGACGTCGTCGGTAGTGATCCCGAGTGCCGCCATGCGCTCGGGGTCGAGCCAGATGCGCATCGAATAGTTGAGCGGCCCCATCAGGTTGGCCGAACCAACACCGTTGACGCGCGACAGCGGGTTGACGACGTTGATCTGCGCGAAGTTCGATAGGAACAGGCCGTCATTCGTGCCCTTGGGCGAGAACACGTTGATGATCAGCAGGAAATTGGGCTGTTGCGCACGCACGTTGACGCCCAGGCGAGTCACGGCGGAGGGCAGTTGCGGCTGGGCCAGGGCAACACGGTTCTGCACGTTGACCTGCGCGATGTCGGGATCGGTTCCGACGGCGAAGGTCACCGTCAGCGTATAGGTGCCGGTCGAACTCACGGTCGAGGCCATGTAGATCATGTCCTGGACGCCGTTGACCTGCTGCTCGATGGGGATCGCGACCGTGTCGGCCAGCGTCTGCGCGTCGGCGCCCGGATAGGTCGCGGTCACCTGGACGGTCGGCGGCGTGATGTTGGGATACTGCGCGACCGGGATGTTGAGCAGCGCGATGCTGCCGGCCAGCGTTATCAGGATGGCGATGACCATCGCCAGGCGCGGGCGCTGGATGAAGATGTCGGCGAACATTGTTTCAGTTCCCCGTCTTGGCCGGCGTTGGGTTCACGACCATGCCGGCCTGCACCCTTTGGATGCCGGAGACAATGATGATCTCACCGCTGGCCAGCCCCGACTGCACGGACCAGTCTACGCCGACCCGCTCCCCCAGGGTGACGCGGCGGATCACGGCACGGTTGTCGTCGCCGAGCGTGAACACATAGGCGCCGTCCTTGTCCTGCAGCACGGCCGAGGCGGGCACCAGCGGCAGCTCCACGGATTGACCGACCTGCACGGTTACAGAAACAAACTGACCGGGGACGAGCTGCAGCCCGGGGTTAGGAAACTCGGCATAGACGGCGATGGTGCCCGTGTTGGGGTCGATCGCATTGTCGATGAAAGCGATCTTGCCGGGCTGGTTGTATGCGGTGCCGTCGGAGAGCGTGAGCGCGGGCTGGTATTTTGACGCGCCTGCGATGAGGCCCTTGTTGTTCGGCTTTAACGCGTCGACGACCTGCAGATATTCGCGATCGGAGATGGAGAAGACGACGCGGATCGGATCGGTCTGGACGACGGTGGCGAGCGTGCCGCTCGACGGCGAGACGAGGTTGCCGACAGTGATCTGCGCCTTGCCGATGCGGCCGCTGATCGGCGTCTTGACGTCGGTGTAGGAGAGGTTGAGTTGGGCGGTCTTGACCTGCGACTGCGCCTGCGCGACCTGCGCCTGTGCCTGCCCGAGTTGGGCGGAAGCGGTGTCACGCGACGCGGTCGCCTGGTCAACCGTCGACTGTGGAACATCCTTGGTCTTCAGCAGTGCGATCTGACGGTCGAGCGTGATCTGCTGTTGCTTGAGGTTGGCATCCGCACCGGTCACGCTGGCTTGCGCCGACTGCAGCGTGGCCTTCGCTCCGTCGAGCGCGGCCTGGTAGGTGTCCTTTTCGATGCCGAAGGCGAGGCTGTCGGCCTTGACGAAACTGCCTTCCTGGAAGTCGACCGAATCGAGGAAACCCTCGACACGGGCCATCAGATTGACCTGCTGGATCGCCTGCACCGTGCCGACGAACTTGCCCTGGCGTGTCACTTCCCCGAGCTTCACAGCCGCCGTTTCGACGGCTGCCGCCGGCTTTTGCGCGGCTTCCTGCGCCGATGCCATTCCCAGGGCCGTGCAACACAACAGGGCCGCGGCGAGCGACGAACGCAATCCGGACAACAGCACGATTTCGGTCCCCTTGAAACGAGTCGAAATACCGCAATGACGGCAAGCGGTTAACAAAGCTTTTGAGCGGGACTGTAGGACAGGCTTGTGACGAACGGTAGGCCTCGCCAGGCAGATCGTTGGCGGCGGCGGCAAATTTCCTGTCTGAGGGCGGCGGCTGGCACGGCGGGACGGCCTCCTCGTTTCAGGCCCAAGGGAGCTTCGAAGCGCTGAAATACAGGAACAGTTTTACCCGGTCCGTCTGGAAACCCGGAACCGGTTGGAAGGCTTGTGGCCGGGACGGCGCAAAGATTGGGGACAGTTTATTACACCCACAGTAATAAGCGTGATGGCAAGGTAACCCCATCCCAGTCTCGTCCGAGTGCGGCGTGGAGCCTGCCTATGTCCGAAATGGGGTGGAGGCTGTGTGAAAACTCAACCTGGACCTTGCGCACGAGAATGTCGCTCCTGACGGGGGCGTATATTTAGAACGTTGATGCTATCAAGCGCTGCCAACAACAGATTTTGAGAACAGAATTTTACACTTTTAGGCATGAGAAGCGTTTTCACACAGCCTCGGGTGAGAACCTGACCGACCGCTTATCGGCGGCTGAGTAGGGAAAGCGGCCACCCAGGTGGCTGTCCGAGCTTGCCCGACGAATTTCGAGGAGGGATTGAGCTTCTTGTTCGTACCTTCGTCACTACGGCGAAGCCCGAACCCTCCTCAAACTACACCCCTAAAGGCCATAATCGATGAGAGTTGTGGTTAAGGCCTGATGAACGAGAGCAGGTCGGGGTTGAGGACATCCGCATGTGTGGTTAGCATCCCATGGGGGTAGCCGGAATAAGTCTTTAGCGACCCGTGCTTAAGCAGCTCGACCGCGCGCGGCACTGAACTTGCGAACGGGACGACTTGATCAGCCTCGCCGTGCATCACCAGTACCGGCACGGTGATCTTCTTGAGGTCTTCGGTATAATCTTCGAGCCAAGAGTCGACAGTCGCGTAGTGAGCCAGGGCTCCGCCGGCCATGCCTTGGCGCCACCAGTTCGCAATGATCGCCTCCGAAGGCTTCGCCCCATCGAGGTTGTAGCCGTAGAACGGATTCTCTGGGACAAAACGGTAGAACTCCGACCGGTTGCCCAGCACGCCTGCCCGGATCGCCTCGAACCACTCAGGCGGTTGACCGGACGGGTTTTCCTCGCTCCGGTACATGTTCGGCGTAAGCGAAGCGACCAGCGCCGCCTTCGCGACTCGCTCTTGGTGGCGAGCGACATAGCGAGCGACCTCCCCCCACCTGTCGAGTGCCCTATGTGGATGGCGTCGCGCAGGTCGAGGTGTTCAGTCAGGGCCGCGAGGTCGGCAACCCAGTGGTCCATGTTGTTGCCGCTGCTGGGCTGGTCGGACCGGCCGTGGCCGCGCCGATCATGGGCGATGACCCGATACCCGTGATGAAGGAAGAATGTCATCTGGGCGTCCCAGTCGTCCGCTGAGAGCGGCCAACCGTGGCTGAAAACGATCGGCTGACCTGATCCCCAATCCTTGTAGAAGATGTTGACACCGTCTGTTGTTGTGATCGTGGACATGGCTGTAATCTCCTTTGGTTGAGCCCCTGCGTTAAGTCTTGCTTTCGCTGAAGACAAGGACCTTGTAGGCTGCGATGTATGCCTTGGAAGCATATCGGGGGAAGAATGGAACTTCGGCATTTGCGCTACTTCATTGCAGTCGCGGAGGAAGGTAGCTTTTTGAACGCTGCCCAACGGCGCCTGAACACTTCGCAGCCGTCGCTGAGCCGGCAGATTCGTGATTTGGAATCCGAAGTTGGCGTGCAGTTGCTAGAGCGCCAGACGCGTGGCGTGGCGCTTACCGATGCCGGAAGAGTTTTTCTCGATCACGCGCGGCTGGCGCTGGCGCAAGTCGAAGCGGCGAAAGATGGTGCGCGGCGGACCGCACAGCCGCATAAGCCAGCACTTTCCATGGGGTTCATGGTCGGACTGGAGGTAATGTGGCTCCCCCACTTGTTGCGTATCCTCCGTGAGGAAGAGCCTGAGATCGAAGTCACCTTGTGTAGTCAGTCCTCGCCAGAACTCGCCCTCGCCTTAGCTCGCGGGAAGCTGGACATTGCCTTTCTCCGCCCTGAAAAACAGAACGCGGGCCTGACCTTCAAGTTGTTGGCGAAGGAGCCCTTGATCGCAGTTCTGCCGGCAGCCCATCGCTTGGCCTCGCGCAAAAGGATTCGCCCACAGGATCTTGTTCGCGAGGTCTATGTCAGCTCGGCGAGAACATCTCCCGTATTGCACAGTGTCATTCAGGACTATGCGTCGAAGGTTGGGATCGTGCTCAAGGCAAAGTATGAAGGCGAGAACATATCTTCGGCCATGTCGCTGGTCGCATCCACCGGCGGAGTGACTCTCGTTCCGCTTTATGCGCAAAATATGCTGGCGGCAAACGTTGTTGCTAGAGCGCTCGAGGGCGTCCCACCAACCGTCGATCTCACTCTCGGCTACAACCAGGCAAATTCCTCTCCTTTGCTCTGCCGGCTTTTGTCCCGCGCGGATGAATTGGTTGCAAGTGTTCAAGATCAGAGCATCACTCGCTACGTTGAAGCTGGCTAAGGACGTGGATCACTCCTGCGAAGCCTTAACGTGATCGAGGCAAGCTGAACGAAAGCAAAGTAGTTCGGCGCCAGCTTGTCGTAGCGCGTCGCCACCCGGCAGCATTGTTTAATCCCTGTTGAATAACCGCTCGACTTGGTTGCGAGCGCGGTGGAGATACGGGTTGAAGCATATCGGATCACTTCGATTGCTCTTTGGCGAGATATCCGTCCACGAGCCTTACTTAGCTACAAGCTTCCTAATCCAATCTGCGTCGTCACCACATGCGGACCTGCTGCTTCCGGCCCCGTCTTTGCCATCGGACGCAGCCGAACGAACGGCAGGTTTCGGCAGCGATCGTATCAACCGTAAATGGCCGCAATGGGGTCGAGGCTGTGTGAAAACTCGACGTCGAGCCATGGATGAAGAATGCTATTCCCAGATCGACCTAGACCGAGAATTGCATAATCGTTTGGGTGGTTCCAAGCGTACTCATGGAGAACAATATTCTGTGCTCTCGATGAGGAGTCGTGTTTTCACACAGCCTCGGGTCGAAAGCGGACATTCAGCGTCGGCATCAAGCGTAAGACGCGCCAAGGCGGGTTCGGCCGGCTTCTCCCCGCCAAGACGACGGATTCAATGTCATCCGTCGCGACAAGCGAAGTTCCCGCTTGCCCTCGCAGAGGCTTCGGCTTCCAACCGCTTGCGCTGCCTTCATTGGGCACGCATTCTCCGCGAAAATTGGCGTGCAGAGCCTGGCGCTCTCCTCTCGGTCGATATTGCAGATGGCCCGGAGGCCGGTCGATCCGAAAGCCGCTTTTGGTAGCTCTCGGTCATGCTTGTTACGCCAGAATCCACCAGGCTTGCCGTCAAGGCTCTGATTTAACTTGTTTTTACAGGCATGACATTCTTCCGGACCGTGCCCTTGCATTCAGCCGGGAGGCACTCCGGGCAGGCCGCTGCGCCTCGAAAAGTCGAGCCTTTTCAATGTATTGTGCGAGGGGGGCGTAAAGAGATAGGATTATTATCCTGGGATTATTTACATCAAAACCGATCTGTGCGATACTCCGTCCGCGTGTGATGGAGAAAGGCGGTGGAGTTGATGGACGAGATACCGCAAATCGAGCCGGGAGGCGCTGAAGCGCATCCTGGCTATGCTCGTCGGCATGGCCGAAATGGCCGGCGGTGCGTCAACCCTCCCCCGCCACCTCTACCGCGCCATATTGCGGCTGCTGCGCCCGGCCGAATCCGCCGCCAGGCGCCTCGTCATCGCGGCGGCGCAAGGCATCGTGGTGACGCTGCCGCCGCTGCGGCCGCGCAAGCCGAAGCCGAAGATTGCCGACACGGTGGCCGCCATGCGCCGCCTCGGCCTCGCCGTCACCCTGTCGCGCGAGGATTTTGCCCGCTACGAAGCAGAGCGCAAAGCCGCCGAACGCCGCGCCGCCAGGCCCCGCACAATCAGCCTGCCGCTGTTCGATCCCCAAAAGTATCCGTTCCGCGTCCGACGCCACTATCTCCCGGCGCGCGGCGTGCCGCGCATCTGGGTTCCCGGCTTCAGCGAGCGGGCTCCGCTGCCGCCGCCGCCAGCGCTCGACGACCCGATCGATGCGGCGCGGCTCTCCTTGCGGCTCGCAGCACTTGGTGCGCCCTCGACGACCTGCCAAGACAGGCAAGACGGTTCGCCCGCTGGAAGGCGCGCTGCGACGCGGCGGTCGCGGAGATGCGGCAGATCGGCAGCGCCGTGGTCGTGCGCGGCAGGACGAAGCGAGGCACGGTCCGCTTCCAGCGGACACGGCCGTTGTGGCTGGGGCGTCCGCCGGGCAGCCGGCTGTCGCCCTACGATCCCACCGCGACGCACCGCCGCGGCATCCGTGAGATCGATGAGATTCTGGCGCATGCCCATGCGCTGGCCCTGGAAGCGCTGGAACAGCCGCGACCGGACAGTTCATGACGGGCGTCACCCTCGAATCTGAAAAGCTGAGAATCGACGGCCGGTGCGAATTTTTCCGCCGCGCGGCGAAGATTTGTGCTGCCTGAAAAATGCCGTTTCTCACCTGTTGGCGAAGCCATGGCGGAGGGGCAGATTTGTCGACCGGACCGTTGCCCGCAACCTTCCCCACCCGACAGGGGCGCGTCCTTACCTTGTCCTGAAAACAGTTTCCGCCGGGGCCGCTTGCCACAATCTCGGCTGTTGCCGGATAATGTCCTCGGGTTCATCTCGGGGTCAGGCAGGCTCATGCCCATCGAACGTTTAGGTCCGGACTTCATCGTCAACACCACCACGGCCGGCGCGCAGATCGTGCCAAAAGTCACCTGCCTCGCCGACGGTCGTTTTCTGGTGTCGTGGCGGTCCGATACCCCGGCCAACGGTCAGGACGTGTTCGGGCGGTTGTTCGAGGCAGACGGCAGCCCCTCCGGCGGCGACTTCGTGCTGAATGCGATCACCGGGAACAACCAGGTCCTGTCGACGGTGTCGGCGCTGCCGGACGGCCGGTTCGTCGCCATGTGGTCGTCCTTCGACACGGGCGACGGCTCGTCCTCCTGCATCCGCGCCCGTTTCTTCGATGCCGACGGCAATCCGGAGGGCATCGAATTCGTCGCCAACTCCACTGCGGCGGCGAGCCAGGCGCGGCCCGCCATCACGCCGCTCGACGACGGCCGGTTCGTGGCCACCTGGCAGTCCTACGACACCGGCGACGGTTCCGGGACCTGCATCCGCGCGCGGCTGTTCGAGGCCGACGGCAGCCCGGTGGGCGCCGATTTCATCGTCAATACCACCACGCTGGATCTGCAGATCTCGCCGGTCATCGTGACGCTCGCGGACGGCCGCTTCATGGTGTCGTGGAATTCGTCCGACGGCGGCGACGGCGAGGGCGAGTGCATGCGCGCGCGGCTCTTCAATGCCGACGGCAGCAACGTGGGGAACGACTTCATCGTCAACACCACCGTCTCGGGCGGCCAGACCAATCCCGGCCTCGCGACGCTCGCCGACGGACGCATCCTGGCAATCTTTGAATCCGACGACACCGCGGACGGCTTTTTCGGCTGCATCCGCGCCCGCTTCCTCGATGCCGACGGCAATCCGATTGGCGACGACTTCATCGTCAACACGACGGCCGAGAGCAACCAGGCGGATCCGAAGATCATCGCGCTCGCCGATGGCCGTGCGCTGGCACTCTGGTATTCCGGGGACACCGGCGACGGCTCCGGCCTGTGCGTCCGCGCGCGGATCGTCAACATCGACGGCAGCTTTTCCGGCGACGATTTCATCGTCAACACCGTGGCCGCCGGCAAGCAGTTCAATCCTTCCGCGACCGCGCTGCCCGATGGACGCTTCGTTGTCACCTGGCAGTCCGAGGATATTGGCGACGGCGACGGCAGTTGCATTCGCGCCCAGATTTTCGACGCAACGGTCTTCGACGGAACCGCCGCCGCCGATAGCTGGACCGGCGGCAATTTCGCGGACGCTATTCATGGCGGCGGCGGAGACGACACGCTGTCGGGTCTCGCAGGCAACGACGTCATCAACGGGGAAGCGGGCGACGACGTGCTCAACGGCGGCGCAGGCGCCGACACCCTGGCGGGCGGCTCCGGCAATGATATCTTCTACGTCAACAGCCAGGCGGATATGGTCATCGAAATTGCCGGACAAGGCGACGCCGACAGGGTGACCGCGTCCGCCGACTACGCTCTGGCGGCCGGCGCCGAGGTGGAGCAATTGCGCACCACGTCGAGCGGCGGCACGGCGTCGATCGACCTGACCGGCAATGCTATGAGCCAGACAATCACCGGCAATGCCGGCGCAAACGTGCTCAGCGACGGCGGCAAAGGTGCGAGCGACACCCTGATCGGCCTTGGCGGCAACGACACCTACCGCATCTACAACTCCGGTGACGTCATCGTCGAGACCTCCTCCCAGGGTGCATCCGACCGGGTGATGGCGGCGGTGGACTACAAGCTCGGCGCGGGCGTGCATGTCGAGGTGATCACCACCAACGGGACATCCGGAACCTCCGGCATCGACCTGACCGGCAACGAATTCGCGCAGGCGATCACCGGCAATGCTGGCGCCAACATCATCGACGGCAAGGGCGGCTCGGACACGCTGCGGGGCAGCAACGGCCAGGATTTCTTCGTCTTTTCCACGGCGCTCGGCGCAGCCAATGTCGACACGCTGGCGGATTTCAGCGTGGCGGCCGACACGATCCGGCTGGAGAACGCAGTCTTCACGGCGCTTGGCACGACCGGGCTTCTGGCGGCGAGCGCCTTCTCCGCGAATGCGGCTGGTGTCGCGCAGGATGCGGACGATCGCATCGTCTACGACACCGCGACCGGCGGCCTGTTCTACGATGCCGACGGCACCGGCGCGATGGCCGCCGTTCAGTTCGCGACAATGGCGGTGGGGCTGGCGGTGACCAACGCCGATTTCGTCGTGATCTGACGCGCGCCCGGACGTCTGTCAGTCCGGCATCGCTTGGGAAATGGTCCTGGCCATGTCAATCGCCGCCATGCGAATCTCCTCCATGCGGCTTGGCTCGGCGCCGGCGAGGAAGGGTACGCTCAGCGCGCCGACGACCTTGCCGCCCCCGGTGACCACGGGTGCTGCGAAAGCGTGGATGCTGGGTGCGTTCTCGCCCTTGTCCTGCGCCCAGCCGAGACGTTTTATTTTCGCAAGCTCGGCGCGCAGCCGTTTCGGGTCGGTGACCGTTTTGCTGGTGTAGGCGATCAGCGGCTTGGCCAGCCAGTATTCCAACTCGTCCGGCGGCAGGTGTGCGAGCAGCAGCTTGCTCGCCGCGCCGGCATGGATCGGCATGCGCTGGCCGGGCGCCACGGTCAGCGCGTATTCGCGGCGGCCCTGTGCGGCCGACAGCACCAGTATGCCGTCCTGGTCGATGACGCTGAGTTTTATGCCTTCGCCAAGCTCGGCGGCGAGCTTGTCGAGGAAAGGCTGGGCGATTGCGGCGAGATCGACTTCGCTGGCACGCGAGGCGACATGCGCGGCGAGCGACAGCAGGCGACGGCCGAGATGATAGGCGCCGCCTTCGTCGCGGCGGACCATGCTGTGCTGCTGCAGAGAATTGAGGATGCGGTATATAGTTGTGCGTGGCAGCCGCAAGGTCTCGGTGAGCTCGCGGATGGTCAGGCCGGAAGCGTGGTGCGCGAGTTCGCCCAGCACGTCCATCATCCGGTCGATGACCGGGATGGTGTGCTTGCTGGCCGCGTCCTCGTTGATGTCGTTCATGCGTCGCCCTTGCGGTTGACAATCACCTGCCTGTCACTAGCATAGGAAATTGAACTGTCAAAGTTCATATTTGGATAGAAGGTCGAACCAACCGTCCAATTTGGCGTGACAGAGCCGGGAGGAGTTTTGGCCGATGACAGGGTGTAGACTATGCCCGTTGCACCTGCGCGCGACATGCGACGCCGTGCGATACGGCCGGCTTCTCATCTCGAACAGCCATTCATAGGGCACATTTCATGCTGACCGTTTCATCGATCGCTCACGTCGCCATCCGGGTCAAGGACGTGGAGAGGACGCTTGATTTCTATATCAACAAGCTCGGTTTCGCCGAGATGTTGCGGCTCGATCGCGACGGGCGGCTGTGGCTGGTCTATCTGCGCATCACCGACGACCAGTATCTCGAAATTTTTCCGGAAGGCGAGGGCGAGCGCGCCGCCGAACGGGAGGCCGTGGGCTTCAACCACATGTGCCTTGCCGTGCCGGATATCGAGCAGACCGTGCGTGAACTCGACGCGGCGGGCGTCGAGATGATCCGGCCGAAAGTGTTGGGCGCCGACGGCAACTGGCAGATCTGGATCGAGGATCCGGACGGGCATCGAATCGAGCTGATGCAGATGATGCCGGATGCTATGCAACCCGCCGCGATCAAGCGTCTGAAGGGGCTTTGACATGGCGCGCATCACCTATCTGACGGCAATCGATTTCGGACCGGGCGAACTGAAGTTGCTGCCGGCGGCGCTGGCCGAACTGAAGATCGCGCGGCCGCTGCTGATCTCCGACCATGGACTTGCCGCCTCGGGCCTCGTCGGCTCCGTGACTACAATGCTGCCCACCGGCGCACCGGTCTTTCTCGACACGCCGACCAACCCGCCCGAAAGCGCCGTGCAGGCGGCGCTCGATGTCTACCGCGCGCAAGAGTGCGATGGGATCGTCGCGCTAGGCGGCGGATCGCCGATCGACCTCGCCAAGGGCGTGGCGCTGCTGGCGGCGCATGCCGGGCCGCTGGAGCAATATGCGGCCATCTATGGCGGCATCGAGCGCATCTCGGCAAACGTCGCGCCGGTGATTGCCATCCCGACGACGGCGGGAACCGGCGCGGAGGTCGGCCGCGCCTCGTTGCTGACGCTGGACGATGGACGCAAGCTCGGCTTCATCAGTCCGTTTCTTATTCCGCGCCGCGCCATCTGCGACCCCGAACTGACGCTGGGGCTGCCGCCCTACCTCACCGCTGCGACCGGTCTCGATGCGCTGTCGCATTGCATCGAGACACTGTTTTCGCCGCGCCTGAACCCGCCCGCCGAGGCGATCGCGCTGGATGGCGCCGGGCGGCTCTGGCGAAACCTGCCGAAAGCCTTCGTCGACGGGTCCGACCTCGCGGCGCGTGGCGAGGTGATGATGGGCGCGCTGCATGGCGGCCTGTCGTTCCAGAAGGGGCTGGGCGCCGTGCATTCGCTGAGCCATGCGCTGGGCGGGCTGAAGGATTTGAAGCTGCATCACGGCACGCTGAACGCGATCCTGATGCCGATCGTGGTGCGCTTCAACGCCACCGATGTCGGCGACAAGCTGGCGCGGCTGAAGGCGACGATGGGATTGCCGGCGGATGCCGATCTGGCGGCCGAGCTGGAAGCCCTCAACCGGCGCTTCAGCCTGCCGCCCGGCCTTGCCGCGATGGGCGTCTCGCGCGCGCATTTCGACTGGGTGATCGAGCGGGCGCTGGCCGACCACAGCCATGCCACCAATCCACGCGCCGCCTCGGCGGAGGACTATCGCGCCATGCTGGAAGAGGCTTTTGCCGAGAACGCCACCGAAGGTGCGAAATGAAGATCGTCGCCCAAAAGGTGTTCATCGCGAATGTCTCGCGCACCAATTTTGTTTTTGTGAACTCTACACGGACGACGGTATCGAGGGAGTCGGCGAGGCGACGCTGGAGTGGAAGACCAAAACGATGGTGTCGGCGCTCGAGGAACTTGAGCGGGTGCTGGTCGGCCGCGATCCCCTCACCCGAGTTCCTGGGCGAGTCCGATGAGAAGTCCTTCCGGCCCGCGTATGTAGCAGAGCCGATACGCGTCTTCGTACCTGACGACTTCGCCGACGAGCTCGGCGCCGCATGCGCGGAGCCGTTTTAGCGTGTCGTCGATGTCGTCCACAGCGAACATGACGCGGAGATAGCCCAAAGCGTTGACCGGGGCGTTGCGATGATCCGCGACGACCGCCGGCCTAATAAAGCGGGAGAGTTCGAGCCGGCTATGGCCGTCCGGTGTGCGCGTCATGGCGATCTCGACATGCTGATCGCCCAGTCCGGTGACGCGTCCCGCCCATTCTCCTTCGATCATGGCTTGCCCTTCGAGTTCGAGGCCGAGTTCGCGAAAGAAATCGATCGTCGCGGCGAGGTCCTCGACGACGATTCCCACGTTATGCATCTGCTTGATCGCCATGCTTTCCGGTCCCCAAGGTGTCATTGCAATCCACACCGCCAGCCGGTTCTCAAACGGTCTTCCAGGCAGGCGGCGTATCGAAATTCCCACAAAACATTACCACCGCAACTGCGCGGTTGACAGGCAGGGTCATTGCCATCATAGTTATCCATAGAATTGACAGAGTTCAAATGTGAACTGAAGGACAAAGAGCCGGCGTCAATCGGGAGGAGACGGACGGAGGATGGCGTTGCGGGTCGGACTTTCTCTGCATGGCGCTTCGCTGAGCGAACAGGGCGCGCGTTTTGCCGCCCAGCTCGGCGTGCGCGACGTGGTCGTCCATCTCACCAACTACACGCGCAACGCCGACAGCTCGGCCTATCTCGCGGGTGGTGTCGGCCCGATCAACGGCGAGTGCATCGACGCGCCGCTGTGGAGCTACGACTATATGGCCGGCATGGTCGCCATGCTTGACCGCCATGGGCTGAGCATTGCGGCGATGGAGAATATCTCGCCGAATTTCTGGTCCGACATCCTGCTCGACGGGCCGCGCAAGCTGGAGCAGATGGAGGCGATGAAGGCGCTGGTGCGCGATGCCGGCCGTGCCGGCATCCCGGTCATCGGCTACAATTTCTCGCTGGCCGGCGTCTGGGGCTGGCAGCGCAAGCCGATAGCGCGCGGAAACGCTGTGACCGCCGTGTTCGCCGCCGACGAGATCGACATCGACAGCCCGCTGCCGGACGGAATAGTGGGCAACATGCGCTACCGCCATGCGGTGGCGGGCGCGGCTGCGCAGACGGTGGACGAGGCGACGCTGTGGGCGCGGCTGGAATGGTTCCTGCATGAACTCGTGCCGGTGGCGGAGGAGGCGGGCGTGCGGCTCGCCGCGCATCCAGACGATCCGCCGGTGGAGCGGCTGCGCGGTACGGCGCGGCTGGTCAACAGCCATGCCAAATACGATCGGCTGCTGGCCATCGCGCC
Source organism: Mesorhizobium sp. IMUNJ 23232 (assembly GCF_044326205.1). Taxonomy (NCBI): domain Bacteria; kingdom Pseudomonadati; phylum Pseudomonadota; class Alphaproteobacteria; order Hyphomicrobiales; family Phyllobacteriaceae; genus Mesorhizobium; species Mesorhizobium sp. IMUNJ 23232. The sequence continues at coordinate 152,567 of NZ_JBIRCY010000009.1, forward strand.
GAGCCCAGCCAACGCGCTGGAATATTGCGTCGGCTCGCTGGCCGAGATGCGCGATGGCGACATTTATGAAACGACCCGCCGCTTCGCCCGCGCGGGCGCCATCGCCTACGTCCATTTCCGCAATGTGCGTGGCAAGGTGCCGAACTATGTCGAGACCTTCGTCGACGATGGCGACGTCGACATGGCCGAGATCGTGCGGGTGCTGCATGAGGAGGGTTTTGACGGCGTGCTGGTGCCCGATCACGTGCCGGACCTCGACTGCGCCGCGCCGTGGCACGCCGGACATGCCTATACGGTCGGCTACATGAAGGCGCTGGTGGTGCATGCCGCCGCGCTGTCGGCGACGCGCCCGGCACCTGTCCGCAATCCTGCAATCGCCGCCGTGGGGCGGTGACGACGATCCGGCCGGCGGGCCGGGCGCGACGCTTGTGTCGCATGGGAGGAAATGACGATGAGACTGAAGACGACAGCATTGCTGAGCGCGGCCATCGCAGCGCTTTCGGCCGGCATGGCATTCGCCGGCGAGGTGACCTGGTGGACGCCGAATTTTAATGAGGCGCGGGCCAAGACGCTGGTGGAGAAATTCCAGGCGGCGCATCCCGACATCACGGTGAAGCTGGAGATCACCACCACGGACGGCCTGCCGCAGCGCGTGCTGACCGCGCTGCAGTCGGGTGCGGCGCCCGATATTGTTGACGTGCAGCATGGCTGGGTGAACGGCTACGCGCAGAACAAGCTGGTGCTGCCGCTGGACGACGTGCTGAAGGACCGCGAGGATTATATCCCGGCCGCGCTCCAATACGTTACCTGGGACAATAAGCTCTGGGGCATCCCCTACCGCATCGAGACGCATGCGGTGATTTTCAACAAGGGCGACTTCACCGCTGCCGGTCTCGATCCGAACAAGCCGCCGCAGACATGGGACGAGCTGGTCGCGGCCGCCGAAAAACTGTCAGTCAACGGCAAGTCGGGCTTCGCCATCACCGGCGGCGGTGAGGTCGGCAACACCATATTCCGCTCGCTGCCGTTCATGTGGATGGTCGGCGGCGGCATCATCTCCAACGACGGCAAGACGGTGCTGGTCAACACGCCCGAGAGCGTCAAGGCGGTGACCTTCTACACCGACTTCTTCAAGAAGAAGCTGTCGCCTGCCTCGACGCTGGAAAATGACGGCACGGCCAACCGCCGCCTGTTCATCGCCGAAAAGGTGTCGATGTATCAGTCGGGCCAGTTCGATGTTCCGTCGATCCGCAAGGAGAACGATAAGATCGATGTCGGGGTGATGGCGATCCCGCATCCGGAAGGCGGCAAGACCGCCGCGATCCTCGGTGGCTGGAGCCTCGTCGTGCCATCCTCGGCCAAGAACCCCGACGACGCCAAGACCTTGATCTCCTTCCTCGCCGAATCCGAGAACCAGGCAGTGCTGACCGACACGTTCCCGGCGCGCATCTCGGCCATGAAGGCGGAGCGCTTCAACGATCCGATCCTGCAGGTGTTCAAGGAGATGCTGCCCTACGGCCGTCCGGTGCCGGCGCATCCGAACTGGGTGCAGATCAGCCAGGCCTATTTCGACGGCATCCAGCGCATCCTGCTCGGTGACGAGGACGTGCAGAAGGCCATGGACGGCGCCGCCGCGGAAATCGAGTCGCTGCTGTAACCAGAGCGCTCCTCCCCGGTGCCCCGGCGGCATTTTTTGGCCACCGGGGCGCTGCCTTCACGCGGGAAGCACCCACGAATGCAGAGACAATCGACAGGCTATCTGTTCGTGTTGCCGGCGCTTCTGCTGCTGGCGATGCTGATCGCCTATCCGGTCGCCTATACAGCGCTGCTCAGCGTGACGGATAACCAGGGCGAATATGTCGGGCTGGAGAATTTCCGGCGCATCCTGGCCGCGCGCGCCACGCCCATCGCCTTCTGGAACACGCTGTGGTGGGTGTTCGGCTCGATCGTCTTCCAGGTTGTGCTCGGCGTGCTGACGGCCATCCTGCTCAATCAGAATTTCAGGGGCAGGGCGCTGGTGCGTTCGGTCACGCTTGTTCCGTGGGTCGTGCCGGGCATCGTCGCGGCGACCACCTGGGCGTGGATGTTGCACACCGAGTTCGGCATCATCAACTACATGCTGACGGCGCCCGGCGTCATCGACGAGCCGGTCGGCTGGCTGACCAATGGCAGTACCGTCATGCCAGTGATGATCGCCATCAATGTCTGGAAGATGTTCCCCTTCGTCGCCATCATGGTGCTGGCGGGCCTGCAATCCATCCCCAACGACCTCTACGAGGCGGCGCGCATCGACGGCGCGAGTTTCTGGGAAGAGGTCTGGTATGTGATGCTGCCGCAGGTACGCATGGTGATCGTCGCCGTCACCCTGCTGCTGGTGATCTGGGCGCTGAATCACATCACCATCATCTACGCCATCACCAGGGGCGGGCCGGCCAACCGCACGCTGATCACGCCGATCCAGATCTTCCGCACCGCGTTCGAGGGCGTGCAGTTCAACCAGGCGGCGGCACTTTCGGTGATGTTCTTCGGCGTCGCGATCGTGGTGGTGTTCGTCTACATCAAAACCCTCGCCTCCAGCGGTGACCAGCCATGAACGCCAAGGCGGAAACCCTGAAGCGACCCGGCCTTTCGCGGCCGTTGATCGTCATCGGCTCGCTGCTGGTGGTCGTGGTCTGCCTGTTCCCGTTCTGGTGGATGGCGCTGTCGTCGGTGAAGACGCTGCGCGAGCTCTATACGATCCCGCCGATCTGGTGGCCGGAAATGCCGACGCTCGACAACTACCGCAAGGTTTTGTTCGAATCGAACATCCCGCGCTATTTCCTCAACAGCCTGGTGATCTCGATCGGCGCAACCGCGCTGGCGCTGGTGCTTGCGGTGTTCGCCTCCTACGGCTTCGCCCGCTTCAACTTCAAGGGCAAGCCGCTGCTGCAATCCTTCGTGCTGGTCGGCCAACTGCTGCCGACCGCGGCGATCATCGTGCCGCTGTTCGTCACGCTGCGCGTGCTCGGACTGGTCAACACCTACTGGGGCCTGATCCTCGTCTACATGATCATCACCCTGCCGCTGTCGGTGTGGATGCTGACCAGCTATTTCAAGGCGATCCCGGTCGAGCTTGAGGAGGCGGCGATCATCGACGGGGCGAGCCGGCTCGGCTGCCTGCTGCGCATCACCCTGCCGCTGTCGCTGCCGGGCATCGTCTCGGTGCTGGTCTATGCCTTCGTCACCACCTGGAACGAGTTCATCTTCGCGCTGTGCTTCGCCACCGATTCCTCGGTGAAGACACTGCCGATCGGCCTTGCCGAGTTCTCGACCGAGTTCAACACCGACTGGGGGGCGGTCATGGCGGCCTCGGTGGTGATGACGCTGCCCATCGCGCTGCTGTTCCTGTCCATGCAGCGTCTTTTCATCGGCGGGCTGACCGCCGGCGCCACCAAAGGCTGATCAAGGAAATTTTTTATGACCTACAACTCTCCAATCCCGCAACTCGGCCTCGGCACGTTCGGCCGAACCGGCGAAGCCGGCATCGAAGCGCTGCTGACCGCCATCGAGGTCGGCTACCGGCATATCGACACCGCGCAAAGCTATGACACCGAGAGCAGCGTCGGCGCTGCGATCCGCCGCTCCGGCCTGCCGCGCGGCGACTTTTTCGTCACCACCAAGGTCGCTGACACCAATCTCGACAGAGCGAGCTTCATGCCGAGCGTCGAGAAGAGCCTGGAAACGCTTGGCATAGACCGGGTCGACCTGCTGCTGATCCACTGGCCGTCGCAGCACGATTTTGTGCCGTTCGAGGACTACATGCTGGCGCTCGCTGAAGCGAAGGCGAAGGGGTTTACGAAACATATCGGCGTCTCGAATTTCCCCATCGCCGACCTGGAACGGACCCGCGCGCTGCTCGGCGACGACGCCATCGCCACCGACCAGGTGGAGATCCATCCCTACATGCAGACACCAAAGCTGCGCGACTATGCGCGCTCGCGCCGGCTGACGCTCACCGCCTACCAGCCGCTGGTCAAGGGCAAGGTGCATGACGACCCGGTGCTGGCGGCGATCGGCAAGGCGCATGGCGTCAGCGCCGCCGCCGCGGCGCTGGCCTTCCTGATGGGCGAGGGCCACGTCGTCATTCCCGCCTCGTCCAGCAAAGCCAATCTGGAAGCGAACTTCGCCGCTCTCGGTGTTCGCCTGACCGACGCCGAGATGGACCAGGTCCGCGCCCTGAACCGGGGCGACCGCCGTATCAACCCGGCAAAATCGCCGCGCTGGGACGATTGATTCCTTCAATCTGGAGATCATCAGTGGGATCAGTATCGATCAGGGACGCCCGAAAAGCCTATGGCGCCGTGGAAGTGCTGCACGGGGTTTCGGTCGACATCACCGACGGCGAGTTCGTCGTGCTCGTCGGCCCGTCCGGCTGCGGCAAGTCGACCTTGCTGCGCATGCTGGCGGGGCTGGAGGACATCAGTTCGGGCGAGATCGCCATCGACGGGCGAGTGGTCAATGCCGTCCAGCCCAAGGAACGCGATATCGCCATGGTGTTCCAGAGCTACGCGCTCTATCCGCACATGACGGTCGAGCAGAACATGGGTTTTTCGCTAAAACTCGCCCGCGCGCCGAAGGAGGAGATCCGCCAGCGCGTGGCGAAGGCGGCGCAGATGCTCAGCCTAGAAAACTACCTGAAGCGCTATCCGCGCCAGCTTTCCGGCGGCCAGCGCCAGCGCGTCGCCATGGGCCGCGCCATGGTGCGCAATCCGAAGGTCTTTCTGTTCGACGAGCCGCTGTCCAACCTCGACGCAAAGCTCAGGGTGCAGATGCGTTCGGAAATCAAGCAGAACCACCAGCGGCTGAAGACCACCACCGTCTATGTCACCCATGACCAGATCGAGGCGATGACCATGGCAGATCGCATCGTCGTCATGCATGACGGCATCGTCGAGCAGGTCGGCACGCCATTGGAGCTCTACGATTTTCCGGCAAACCTGTTCGTCGCCGGCTTCATCGGCTCGCCGGCCATGAATGTGCTGAAGGGCAGGATCGTCGAGGGCCGCTTCGTTCCCGCTGCCGGTGTGGCGATAGCCGTCCCGTCGCTCGGAGGTCGGCACGAAGGCGAGACGATCAGCCTCGGCGTGCGGCCGGAGCATCTTTCGCTCGATACGAACGGGCTGGCGGCCGAGATCCTGACGGTGGAGCCGATGGGTTCCGAGACGCAGGTGCTGATGCGGCTGGCCGGCCACGACATCGTCGGCGTGTTCCGCGAGCGCATTCGCCAGAAGCCCGGCGAGACGCTGCTCGTGTCGATGTCGCCGGAGCATCTGCACCTGTTCGACGCTGCCGGCCAGCGTATCGCGACGACCTGAAACCGGCCGCGCCCAACCATCTTACTCCAACATCGAGGTTCTTCCGTGCAATCCCCCTCAGATATCAAGGACATCGTCCGCCCGCCCCGCCATCTCTCCGACGCGCTTGCCGCCATCGGCACCGCCACCGCCAGCAGTGAGCTCAGCCTGATGGGCATCCGCGACCCGCATATCCACGGGCCGATGCCGCTCAAATCCGGCCGCTCCGTGGCCGGCCCGGCGCTGACGCTGCAGATGATGCCGAAGCGCGAGGACCTTTACGGCGCCAACGAATACGACAATCCGGAGCTGCAACTGCACCGCCACGTGCTCTATCCCGCACAGGCCGGCGACATGGTGGTGGTCGACGCGCGCGGCGACATGGCGAGCGGCATCTTTGGCGAGATGATGCTGACCTTCTTTGCCGGCCGCAAGGGCGCCGGCGTCGTCGTCGACGGCTGCATCCGCGATTCGGCAAAAGCTAGGGAACTCGACCTCGGCATCTGGGTGAAAGGCGTGACGCCAAACTACCACGCGCAGACCAGCCTCATTCCCTTCGCGGTCAATGTGCCGGTCGCCTGCGGCGGCGCGCTGGTCATGCCCGGCGACATCATCGTCGCCGATGACGATGGCGCGGTAGTGGTGCCCGTTGCGCTGGCGCCCGAACTCATCGAGCGGGCGAGCGAGCATGCCGAGTGGGAGGAGTTCTCGCGTTTCCGCCTGTCGCAGGGCGGCGACCTGCGCAAATATTACCCGCTGACGGCGGCGGTGCAGGACGAATACATCGCCTGGCGCAACGCGCAGGACAAGGCGTGATCCAGGCTGCGGGTTGCCGCCGGCCCGCGCATCCGGCACCTTGATCGCTCACATCAGGGAGACGAGGTATGTACAAGAACATGGCGGGGTCGGCGCATCGGCTTGCCCCGCCCGAGATCGCGGTGAAGGCCGAGCCGGACGACGAGCGGGTCTGGGTGCCGCAGGCCGACCGCGTGTGGTTCCGGCCGCTGATGCTCAACACGCTGCAGGGCCAGTGGTGCAACCTGTTGCGTGTGCGCCGCGCCGGAGTTCTGTCGCGGCACCTGCATCCCAACCCGGTGCACGGCTATGTCATCAAGGGAAGGTGGCATTATCGCGAGCACGACTGGATCGCCGAGACGGGCTCCTATGTGTTCGAGCCGCCGGGCGAGATCCATACGCTGCTGGTGCCGGAGGACTGCTCCGAGATGATCACCTTCTTCAACATCACCGGCTCGATGGTCTATCTCGACGAGAACAACAAGCACGTCGGCTATGAGGACGTGTTCACCAAGATCGACATGTGCCGCGCGCATTACGAAAGCGTCGGGCTGGGAGCCGACTATGTCGACCAGTTTGTCCGTTGAGCGGAAATGGCCGAGGACGGCACCATGAGCGAGGCTGACGCGGATTACCAATGGGCGTCCGGCTGGTTTACCGGCAGGAGCGTGCTGGTGACCGGCGGTACGTCGGGTATCGGCGCGGGTGTGGCGCGCGCCTTCCTGCGCGCCGGTGCGACTGTGACCGCGACCGGCGTGGCGCAGGCCGAAATCGACGTGCTGGCCGACGACGCCGATTTGAGCGGAGCGTCGCTGAAAAAACTCGACGTGCGCGATGACGAGGCCGTCAAGGCGCTCGTGAGTGGACTGGGCGAACTCGACATCGTCGTGAACTGCGCCGGCATCATCCGGCGCGGCGAGGAGCTCGACCCAAAAGTGTTCGACCAGGTGGTCGACATCAATCTCGGCGGCACGATGCGGGTCTGCGCCGCTGCCCGGATGCTCCTGGCGCGGTCGGGGCAGGGCGCCATCGTCAACCTCGCCTCGATGCTGTCGATCTTCGGCGGAGGCCTCGTGCCGGGCTACGCGGCGAGCAAGGGCGGCATCTCGCAGCTCACCAAATCGCTGGCCATCGCCTATGCCGGCGACCCGATCCGGGTGAACGCTGTCGCGCCGGGATGGATCGAGACGCCGCTGACCGCAGCGTTGCGCGACGATCCGGCCCGCTCCGGCCCGATCCTGGCGCGCACTCCGCTGAAGCGCTGGGGCAAGCCGCAGGATATTGCCGGTGCGGTGCTGTTTCTGTGCTCGCCGGTCGCGTCCTTCATCACCGGCACGACGCTGGTCGTCGACGGCGGCTACTCGATCACCTGAATGAAGATTGCCGGGCTTTATCTCGCGTCCGGCCGCAGCGCGCGAAGATAGTCGGCCAGCACCGCGATGTTGCCCTCGCGGGTAGCCGCGGCGAGGTAGCCGTCAGGCCGGGCAAGCCACAATCCGCCGTCATGCAGTGTCGGCCGCACCTTGGGATCGAGCAGGTCCGGAAACTCCCGGCACAGCCGGTTGGCATCCTCTCCGGCTTCCGCGAACAGCGTGAAGCGCGGTGCATCGCCGACAGTCCAGCGGGCGCCATCCGCCGCCGGCGGGATACGTTCGCCCGGTCCCGGCCCGCCATGGCCGCCGGTATCCGGCCCGTTGAGCGGACTGCCGGGATAGCCGATCGACACTTCCGTCAGCTTCTCCGCCATCGCCTCGCGCAGCGGCCTCAGGCCGAGCAGCATATGGCCGACCGTGTTGCGCATCGTCTGCAGGATGGGGTTGCGCAGTGTCGCGATGGCCGTCAGCCGGCCCGCATCGGCAAGCACCTGGTCGCCGATCGCACTGCGCTCGCTCGAATAGCTGTCCAGAAGTGCATCGGGGCTGCATATATCCCGGCAGACCAGCGCCAGTTTCCAGGCGAGGTTGAAGGCGTCCTGCATGCCGGTGTTCATGCCCTGGCCGCCGGCGGGGCTGTGCACATGGGCGGCGTCGCCGGCGAGGAAGACGCGGCCCCTGCGATAGTCGCGCACCTTGCGTTCGTTGATCCGGAAGGCCGACAGCCAGATCGGGTCGGACACGGTAATGCCACCCGGCCCGCGCCGGTCAGTGATTTCCTGGATCTGCTGCAAGGTCGGATCTGCGGGCTTTGGCCCCTTTGCTTCGCCCAGATCGGCGATGACCCGGTAGCGGTTGGCCGTGATCGGGAAGAATACGAGCACGCCTTCGCGGTGCAGATGGATATTCAACTCGGGAGGATCGTTGCGCATCCCCGAAACATGGATGTCGGCCAGCACGAAATCGTTCTGGATCGTATTGCCCTGGAACTCCAGGCCGAGCCCATGGCGGACCGTACTGTGCGCGCCATCGCACCCGGCCAGCCAGTCGCTCTCGACGGTTTCCTCGCGGCCGTCCGGGTGCCGCAGCACCGAGACGACCTTTTCGCCTGTCTCTTCGAACCGCACCAGCTCGACCTGGCGCTCCACCGTGATGCCGAGGCTTTCGAGCCGCTCTCCCAAAACCCGCTCCGTCTCGGATTGCGGCACCATCAGCGCATAGGGATAGGGTGTGTCGACGACATCGAGGCGGATGTGGGCAATTGAGGCGCTGCCCGACCACATGTTGGCCGTGACGACCTTCTGGCCTGCGGCGAGGAAATCGTCGACCGGCGCCAATTGCTGGAGCAGTTCCAGCGTGCGCGGCCAAAGCACCAGCGCCTTCGACCTGTCGGTGCGCTGCGCCGCCTTGTCGACCACGCGCACCGATATGCCAAAGCGCACCAGCTCCGACGCCATCGTCAGGCCGACCGGCCCGGCACCCGCCACGAGAACCTGCAACCCCATGCCGTCCCCCAGAATGACCTGCAAAGTCACTACGGACCGGAGCGTTATCCGATCGCCGCAGAAGTCACCACCTTGCCGTTGAAACGCTGACGGCGACGCGGTCCGGCGTCCGCTGCAAGCCGTGCTACTTCAGATCGGAAGCTTCACATTTCGCATAGGTATAGGTTACGTCCGGAAACGACGGATCGGAGCGTTCCAGCGTGCCGTCCGGCAACAGCTTGAAGGACACCGACGTGCTGCTGAACATGAGCGAGTCGGCACATTCGAGCAGCGCGGTGAAGTGATCCTTCTCCGATTTCACCCGCTCGACCGTGCACGTTGCCTGAGGTGCGATGACCTTCTTGCCCTCGATGATGAGGCCGGTGCTGGTGGACGAATCACGATCAATGAATTCGACGTTCTTTCCTGCCAGCTTGAAGACGTCGCTGCATTGCATCGTGCCGGTCATCACCCATGCACCCTGAGCGTCTCCCATGCCGGCCGCGCCCGCGCCGCCGCAAAGGGCGGCCAACGCCACCGTCATCGCCGATGTCCTGAGAATTCGCTTTTTCATCCGCAGTCCCATCCCTGTGTTCAGGCTTCACGTCACGATAGTGGGGCAGGGTTATGCCAACGTAAATGCCAATCGACAAAAGACGCGCGGAAGCCGGCATCCACAACGGTAAGATCTTATTCTCTGGCCCTGCGGCGAACACCGCCGATCTGTTGCGGTGACAATTGAACCACTTGCGCAGTGGGCTTCGCGAACTCAGCGGCTATGACGGATTCCAGCAGCACGTCGAGTTTCTCGCACATTTTGCGGCTCGCTTCGTCGTTACCCCGCAGGTAGTGGTACGCCCGATCCAAATGCAGCCGCGCGGCGGAAAAATCGCTTCTCATAGGCACCTCCTGATCGCCGCCCGCAATCCTCGTCTACGAATCGGACGTGGCCAAAACCTCAATATCCACACGTGGATTTGATTCAAATCCGCGGGTTTTACTGCCGAATGTCAGCGCCATCGTCGGGCGCGACGGCGGAGGCAAGCATCACGATCGACAACGCGACATGATTTCGCTCCCACCCGGCCTCGACAGCCATTTCGATAAGGCGGCTGATCGATGGCTCGAGCGCAAAGCGGCACTCATGGGGGTATTGCGGATCGGATGGGGTATGGGTCGGTGAATTGATCCTGTTGCCGCTCGACATGCCACGCTTTGAGGTTGTCCCCGCCCCAAGCGCCAACAATCCTACGGTTACGGCTTTGCGGTCAAGCTGGCGGTTGTCTTCGGCTTCGCCGGGACAACTTGCAGCGTTGGTCGAGCAGTCAGCCCCGAGGCGGCGTCCACCGGACAGGCGTGGCCGTCGCTTACCCCGCTCGCGGCGGAACGCCCTATCGGTTGCAGCCGGCTTTTCGCTGGCTGTCCGTTCCGTCGCAATTCCTGCTCGGCGCCTTGTTGCCGGCGATTCCGGTCGGAGTATCTATGCCCAGTGAATCCACGTGATTGGCGTAATTTTCGCGGGTGTTCTGGTCGAGGACGGCGACAGGGGCGGAAATCGCCAGGCCCGCCGCGGTTCCGGCCGCCGCCGCCGCGCCCGCCGTCGCCGCCACGATCGAATCGCCCAGCCCGACCCGATTGTCCGTCAGCGTCTGTCCGCTCGACAGGCGGGTGCCGATGAGTTCCACGATCTGAGGAGATTCCGCGAACTTGCTGTGATGAAGATCGTCGCCGGCCTTGATATCGGTAAGGTCGACTACGGTTATCTTATTGTCGCTGAGTTCGGTCTTGTAGGGCTCCTGCGTGGGATCGATGGCGCCCAGCCGCGAGACGTTGCCCCAGACGCGCTTCGACACGGCAAGGGCGCGGTCATCACGCGAGACGAACAGCGTGAATTGCGGATGCGGGTCGCCCATGTCGACGATCTGCGAGCGGAAGACGTCGACGTCGACATCCGGCGCGGCCAGCATGACGTTCTTGAATTTCGGCGGCAGGCGGCCGTTGCGGATCGCCATCTGCCGCAGCGATTCCAGCGCCAGCCAGTTCCCCATCGAATGCGCCAGCACGTTGACTTCCTTGATTTTCGGATCCTTCGCAAGATACTGGAACAGGTTTTCGAGGGCGTTGCGCGTGTAATTGGTGCTTTCGCGGTCGTAGCCATAGGCGAGCAGGCTGCCGCGCGACGGCCAGGTGACCAGCACAGGGACGCTGTGCGCACCGGAGTCGTTGACGATCTGCGCGAAGCGATAGACCGAATCCTCGAAGCGGTTGTTGAAGCCGTGGATGAAGACCAGCACGCTACGATCCGGGCTCTTTGCAACGGCGTTGTTCAGCCAGACTTCCGCTCCTTTGCGATCGACTTCAGCAGCCTTGATGACGGCAAAATCGGTTGCGGGATTGGGCGGCAATTTCTTCGGCCAGGCCACCTCGCCGACCTTGCGGACATTGTTCGGCGGGATCGAGACCGTGATTTCCGCGAAGGCCGCGGTGGGCGCGCGCTCCCCGCTGAACATCTCCCCGGGGTTGGCCGCGTGGCTGCGGGTCGTCGTCACGATCATCTCCACCTTGCTGGCGGAGGGTTCGGTTTCGGCCACCGGCGTCAGCACGCCCTTCGGACGGTCGGCGCAGCCGGAAAGTTGCAGACCCCCGACAAGCAGGACACACGCGACAATTCGAGCATGGAAAGGCCAGTACCGGCTCATCGTCGTCCCACTATCCCCGTACGCGCTACTTTTCGAGACAGCCGTCGCAGGCGCGGTGCTCGTCTGCTGCAAGTCATAGCCCAACGACCAACAAAGGACCATGACAAACGAACGAACTGACATGCCTGCCGAGAAACAACATGGCGGCAGGAAAGCACCTGCCGCTCATGTCTCGATCTCTTCGCCAAGCCCGTTCGTTTCGGCGTGGCTGATTACTCCGCCAGCCCGAGATTGATCAACTGGACCCGCCGGTTGACCGCCGCTTTCGGGTCGGTGGACGCGAGCGGCAACTCCTGCCCCACGCCGACCGCGACCAGGTGATTCGCCGGCACCGCGAATGTGGTCGCTAAGGCCTCCATGATGGCGTCGGCGCGCTTCATGCTGAGCTCGAGATTGTGCTGCGCGCTGCCGGTGGCGCTGGTGTGCCCGACGACCAGGAACTTGTAGTGGCGCAGCAGCGGATGGTGGAGCGCGTCCGCGATCAGCCCGATGGTGCGATAGGATTTCGGCTCGATGGCAATCGAATCGTTCTCGAAATCGATCTCGACCGCAAACTGCGGAAGTTGTGCAAGCTGGTTCCAGTGCGGCAGGCCGGCGACGCCTTTTCCGACATTGGCATTCGCTTCCTGCAACAGGATAGCGACGTCGACGACCGGGGCGGCTCCCTTGACCTTGCCAAGGCTGGCGATCAATTGGTGGTCGCTGAGTTGCTGAGCCTCGGCGGAACCGGCGAAGACGGTAACGGCCAGCGTCAAGCCGGCAAGAATTCGACGAAGGGACATTTCGGTTCTCCTCTTGCGGTCCTGCTCAGCGCCAACCGGCATCGGTTATCGCCTGGTTGCACTTGCCGCCGTCTATACGTGTGGTCTTGATGAGGCACTGGAGGATATGTGCCTCGCCCTTGACCCCCTTGCATATTGTCGCCGCGTCGCCGCCGCACACCTTGAACACGACGGCTTGCGCCGCCAGCCTTTGTTCAATTGAGGCGGTGACGCTGGCCAGCGTCGACGTGCAGGTCGGCGAGACCTTCGCCTGATGACGTTCTAGGCAGCTCTGGATCTGATTGTTGCCGAGATTGACGCCGCTGCAGAGTTTCTTGATGTCCGCTCCGCAGTCCTTGGCCAGCACTGTCGCGGCGTCGGCGAAGCTTATGGTCTGCGCCTGGGCGACGCCCATTGCGCCGAAAGCGGCCATCAGCACCGCTCCTGCAAATATGTTAAGTCGTCTCGCCATTGATGGCTCCCTCAGTTGCGTTGGTGTTACGTGTTTGTCTGGACGTTGGCGTCGCAGCGGATCGTTGTCTGCCGCCGATCCCTTCCGGCCGCTAGTACATGACCGCGCGCCTGAACGAGCGTCTCGCGACGCCGGCATAGGACACGGGCGTCAGGGGCATGCCGATGATGTCGATGAAGACAGAAACGTCGGTTCCCTTTTCGGGCATTTCACCGCTGACCACCTTCACCGTATAGCTGAGCTTGTCGCCATTCAGTTCCGGCTGCTCCAGGACGACCACCACCTGCCGGAGTTCGCCTCCTTCCAGGATCGAAAGGTCGGCATTCGGCGGATCGGAAAGGAAGCTGTCCTTTCCCTTGCTCCAGAACGGGATGAAGGCGGCCGTCTTCATGTTGCCGGCGACCCGTTCCGGGCGATCCGAAAAGAACAGCGTCGTTCCGCCGACGCCTTCCAGCGTCAGTTTGCTCGTCGCCTTGTCGAAGCTCATCGCGTCGGCGGTCTGGACGAACAGAAAATCCGCTATCGTATCGGCCGCCAGCGCATCTCGTGTGTTCAGCACGCCGGCCGTTGCCGCGAGAGCGGAAGCGGTCAGCAAAAGTTTCCGTCGTGTCGTCATGTTTTTCTCCCGACGCGTTCCACAAGCAATATCGTTGCCTGGAGTGACGTTGGGGCATTGGCGGCGGGCACGGAAGGTAAGTAACTGTATCCTACGGGGAGATCGTGGTCAGTCGGGCGGCACCCTCAATCGGGGATGTCCAAGCCGGCTTTCCTTAGCGAAGCGATGAAAAACGCCACATTCTCGGGGTTTGCGAAGCGCATCGAGATTTCTTTCCTCGCATTCTCGATCAGCCCCGGCGCGTTCTGTTCGAGCCAGGCGCGTTCTCGGTCTGCTTCGGCCTTATGACCTCCTTCGCCGAAGATCGCGGCCGCGATCGCATGATAATTCGCGTTGCCGGGGGCGCTCACCTTCCTGATCCACATTGCCGCCTGCGCATTGTCGCCGCGGAAATAGGAGCAAAGCGCGAGCGCCGACTCGTAGTAGGAGAGCGGCCCCGGATTGCGTTCGCGCACTTCCGCCACCAGGGGGCATCCTTCGTCCCAGTTTCCGGACAGCGCCAGCCGGTATCCGTACTCGCCAACGAGTTCGGTGTCGTTCGGGTTTATGGCCATGGCTTGCTTGCCCACGGCCAGCGCCGCGTCGATCTCGCCGCCGAGATAGAGTGCGATCATTTCCGCTTGCAGGCCGCGGATGTTGAGCGGGTCGAGGCTCACGGCCCGCCTTGCCGCGGCAAGCGCGCGCTCGATCGAGGCGGCTGACGAGGCGTCGAATGGAAAGCGGAACCGAATCCCGTCGATGTAGGTCTGCGACAGGAGCCCCCAACCCGTCGCATAGTTCGGGAAGCGTTCCACCGCCTTCTCCAGGCAGGCGCGCACCGCCGGATAGGCCTTCGCGTCGAGATCCGTTCGATATGCATAGTAGGAAAGCGTACAGGAATAGGCGGCCCAGTCGTCCGGCGGGTTGTCGGCATGGATCGCGGCGTCGGCCTGGAAGATAACGCCATAGGTCTGGGCCAGGCTTGTCGCGACGTTGCGGGCGATATCGGCCTGGGCTTGAAGCAGTTTGCCGACATCCATGCCGCCGTCATAGCTGTTCGCCCACAGCACCGAGCCGTTGCTGCGATTGATCAACCTGACGCGCAGACGGAACGCGTCCGCCAACAGGCTGACACTTCCGGCGAGGACGAATCTTGGCTGCTCGGCGGCTGTGCCCGGTTCGGTCGATTCGATGACGACGATGTCCTTGAATTTGGCGAGGTGGCCGATGACCTCCTGCGTCAGCCCACTCGCCACCGCAGCGGACATTTCCGTTCCCGACAGATCCTCGAACGGCTCGACGAGCAATCGCGGTATTTCCGGCGCGGTCGCGCGCAGATTTACCGGCACCAACTCGAACGCCAGAACGGCCAGCGCCGCGACAAGCGCGGCGAGAATCACGGTCAGCCACGATGCATTGCTCCACCGCGCGGGCTTGGGACGTTCCACTGTTTCCGGAACGGGCGGCGGCGTGATCTCGACGGCGACCGGACGCGGTCGCGACGAAAATGTGGGGACGTAGGCGCCCTTCGGGATGGTTATCAGGATCGGGTCGGACTGGCCGGCGGTCAGATAGTACCGCTCCAGCGACCGGCGCAGGTGGCCAGCCTCGATGCGGACGATCGGATCGGTCTGCGGGTCGAAGGAAGCGTCGCGGCCGAAAACCTCCACGGCGATCGAATAGGCCTTGATCCGGTTAGCGCGCCCGGACAGCGTCTCCTCGACGACATAACCGAGGAAGCGCTGCTCGCGGGCGGTGGCGTCGAAGTCGGAGCTTTTCAAAATCCGCTGAAGTTGGCTGCGACAATCCTCAACGGGGGGATCGAATTCCCTCAGCGCGGATGGTTCCGCCTGGACCACAACACACCCCCATGTGTTGACAGCATGATAACCGCTGTCTGCGCATTTCTGTTCGGCGACCGGGTTTAGACCACGTAATTTACATGCATCTGCTGGTCCTAGGCAACCGTGTGCGCGTAACTTGCGCGGACGGATGGTCGTTATACGATTGCGGATGGAATCACAGATTGGAGACAGGACAATGAAAGCCGCTATCGCATGCAGCCTTCTGTGGGGGAGCCTCCTCGTCTCCGCCGCGAGTGCCGCCGACGCCGTTTCGCCGATGACCCCTGAAGCCAAGACGACGACGACCGAATCGGGATGGACGTTTACGGTAGCTCCCTACTTCTGGGCAGCCGGCCTCTCTGGCGAGACGGGTGTGTTCGGCCTCCCGCCCGTCGATATCGATTTCAGCTTCGGCGATATTTTCGATGACCTGGACTTTGCCGCCATGGCGATCGGCGAGGCGCGGTACGACCGCTACAGTATCTTCGGCGATATCATCTATTCGAAGATATCGTCCGGCGCCGACACACCAAGGGGTATCCTGGCGGACAGTGTCGATGTGACGTCGGAGACGTTCGCCGGGCTACTGGGCGCGGGCTACGCGATCCTCGACGGTCCTTCCGGTCGGTTGGATGTGGTTGGCGGCGTTCGCGTCTGGTCGGTCGACACCGACATTTCCTTTGATGGCGGCATTCTGGACGGCCGCTCCCCCAGCGACGGTGCGACCTGGGTGGACGGGCTGGTCGGTGTCCGGGGTAACTACTATTTCACGCCGGAAATCTATCTGACCGGTTGGGGGCTGGTCGGCGCCGGTGGGGCCGATGTCGACTGGGATGTCGCGGCGGGTTTGGGCTATCGCTTCAACGATCGTTTTTCCATGGTGGCGGGATATCGGGCACTCGGCGTCGACTACAGCGACGATGGCTTTGTCTTCGATGTCGTCCAGCAAGGTCCGATCTTTGGGCTTGTCGTTAATTTCTGATCCGAGTGAGCGGGCAGGGCGGCGATCGAACGCCGATCTAGTCTGGCGAATCGAACGTCGCACCTGGTCGGCTGCGAGAGGACTATCGAATCGAAAATGCGATCGCGCAAAAGGCCGTCGCGCGGGTCTGGGGGATTCAAAGGCTGGTGTCTGGAGGATGGTGCGTGTGGGAGCAGAAAACAGACCGGTAGTCAGGGAACGGGCATTCTCGGCGGCTACGCGTCGGTTTCCGAACGCCGAATTTGCGATCCGCAAATTGATGAGCCACAGCGAAGTTTTCTGCGACATATGCGAGGAACTCGCCGAGGCGGAACTGGCCCTTGCCCGCGTTCCGGAAACCCCGGCTGCAGTTCATGAAGCCAGAAGGACCGAATGGCAGGAACTGGTGGATCGCCTTGTCGCCGAACTGGGAACCGCGCTGAGGGAAGGCCAGATGCGGCACCCGCTTGCTGGCCCGCGGTAAGATGATTTGCAGGCCAAAATTCCTTCTCCACGAAGCGGAGATCTACGGCGGCAAGCTGGGGGCGCAATGATGATCTGCGTCACGCTCGGGGATCACGCGATGGAGGCCCATGAGGCGGCCCGTCAGAAGATGATACCAAAACGGTCGCTCAGTTCTCAGGCGGCCCGCTGCAGGACACCGAAATGTCTCGATTCCGCTTCTGTCCCTGTCGATTCCGCCATTTTTGTTCCGCATGTTTCACGATGAACTCACGGCATGTCCTTTTTAATTGCTGTTGCGACCGTCCGGGGTCATGATCGGTACGGGGCAATAGGGGGAACTGGCATGTGGATACGGCTTACAGCGACTGACGGGCATCCCGTCAGCTTGAACTCGAAACATCTCGTGGCGTTGCGCGACCATGGCGATCGAACCATCGTCACGCATTGCAACGGCGAGGTGCTCGTGGAGGAGAGCCAGACGGCAATCCTGGCAGCTCTGCGGCTGCGCGGCACTCACCGAACCAACGTGGCCAATCACGGTTTCACCGGCATTCAGTAGCAAACGACCGCTTCGGTCAGCCGGTTGACATCAAGCGGCACGACGACAGGGCGTCGTGCCGACTTGCCCAACGGTTCTGCTTCTTGCTGCGTCAAGGAGACGCCGTAACCTTGTTGGCTGTTTCTTGCGCGGCGCACATCTTCGCCCGCGTCTGGTATTGGCCGCCGCCTGAGCACGCCTTAGCGCCCATAGGGCGAGGCAGGACGGCAAACATGGATAGCATCATGTTTGCCCGTCGAACGGTCAGTGGGAATCCAGGCCCAAGCGGATCTTCACCGGCGCCGCCAATGGCCGTCTTGTTCAGCGGTCGTCTTCACCATCGCCGGAGTGGCCCGCGTGACGCATCATGCGGCGAAAACTCATGGAGATATGCGCCCGCCTGATATGGCCGATCGAGTCCCAGTCGCCGATCTCCGCCGCGGCAAGGACCTCCTCCATCTCGCGGCGGAAGGCAGTGAACTCCTCGACGAGGCCGAGCTGCGGCATCATCTTCAGCACGACGCGCGCCACCTGGAAATACAGCCTTTCGCTGATCTCGCGTAGCGGCTGGTTGCCGGTCATCGCGTTCATTTCCAGGAAAAAATCCATGTTCAGGCGCAGGAAGGTGCGCTGATCGGCATCGCGCAGAGCAGTGTCGCACCGCTTGATCAGGGCACGAATGCGGTCGAGATCGGCCGCCGTGCGCGGGATCGGCGAGAGCTTGCCGACCAGCAGGACCAGTTCCAGGCGTAGATGATAGACCTGCTGCAGCTCCTCGATGTCGACATCGGTCACGATGGTGCCTACGCCATGCACCGATTGAACCAGGCCTTCCGATTCCAGCCGCGTCAGGACGCGGCGGAGCGGCGTGCGGCTGATCTGGAACTCCTGGGCCAGCTCTTCCTCGGAAAGATGGCTTCCCGGAAGATAGTCGAGCAGGCAGATGCGGTCGCGCAGGATCCTGTAGATACGCTCGGAGCGTTCCCGTGCCGAAGGCGGGCGTGGCGCTGCCACGGTCTCCGTCCTGGTCGCGCTGTCCGCCTCAAGCGTCATCCGGCCTCCAGGACCGCATGCAGGAACTGCCGCGTCCGTTCGTTCTTCGGCGCGCTGAAGAGTTCTTCCGGCGGTCCCTGCTCGCAGATCTTGCCCTGGTAGAAGAAGCAGACCCGGTCGGAGAACTCCTTGGCAAAACCCATCTGGTGCGTGACCATCAGCATGGTGAGATCGTGCTCGCGTCCGATCTGCCGTATCACCTGCAGCACTTCGCCGACAAGCTCCGGATCGAGCGCCGAGGTGACCTCGTCGAACAGCATGATTTTTGGCCGCATGGCGAGCGCCCGGGCGATCGCCACGCGCTGCTGCTGGCCGCCGGAAAGCTGCGCGGGATAATGTCCCTTCTTCTGCGAGAGGCCGACCATGTCGAGGAGTTGGGCGGCCCGCTCTTCGGCTTCCTTCTTCTTCATGCCCAGCACCGTCATCGGCGCCTCGATGCAGTTAGCCATCGCCGTCATATGCGGGAAGAGATTGAACGACTGGAACACCATGCCGATCTTCGCCCGGATTTTCCGGATATGGGCAAGGTCGGCCGGCACCAGTTTGCCGTTGCGCTCCATATGGGTGAGGGGCTCGCCCTCGACCCAGATGACGCCGTCATTGATCGTCTCCAGCGTCATCAGCATGCGCAGCACGGTGGTCTTGCCCGACCCGGACGGACCGATGACGGAAACCTTCTCGCCGCGCGCAATATCGAGATTGAGCCCGTCGAGGACGGTGAACGTGCCATAACGTTTCGACACATTGTCGAAACGGACCATCGGTTGTCCGGTCATCGCGAAGGTCTCCGATTGAGCAGGCGCTCCAGGCCGCGGATGAGCGCGGCCGAAACCAGGCTCATGGCGAGAAAGAACAGGCCGACCAGCGTGATCGGTTCGGTGTAGCGGAACGTCTCGGAGCCGATGATTTTTGCCGTCTGCATCAGCTCCAGCACGGCGATCGCCGACAGCAGCGGCGTCTCCTTGAACAGCGCAACGAGATAGTTTCCGAGGGCCGGCACGATCGGCGGGATGGCTTGCGGGATGATGATGTCGCGGAAGGTCGTCCATGACGACAGGTTGAGCGCGATCGAGGCTTCCCACTGGCCGCGATGGATGTTGTCGAAACCGGCGCGGTAGACTTCCGAGCAATAGGCCGCGTAGTGGATGCCGATGGCAAGCACGCCGGCGGTGAAGGCGTCGAGCACCACGCCGAATTTCGGAAAGACGAAATACAGGAAGAATATCTGGACCAGCAGCGGCGTCGAGCGGATCAGCTCGACCAGCACCGAGATCGTCCAGCCGGTCCACGGCACGGCGATGCGTACCACCGCCAGCACCAGGCCGAGCGATGCGGCGATGGCGAAACCGAGCAGCGTCGCCTCGATTGTGACGATCGCCGCGCGCGCCAGCGTTGGCACGATCTCGAAGGCAAAGGCCCAATCCCAGATCATGCCGCCCGCCCCCGCGCCATTCCGAGCGAGGCGCGCCGTTCGAGAAGCCGCATGCCTATGGTGAGGACCAGCGACATGGCGAGATACATCAGGAGCACGAGGGTGAAGATAGGGATGGTCTTGAACGTGTTCTGGTTCATCTGCTGCGCCTTGAAGGCGAGGTCCGAAAGCGTGATCAGCGAGACCAGCGCGGTCGATTTCAGGAGTTCGATGAACAGATTGCCCCAGGGCGGGATCATGGCAACGAAGGCCTGCGGCAGGATGACCCTGCGCAGCATCTGGGCGCGGCTCATGTTCAACGCGATGCAGCTTTCCCACTGGCCACGCGAGACCGACTGGATTGCGCCACGCACCACTTCCGACCCGTAGGCCCCGACATTCAGGCCGAGCGCCAGGACGGCCACGAGAAACGCGTCGAGCGTGACGCCGAATTGCGGCAGCACGAAAAACAGCCAGAACAATTGCACCAGCGCCGACGTGCCGCGAAAAATCTCGACATAGACGGTCGCCAGCCAGCGCAGCGGCGCCGGGCCGTACAAACGCCCCAGCGCGGCAAGCACGCCCATGATCACGGCGAGCAGCGAGCCGAGCATGGCGATCTCGATCGTCAGAACCGCGCCCTGCAGCAGCCCCGGCAGGAACAGGCTGTATTCTTCCCGGGTCGCCAGCCCGCCGAGGACGGCGAGCGTTGCGACAAGCATGGTAATGAGCGTGCCGATCCCCATCTGCCTCTCCTGAAAAGGGGGACGGCGCGTTCAGCGCCGCCCGACAGCGGGGAGGATGCTACTCGCCAGCGCAGAGCTGCGCAGTGGTCTTGTTCGGCAGATAGTCCTTGCCGAAGCCGAGGGGCTCGACCAGCGCGATATGCTCCGGCGAACCGAGGAATTTTTTCAGTTCGGCATTGAAGGCTTCGAGCAGGTCGGTGTCCTCCTTGCGGAAGCCGAAGCCACCATGGCCCTTCACCGACTTGCCGGCGACTTCGCCGAACGGCGTGGTCGATTCGACGCCGTCGGCCTTCTTCGCCATGTCGGCGATCGACAGCGCCGTCAGCGCCGCGCCGTCGGCCCGGCCCGACTGGACGGCGGCGACCAGGCTCGACTGGTCGGGCAGCGATACGATCTGCTCGGCCGCGACGCCCGCGTCCTTGGCGTAGCCGCCCTCGACCGCGCCGGCCATCACGGCAAGCTTCAGGTCGGGATTGTCCTTGAAGCTCGAATAGTCCTTCACGCCCTTCGGATTGCCCTTCAGCACCAGCATGGCCTGGCCGATGCCGTAGGAAGGCTCCGAAAAATTGATCTCGGCGCAGCGCTTGGGATTGATGAACATGCCGGCGGCGATGATGTCGAAGCGCCCGGCCTTGAGACCGGGAATGAGCGAGCCGAACTCGGTAAGCACGCCGTCGACCTGCGCGATGCCCATCTTGGCGAGCACGGCCTTGGCGACTTCCGGCGCCTCGCCGGTCAGCTTGCCGTCGGGCGTGGCGAAGCCGAACGGCGCCTCGTTGGCGAAGCCGACGCGGATATAGCCGTCCGCCTTGGCCTTTTCGAGCGTGGTCTGCGCCTGGGCCGGCAGCGACATGAACGACGTTGCGGCGAGCGCCAGTGCAGTGGCGGTCTTGACGGCGGTTCGGCGCGATATCGGTGACTTGAACATGCGTTCCCCTTTTCCTTGTTCGTTGATCGGCGCGACCCGGCCGGCGGTTCTCCGGCGCCGGTAGCGAGCTCGCAAAGACGTATACAACTCATCTGGACATGTCGCAAGGTCCGTTGATAATATCTACGGAAATTCAGAGATTGCGCATATGTCGGTTGGCAATCTGCCATCTAGTTGTGCACAATTGGCTTGATTTTTGTGAGACGCCTCGTCGAGGACTGCCGATGGACCGCAATCCCTTTTCAGACGCCGAGATAGTGCGCCGCCTGTCGGCGGTCCGCGCGGCGCTGGCCGAGCGCGAACTGGACGCGGCAATCTTCGCCGCGCCGGAAAACATCTTCTATCTCACCGGGCTCGACCACTGGGGGTACTTCGCGCCGCATCTGCTGATCGTCCCGCTCGACGCAAAGCCGGTTCTCGTCACAAGGGCGATGGAAAAGGTGACGATCGAGACGCAGGTCAAGGCGGCGGAATTCCGCGGTCATTCCGACAGCGAGACAGCGGCCGACCTTGCTGCGCGAGTCCTTGCGGAGCGTAGTCTGATCGGCAAGCGCATCGGCCTCGAATATTGGACGTCCGGGCTGAGCCACGGCCTTGCAGAAAAGCTCGAGGCGCAGGCTTATGCGAAGTGGAGCGATGTCTCCAGTCTGGTCGACGGGATGCGGCTGGTGAAGAGCGCCGAGGAACAGGCGCTGATGCGGCAGGCGGCGAAGGTGACGGACGCCGCCGCAGCCGCCGCGATCGCGGCGATCTCCGACGGCGCCTCGGAGCGGGACGTTGCGGCCGAATGCGTGGCGGCGATGATCCGCGCCGGCGGCCATGCGCCGGGCTTCGGCCCGTTCATAAGGCCGGCGACGCGGCTCGGCGAGGAGCACACGACCTGGGGCTCGGGCGTCTATCGCAAGGGCGAGCCGGTTTTCGTCGAGCTCTCAGGCTGCGTCTCGCGCTATCACGCGCCGCTCGGCCGGCTCATCCGCATCGGCAGTATTAAGGACGAAGACGCCGCGATGGCCGAGATCACGGCAAAGGCGTTCGATGCCGTCGTCAAGGCGCTCAGGCCGGGCGTCAAGGCGCGCGATGTCTATGCCGCCTGGCAGGGCATCGTCGACGAAGCCGGTCTGTGGCACTATCGCCGCCACCACTGCGGCTACCTTGTCGGCATCGGCCAGCCGCCGTCCTGGACCGGCGGCAATTCGGTAACGGGTTTGCGCCACGATTCCGATCTCGAGATCGAGACCGGCATGAGTTTCCACATCCTGTCCTGGCTGATGGGCACTGGACGCGGCGACGATTTCATCTCGAACTGCGTGCTTTTGACCGATCAGGGCGCCGAGGTGCTTACCCGCACGCCCGCCGGCCCGATCGTGCGCTAGCATGACGCGCTGCCCGGCATATTCGATTTTCCGCGACGCGCCTTGGGATGCGCGCAGCCGGCCAATGGTGACGGCATGAACGCGATCACCTTGTCGGAGATAGAGGCTGCACGGCTCCGGATAGAAGGCAAAGTCGAGCCCACGGCGACCGTACCGTCCGCGTCGCTGTCCGAGATCGCCGGCGCTCCGGTCTTTCTGAAGATGGAGCATCGGCAGACGACGGGCAGCTTCAAGCTGCGTGGGGCGTCCAACGCGGTCGCCCGACTGGACGCCAACGCCCGGAGGCGTGGCGTCGTAGCGGCCTCGACAGGCAATCACGGCCGTGCGCTCGCCTATGCGGCGAAACTTGAAGGCGTGCGTGCGGTCATCTGCATGTCGCGGCTGGTGCCAAGCAACAAGATTGCCGAGATACGCCGGCTGGGCGCCGACATCCGCATCGTCGGCGACAGCCAGGACGATGCCCAGGATGAGGCCGACCGGCTCGTCGAAACGGACGGGCTCACCATGGTGCCGCCCTTCGACAATACCGATGTGATCGCGGGGCAGGGCACGCTCGGGCTCGAAATGATGGAGGCCGTGCCCGCCGTCAAAACCGTGCTGGTGCAGCTCTCCGGTGGGGGACTCGCGGCCGGCGTGGCTGCGGCCGTCAAGGGTCTCTCGCCTGCGATCAGGGTCATCGGCGTTTCGATGCAGCGCGGAGCCGCCATGAAGGCGAGCCTCGATGCCGGGCGGCCGATGCTGGTGGAAGAGGTGCCGACATTGGCGGACTCGCTTGGCGGTGGGATCGGGCTGGCGAACCGCTTCACCTTCGGAATGTGCAGGAAGCTGCTCGACGATGTCGTGCTGCTTACCGAGACGGAGATCGCCGCCGGGATCAGGCACGCCTATGCGATGGAGCGTGAGATCGTCGAGGGCGCCGGCGCGGTCGGCATCGCCGCCATTCTCGCTGGGAAGGTGAAGCTTGAGGGGGAAACGATCGTCCTGCTTTCCGGGCGCAACATCGACATGGACCTGCACCGCCGGATCGTCGGGGGAGACTGGGTCGAAGGGAGGGGTGTGGCATGAGCCGGATGACGATTCTGACCGAGGCCGATCTGCGCAGGATCGTAAAACTCGATGGCGACGCGGTCGCCTGCGTGGAAAATGCCTTTCGCGCCTTGGCGACGCTGCCCGTGTTGATGCCGCCGATCATGCGGCTCGACATTCCCGAGCATCGCGGCGAGGTCGATGTGAAGACGGCTTATGTTCCGGGCATCGACGGTTTCGCGATTAAGATCAGCCCGGGTTTTTTCGACAACCCGAAGCTCGGCCTGCCCAGCGTCAACGGCATGATGGTGCTGTTGTCCGCGACGACCGGACTGGTCGAGGCGCTGCTGCTCGACAATGGTTACCTGACCGACATCCGCACGGCCGCGGCCGGCGCGGTCGCGGCCAAACATCTGGCGCGTCCGGACGCCTCTGTCGCGGCCATATTCGGCGCGGGGGTACAGGCACGTCTGCAACTCGAGGCCTTGATGCTAGTGCGCCCGATCGCCGAGGCGCGCATCTGGGCGCGCGATCCGGTCAAGGCCGAGGCCGTGGCCGGAGAGTTGCGCGAGGCGCTCGGGATCGACGTGCGCGCCGAGCCTGATCCCGCCAAGGCGGCTGAAGGCGCTGACATCGTCGTCACCACAACGCCATCGACTGAGCCGATCTTCCAGGTCGGTTGGGTCGCATCGGGCCAGCACATCACGGCGATGGGTTCCGACGCGGAGCACAAGAACGAGATCGCGCCGGCGGTGCTGAAGCTTGCCGACCTCTATGTCGCCGACGCTGCCCGCCAGACGAGGCGGCTCGGCGAACTCCATCACGCCATCGACGCCGGGTTGATCGCCGCCGACGCCGACATCACCGAGCTTGGCCAGGTGATTGCGGGTTTGCGTCCCGGTCGCCGGTCGGCGGATCAGATCACCATTGCCGACCTTACGGGCACCGGCGTGCAGGACACGGCAATCGCCACGCTCGCCCGCGACCGGGCAAGGGCAGCGAATGCCGGCACGATCTTCGAGAGTTGAACAACAGGCCGAACGGCAGGACAGCAAAAGAATGACCACCCCAACACTTCGTTTCAGCCGACAGGAATATGCCGATCGCCTCGACAAGACGCGACGGGCCATGGTGGCGAAGGGCGTCGACCTCCTGATCGTCAGCGATCCCTCAAACATGCACTGGCTGACCGGCTATGACGGCTGGTCCTTCTACGTCCACCAGGCGGTGATCGTACCGCCGCACGGAGAGCCGGTCTGGTACGGCCGCGGCCAGGACGCCAACGGCGCCAGGCGCACGTCCTATCTCGGTGACGGCAATATCGTGCCTTACGCCGATCATTACGTGCAATCGACCGAACGGCACCCGATGGACTATCTCGCCGAGGTTCTGGCCGGGCGGCGCTGGGACCGGCTGACGATCGGTGTCGAGCTCGACAATTACTGGTTTTCGGCTGCGGCCTACCTGTCGCTGCAGAAGCACCTGCCGAACGCCCGCTTCGCCGACGCGACAGCATTGGTCAACTGGCAGCGCGCCATCAAGAGCCCGGCTGAGATCGGCTATATGCGCAAGGCCGCCCGCATCGTCGAGGCCATGCACCGGCGCATCCTCGACAAGATCGAGGTCGGCATGCGCAAATGCGACCTGGTCGCCGAGATTTTTGACGCTGGCACGCGCGGCGTCGACGGTCCGGATGGCCGGTTTGGCGGCGACTATCCGGCTCTTGTACCTTTGCTGCCGTCCGGCGCGGATGCCTCGGCGCCACATCTCACCTGGGACGACAAGCCCATGAAGGCTAACGAGGGCACGTTCTTCGAGATTGCCGGCTGCTACAACCGCTATCACTGCCCGCTGTCGCGCACCGTGTTCCTCGGCAAACCGACTCAGGCTTTCCTCGACGCGGAGAAGGCCATTCTGGAAGGTATGGAAGCCGGCCTCGCCGCTGCCAGGCCGGGGAATGCCTGCGAAGACATCGCCAACGCATTCTTCGCGGTCCTGATGCGATATGGGATCGTCAAGGACAGCCGCACGGGCTATTCGATCGGCCTTTCCTATCCGCCGGACTGGGGCGAGCGCACCATGAGCCTGCGGCCCGGAGATCGCACCGAACTCAAACCCGGCATGACCTTCCATTTCATGACCGGCCTGTGGCTGGAAACAATGGGGATCGAGATCACCGAGTCCATCCTGATCACCGACACGGGCGTCGAATGCCTGGCCGACGTGCCGCGCAAGCTGATGGTGAAGGATTGAGGAGGCAGTGGGCAGTAGGCAGTAGGGAAAGCAGGCACGGCATCTCCGCTCATTCCGTACTGCCTACTGCCCACTGCCTATTACCCGGAGCAAGGAACGACAGGACGATGAAACCCTCTCCCATCTCCCCGACCATCGATCTCGACGGACATGGCGTCCAGCACGGCCACTTGCGTCTGCCCTACAGCCGTGACGATTCGGCCTGGGGTTCGGTCATGATCCCGATCGCCGTGATCCGGAATGGCGATGGGCCGACGGCGCTGCTGACGGGCGGCAATCACGGCGACGAATATGAAGGCCCGCTCGCTCTGTTCGAGCTGGCGTGCACGCTTTCCCCGGAAGAGGTCGGCGGCACGGTGATCATCGTGCCGGCGATGAACTACCCCGCGTTCCGCGCCGGCACGCGAACCTCGCCGATCGACAAGGGCAACATGAACCGGTCCTTCCCGGGCCGCCCGGACGGCACGGTTACGGAAAAGATCGCGGACTTCTTCCAGCGCGAGCTGCTGCCGCGCGCCGATGTCGTTCTCGACTTCCATTCCGGCGGAAAGACGCTCGACTTCCTCCCCTATTGCGCCGCCCACATCCTTGCCGACGAAGCGCTCTCGCAAAGAGCCTTTGCTGCGGTTGAAGCGTTCTCGGCGCCGTGGTCGATGAAGATGCTCGAGATCGACGCGATTGGGATGTACGACACCGCCGCCGAGGATCTCGGCAAGGTCTTCGTCACCACGGAACTCGGCGGCGGCGGCACATCGACGGCGCACACCGTCCGCATCGCCCGCCGCGGCGCCTTGAACGTGCTCAAGCATGCGGGCATTGTGGCGGGCGCTATCGACGCCCAGCCGACACGCTGGCTGGACATGCCGTCCGGCGACTGCTTCTGTTTTGCCGAGGATGACGGCATGATCGAAACGATGGTCGATCTGGGGGAGCCGGTGGCGGCAGGCCAGCTCATTGCCCGTATCCATCCGGTCCTGCGAACCGGGGTTGCACCGCAGGAGATCAGGGCGAAGATGTCAGGGCTGCTCGTGGCGCGGCATTTTCCAGGTCTCGTCAAGTCGGGCGACTGCGCCAGCGTTATCGCGGTCGTTATCGAATGACATCTGGCCATAGCGACGATGCCGCAACCGTGCGAAGCCGGCCGGCATGACATCCGTCCGGCTCGATCCGATTGATCTCCGGATTCTCGACGCCATCCAGCGCGACGGCCGCATCACCAAGCTTGCGCTGGCGGAAAAGGTCGGCCTGTCGCCGACGCCATGCTGGATGCGGCTGAGGAAGCTTGAAAAGGCAGGCATTGTTTCCGGCTATCACGCGAAGATCGCGATGCGGGCCATAGCGCCGATCGCCACCGTTCTCGTCGAGGTGACATTGGGCAGCCATCGCCAGGCCGATTTCGACCGTTTCGAGCGGGCCATCAAGGACATTCCGGAAATCGTTGCCTGCTGGTCGGTGGGCGGCGGCGTGGATTACGTGCTCAAGGTGCTGGCGCGCGACATCGACGCCTACCAGCGGCTGGTCGATGGCTTGCTCGAACGCGAGATCGGCATCGACCGCTATTTCACCTACATCGTCACCAGGACGGTGAAGGAGGAGACGGTTCTGCCGGTGGGCGAGCTGACAAGGACATCTTCGTAGCAGGCGGAGAGTCCGGCTGCGGCGGCAGGCTGAGAAAGACAATCTCTCTGCCGACAAGGGACTAAACAGCCTCTCTATCCACAGCGTCCGGCTATTCTCCCCGACAGCACTCCGCATCGGGAGAAATCGAAAATGTCCGCGCACTTCGCCCGTTCCCACCGCCACGAAGCGCTCGACCGCCTGGTCGACCGCCGGCTCTATCGCGAGCTTGCCTATGTCGACGGCCGCTGGACGGCCGGCGGGAGGGCCGAGAGTTTCGAAGTGACCGACCCCGCCACCGGCGTGACCGTCGCCTTTGTCGCGGCGCTCGACGCAGCACGCACGGCGGGGGCCATCGATGCAGCCTCCCGCGCATTCCCGGCCTGGCGGGCGATGCTGCCGCAAGAGCGGTCGGCAATACTCCGAAAATGGTACGAGCTGATCGTCGCCGCGAAGCAGGATCTGGCGCTTCTGATGACGCTGGAGCAGGGCAAGCCGCTCAGGGAATCGCTGGGTGAAATCGACTATGCGGCGTCCTTCGTCGAATGGTATGCGGAGGAGGCAAAGCGCCTGAATGCGGAGAGCGTCACCAGCCATCTGGCCGGCGCCGAGATGATCGTGCGGCGCGAGCCGCTTGGCGTCGTCGGCGTCGTCACGCCCTGGAATTTCCCGTCGGCGATGCTGACCCGCAAGGCGGCCGCCGCCCTTGCCGCCGGCTGCACCATCGTCGCGCATCCTTCGTCCGAGACGCCGCTTTCGGCGCTGGCGCTCGCGGAACTCGGCGAACGCGCTGGCCTGCTGACGGGCGTGTTCAACGTCGCCACCGGAGACGCCGCGACCATCGTCGGCACGCTCTGCGCGGACGCCCGGGTGCGCGCCCTGAGCTTCACGGGCTCGACCGAGATCGGAAAACGGATTGCCGCGCAATGCGCAACCACCATGAAACGACTGGTGATGGAACTCGGCGGCCACGCACCGCTGATCATTTTTGCCGACGCCGATATCCAAAGGGCGGTTAAGATCGCCGTCGACGCGAAGTTTGCAACGTCCGGGCAGGATTGCCTCGCCGCCAACCGCATCTATGTCCAGAGGCCGGTCTATGAACGTTTCTGTCAGGCTTTTGCCGCGCGCATCGAAACGCTCAAGGTCGCGCACGGCCTGAACGCCGATGCCGACATCGGCCCGCTCATGCACGAACGCGCGGTCCGCAAGGTCGAAGGCCAGGTTGCCGACGCGATTGCCTGCGGCGCGCGCTGCCTTGCCGGAGGCGGTCGCCATGCGGCAGGGCATCTATTCTATCAGCCGACCCTGCTCGCCGATGTGACGGACGATTGCCTGATCATGCGCGAGGAGACGTTCGGCCCGGTCGCCGCCGTCACGCCCTTCGAGACGGAGGAGGAAGTCGTCGCCCGCGCCAACGACAGCGAATACGGACTGGTCGCCTATGTCGTCACCGAAAACGGCGCCCGCCAGTTGCGCATGAGCCGGGCGCTCGACTACGGCATGGTCGCCATCAACCGCGTGAAGATCACCGGCGCTCCGATCCCGTTCGGCGGTGTCAAGCAATCCGGCATCGGCCGCGAAGGCTCGCGGCACGGGATCGAAGCCTTCACCGATCTCAAATATATCTGCCTGGACGTGGCGTAGGACCGCCGAAAAATGTCTTCCTGCAAGGAGTAAAAGAATGCTCGACCAGTCCAACGAACTCGCCGCCTGGGATCGCGACCACTTCTTCCATCCCTCGACCCATATGGGCACGCATGCGCGTGGCGAGTCGCCGACGCGTGTCATAGCCGGCGGCGAGGGGGTCACTATCTGGGATACCAGCGGCCGCAAAAGCATCGACGCCTTCGCCGGCCTTTATTGCGTCAATGTCGGCTACGGCCGTCAGGAGATCGCCGACGCGATCGCCGCCCAGGCGAAGAACCTCGCCTACTACCACGCCTATGTCGGCCACGGCACCGAGGCGTCGATCACGCTTTCCAAGATGATCATCGACCGTGCGCCGCAAGGCATGAGCCGCGTTTATTTCGGCCTGTCCGGCTCCGATGCCAACGAGACCAACATCAAACTGATCTGGTATTACAACAACGTTCTCGGCCGGCCGGAGAAAAAGAAGATCATCTCGCGCTGGCGCGGTTACCATGGCTCCGGCGTCATGACCGGCAGCCTGACCGGGCTTGACCTGTTCCACAACGCCTTCGATCTGCCGCGCGCGCCGGTTCTGCACACCGAGGCGCCATACTACTTCCGCCGCGCCGACCGTTCGATGAGCGAGGAACAGTTTTCGCAATTCTGCGCCGACAAGCTCGAGGAAATGATCCTGGCCGAGGGGCCGGAAACCGTGGCGGCCTTCATCGGCGAGCCCATCCTCGGCACCGGCGGCATCGTGCCGCCGCCGGCCGGCTACTGGTCGAAGATCCAGGCGGTGCTGAAAAAATACGACATCCTGCTGGTCGCAGACGAGGTGGTGACCGGTTTTGGCCGCCTCGGCACGATGTTCGGGTCCGACCACTACGGCATCAAGCCGGACCTCATCACCATCGCCAAGGGCCTGACCTCGGCCTATGCCCCGCTGTCGGGCGTGATCGTCTCGGACAAGGTCTGGCAGGGTCTGGTTCAAGGCTCCGACAAGCTCGGGTCGCTGGGCCACGGCTGGACCTATTCGGCGCATCCGATCTGCGTTGCCGCTGGCGTCGCCAATCTGGAACTGATCGACAGGATGGACCTCGTCACCAATGCCGGCGACACCGGCGCCTATTTCCGGACGGAACTGGCCAAGGCGGTCGGCGGCCACAAGAACGTCGGCGATGTGCGCGGCGACGGCATGCTGGCCGCGGTGGAATTCGTCGCCGACAGGGACGACCGTGTCTTCTTCGACGCTTCCCGCAAGATCGGGCCCCAGGTCGCGGCAGCTCTTGCCGAACGCGGGGTCATCGGCCGCGCCATGCCGCAGGGCGACATCCTCGGCTTCGCCCCGCCGCTCTGCCTCACTCGCGAAGAGGCTGACGTCGTCGTATCGAAGGCCGCCGATGCTATAGAGAGCGTCTTCCACAACGGCTGAAGCCAGTGGCTGTTTATTTTGACCGTCCGCGCCGCCCCTCATCCGCCCTTCGGGCACCTTCTCCCGGTGACGGACGGCTATCGGATTCACAGATTTCACAATCGGGTTGCAACCCGCGTGGCCGAGGAGGATCTTCTGCATCGGCTTTGGTTCGCCCCCAGCGAGGCATGGATTCCCGACACTCTCCGCTCCCTTCGGTCGCTCACGAGGTCGAGAATGACGACCTTCATCTGTGTTTCCGCCAGTCGTCAACGTTGGAGATTAGCCGAAACAGACCATGACTGTCGTCATTCT
>NZ_JBIRCY010000095.1:0-21172 GCF_044326205.1 Mesorhizobium sp. IMUNJ 23232
ATTGCGCGTGACCCAGGTCTATCGCCGCGATGGCCCCGACTGGCAAATGGTGCATCGTCATGCGGATCCGCTCGTCACCAAGATCAGCCTCGAGAGGGCGGCCGCACTCGCGCGTGGCGATTGAAGGGCAGGCTTCCGTGACGACGAAATCGGCAGTTTTAATCCTCGCAATCGCAATTGATGAAGCCATGGTGCAGCCGGTCAGATCGCGCCGGAAAGGATGTGACATGCTGGACATGCCGACAACCGTGATCCGAAGCGCAGAATGCGTCGAGATCGCCGATCTAATCGGCGCAGCCCTGACGCCGTTTCTCAGCGTCGGGCGCCAGCCGATCGAGCGATACATCGCCTATTCCCGCAACATCGCGGATCGCTGGAACGCTGGCGACCTGCTGGTCGTTGAAAGCGCGGAAGGCATTGCCGGCACGGTGACTTATGTCGACCGATGGCGCCGGCAGGACCGCCTTCTACCAGTGCGCGACGACGGATCCGAGGTCATCGGCCTTCACACCGGAGCCTTCATGGCGACGGCGCCAGGCCTCTATCATCGGACCGGCTTCGTGCGGAGCCCAGAATACGACTTCTTCGCCTCGTCCCTCTTGGCGTTCGATACGTCGGAAGGCGACCTCCTCGTCGCGGCCTACCGGCCCGACCTCCAGTCGGCTCAGCCGCACTCGCATGGACGCTAGCATCATGGACAATTCAAAACTCTACCTCCTGCTTTGGACCGCCCTGTGTTTCTGGTGTCTCGGACAGGTCTGGTTTGGGCAGATCGTCATCTATCCGCTGTTCGCGAAGGTCGGACAGACCGATTACATCGGTTACCACCGCTTCTATACGAGACGCATCCCGCTTGTGGTTATCGTGCCGGGTGTTGCCTGCTTCCTGCTGCCGGTCGCGCTGGCGTTCCTCTGCCCGGCTGTGCCGGCCTGGATGACAGCCGGCAACGTGGCGGCCGGCATTGTCGGGCTTCTGGTCACCGTCGGTCTGGCGATCCCGCGGCACGGCAAGCTGGAGAAGTTCGGCAAGAACGAGGCGCTCATCGCCGAACTGGTCCGCTACAACTGGCCGCGCACGGCCTCAATCACTGTTCAGGCGGCAGTCACGATGTTGATGCTGGCTCACGTGCTCGGAGGCTGACCGAGCCACTCCACCCAAAATAACAAGGCAACGGCGCTGTAGGATTCAATCTGCCAGGGTCACGGCCGACAGTCGTGACCTTGGTTGTCATCCGCTCTTATCGCAGGCGACCTGACGCCAACCCCATCCAACTGGATTCATGCCGCCGTCCGAAGTGCCGGACGGCGAACCCTGCCGCATGTCGGCAGCAACCCGCCGCGCGTGCGGCAGATCAAACTTTAAAAGGAATACATTATGGCTACTGTAAATGGCGATGGAGGTAACAACTTCCTCCAGGGTTCCGCCTTTGCCGACACGATCAATGGCTTCGGCGGCAACGACACACTGGTCGGTTTCGGGGGGCTCGATACTCTCGACGGAAGCGTGGGGGCCGACACTGTGGACTACAGCGCCTCGGGCGCGGCCGTTTTCATCGATCTGGTGAATGGAACCACGGAGGGCGGCGACGCCGAAGGTGACACTCTTATCTCGATCGAAAATTTCGTTGGTTCTTCCTTCGATGACGGATTCAGGGGCGACGAAGGCGGAAATGCAATCTTCGGAGGGTCGGGCAATGACGTCATTTTCGGCAACGGCGGCAATGACGTGCTCGTTGGCGGCTCCGGCGGCGACAGCATGTCAGGCGGTGATGGCGTCGATATGGCCAGCTACGAAGGGTCTCAGGTCGGCATAATCGTTAACCTCCTAACCGGGGTTGCGGGTGGGGGTGACGCGACCGGAGACGTTCTTGTTGGTTTCGAGAATCTTAGGGGTTCTGCTTTCGGTGACACGCTCACAGGCGATGACCTGGCAAACTTTATCGAAGGCGGCGGCGGCGATGACATCATCGCTGGTCTCGGCGGCAATGACGTGCTGGTTGGCGGTTCCGGCCTGGACAGCCTGTCCGGCGGCGACCAAAGTGACTTTCTCGTTGGAGGGGCCGAAGCCGATCTTCTCATCGGCGGTGCCGGAATCGATGCGGCCGACTATTCGGCTTCGGGAGCCGGGGTGACGATCAAGCTTACCGGCGGCTTTGGCGACAGCGGCTTCGGCTCGGGTGGCGACGCCGAGGGAGACTTGCTCGGCAGCATCGAGAACCTTCAAGGTTCCATCCATGCCGACACGCTCGAGGGCGATGCATTAGACAACGCCATGAACGGTCTCAGTGGAGACGACACCTTGCGTGGCCTTTCCGGCAACGACGTCCTCGCCGGTCAGGTGGGCGCGGACACGATCGACGGCGGCGATGGCGTCGACACGGCGGCGTATGATTCTTCCGGCGCCGCCGTCGACATCTCCCTGCTGCTTGCCATCGCGCAAGGCGGCGACGCGCAAGGCGACACCCTGATTGGTATCGAGAACGTCAACGGCTCGGGCTTCGGCGACATCATCAGCGGCGACGGCGGCGACAACCGCCTGCTGGGGTTGGACGGTTCCGACGAACTCAACGGCTTTACCGGCAAGGATGTGCTGGAGGGCGGCAGCGGCGTCGACCGGCTGTCCGGTGGCGAGGGAGACGACACTCTAATCGGCGGCGCGGATGGCGACGACCTATTTGGCGACGACGACAGCGACGTTCTGATCGGAGGTGCTGGGGCTGACCGGCTAGACGGCGGCGAGGGTATCGATATTGCCGATTATTCTGGCTCGTCTGCAGCCATCGTCTTATCGCTCTCATCGGACACGACCACCACGCGGGCGAATGGTCTTATTGCCCTCGGCGCCAGCGGTGGCGATGCAGAAGGCGATATCCTCGACAATATTGAGCAGGTGCTGGGCAGCGTCTTCGATGATGACATTGAGGGAGATGCACGTGCCAATAAGCTCAACGGCGGCGAAGGCAGCGATCTCCTCAAGGGTGAAGACGGTGGCGACACGCTGGATGGCGGAGCTGGCAGCGATATTCTGGTCGGTGGCCAAGGCAACGATCTTTACATCGTCACCCAGGCGGACAACGTCAGCGAGCTTGCCGGCGAAGGCAATGCGGACCGTGTGTCCGCACTGGAAAGCTTCGTCCTGAAAGACGGCGATGACATCGAGATCCTATCGACGACGAACACCAGCTTGGGCATCGCTATCGACCTGACCGGCAACAGCCAGAAGCAGGAGATCCTCGGCAATGCCGGCGCCAACGTCCTGCACACGGGTGGCGGCGCCGCAGACGTGATGAAGGGTTTTGGCGGCAACGACATCTACCGGGTGTTCAACTCGGGCGACGTCGTCGTCGAAACCTCAGGCAATGGTTTCGACCTGGTGCTTGCCGCAGTGGATTACAAGCTCGGGGCCGGTGCTGAGATCGAGCGACTGTTCACCAACGGCTCGACCGGCACCTCGGCCATCGACCTGAGCGGCAACGCATTCCAGCAGGAGATCGCCGGCAATGCCGGCGCCAACATCCTGCATGACGGCGGAGCGGGCGAGTTCGACCTGATGCGGGGCTTTGGCGGCAACGACACCTATCGTGTGTTCAACTCTGGCGACGTCATCGTCGAAAGCACCTCGCAAGGCAACGCAGACAAGGTGATCGCGGCCGTGGATTACAAGCTCGGTGCGGGCGTCGATATCGAGATCCTGCAGACCAACGGCTCAACGGGAACTTCGGAGATCGACCTGACCGGCAACGAATTCGGCCAGCAGATCATCGGCAATGCCGGCGCCAACCGCATCGAAGGCAAGGGCGGCATCGACACGCTGCGCGGCGGCAGCGGGGCGGATACGTTTGTGTTCGCTTCGACGATCGGGGCGGCCAATGTCGACAAGATCCTTGACTTCAGCGTGCCGGCCGACCGGATGCTCTTGTCCGACGCGATCTTCACCGCGCTCGACACCGGCACATTGTCGGCGGCGGTGTTCCGCGCCAACACCACCGGCCTGGCGCAGGATTCGTCCGACCACATCATCTACGAGCGGGACAGCGGAAAGCTGTTCTACGACGCCGATGGCGTGGGTGGTTCGGCCGGCATCCACTTCGCCACGCTGACCGTCGGACTGGCGCTCACCAACGCCGACTTCTCGGTGGCGTAGGCCGCCGCCGTCGACAACTCAACTCCCGCCCGTTTTCGGGCGGGAGGTGGAGACCGCACACATTACCCCAAGGAACGTCCCCTTAGGCGGACTACCGGCGGAGCGAATTATGCCCGACCGTCGGTGCAACCATGAAGATGCCCTCAAATATTCAGTGCCGGCTGATCATGCACCTGTTTTCGCCAGCGCGATGGGGCCGTGCCCTTGTGGGCAGCGAACACGCGGCTGAAATGCGCGCTGTCATTGAAGCCGCAGGAAAAGGCGATATCGGTGATCGACCGGTCCGCCGTCTCCGGTTCGGCCAGCAGCCGGGCAGCGCGGTTCACCCGCTCTTCCCACAGGCGGTTCATGATCGTTTCCCCGCGCTCCGCGAACAATTTCTGCAGGAGCCGCAGCGATACTTTGAGCTGCTGCGCCATTTCCGCGGGAGCAAGGTCCGGCTCGTCGGATCGCAATGCGATAAGGCGGAGGGCACGGGCATAAAGGTCTGCCTGGCGCGCCGCCGGCAGGCCACGGGCTTTCGCGATCTCGGCGGCGTCGCGCGTCGCGCCGAGCGCCAGCGCGATGAGATCGTGGACGTGGCTCACTGCCAGTCGGGAGGACTCGGCCGATATGGGTGCTTCGCCTTTGAACACGAGGTCGGTATAGCCTGTCAGCAGCCGCATCGCCTCCGCATCACTCGGGATTGGGTTGAGCAAGGCGTCATCCAAGCTTGCGATCGCCGGCGCGAGATCGCTCCCCAGCAGGGAGTAGTTTGTCAGCCGCGCGGCCGTCCGCTCCATGAAAAATGTGTCATGGCTCGAAGCCAGGAAAGCACCGCCCTCTTGGACGATTACTTCTCGGCCGCGCTGCGTTGCCGTGGCCGTCCCTTCATGGACCACCACCAGCACGAGGTCGCGTGCCCCGTCCGCGTCCATTTCGCGCGTGCGGGCAATGCGAACTGCGTCAGAGGCGATGTGCGCAATTCCAAGACCAGGCATCACAAAAGTGTTCGCGCCGAAGTCGAACCAGTCCCGGGTAGCCTTTACATCCAAATTCCCCGTTGCGCGTGTGAGCATTTCCCGAAACGCATCCAGCCGCCTGCCCGGCGGCAACTCACCCGTCGAGAACCTGATCTGCCGAAATGCTTCGTCCGCCGGAGCCATGCGTTCGCTCTCAGTCAAAAGGCCGGGCGCTCTCGGTCAAGCGCGCCAGGCGCCTGCCTGTTACTCCTCCCGAACAGGAAAGCCGACCGTTAGGGGCAAGCTGGAGATGACGATAATGACCGAAATGTGTCCCGACCCTTCTGGTGATGGCATGTCGCAGACCGGGAGACGTTCTCTTCACAAGCCATCAACGGTCTTGACAGTTCTACTGATGATATGGCAGTAGAGCTGCCAACGCAAGGCGGACAATGACCGAGACGATGACACCGATGTCGGCGCGCGCCGAACTGGCCATGCTTACCCAGAACAGGATCATGCGCGGCGTCGCCGACATTCTAGCGACGGGCAACGGCGACGTCACCTTCAAGGCGCTTGCGACGGCCTCAGGCGTGCCGGAGCGCACGATCTATCGCCACTACGCCACCAAGGAAGTCGTGCTGGGCAGCTTCTGGAGCTGGATGAACGAAAGGCTCGGCATGCCGGCGCCACCCCGTTCGCCCGAGGAACTGGTCGAGCAGGTGCCGGTGGTGTTCGAAGCCTTCCAGGCGGGTGAGCCGCTCGTGCGGGCGATGCTGCACGATCCTCACGGGCGAACCGCACGGCTGGGCGGCGGCGACGCGCGGCGCGAAAAATTTGGCGAGGCGCTGAAGGATGTCCTGGCCGGCCTGGAGCCTTCCGACCGGACACGGCTGCTGGCAAGCGTGCAGGTGCTGTTCTCGGCCGCCGGCTGGGAGACGATGAAGGACTATTGGGGCCTGTCCTCGGCCGAGGCCGCCGACGCGGCGCAATGGGCAATCCAGGCGTTGATCGAACACGCAAAGAGAAGCGCCGCGCCGCCCCGGGACATCCCGGCCGCTTCGCGCAAGGAGAGTTGATTATGCTTTATCATGCCTCATTCAACGTGCGGGAGCCTGAAAAGGTCGCTCAGGCTTTGGCCGGGATGCTGGATGCCACGGCAATCCGCGCGCCGGTCCCGCCGTTCCCGGACGGATCGTGGTTCGTCTGCTACGGTGACGACAATGGCTCCTTCCTCGAAGTGCTTCCTTGGGGAAACATCCTCGACCCGGGCACTCGCTTCGGCATCGGCTTCGACGAAGGGATGCGGCCGCACGCCGGCAGCCATGTGCTGGTGCGCACCCCGCATGCCAAGGAAGAGATCAGGACGAGAGCCGAACGGCTCGGCTGGCGCTGTGAGTTCGTCGATGCGCGGCTATTCGAGGTGGTAAAGGTTTGGATCGAGAATGCCAGCCTCATCGAGTTCCTGCCACCGGAGTTCGTCCCAGCCTATGTTGCGACCTTCGGGACGGAAGGTATCCGATCGCTCGATCGAAAGCTGCGGGCCATGGAGCCCTAGACAAGAGCGAAATCCCAGCTCCCGCAAGCTGACGACTAGCCGGCAACCACACAAGACAGGCCCGTGAGAGAACACTCATTCGGTCGGTGACGACCGGAGGGTTGGTCTGCGTGCCCATTCGGGCACGGGCAAAACAAGGTCACGCTAACAAATGTCGTTGGCGTGGCGGTGAACCATCAAACGAGAGGGACTCGGCAAGAACCGGGTCGCTGCATTTCAGAGATAGGGCCGGTCAGAGTTCCGGTCGGTGATGACATGATTGCACCTATCGAACCCGCGCCCTGACGGGTATCCGGCGCCATCAGCGAGACAACTCGCCTGGCGGACGGCCTCAAACAAAAAAACAAACTCACGATCCCTCTGGAACTTATCCGCCGCCGGCAAGGCCGGCCGGCGAACCCTGCCGCACGCCGGCAGCAACCCGCCGCGCATGCGGCAGATCAAACTTTTGGAAGGAATGAAATGATGCCTGTTTTTGATGGCGACAACGGTGATGACGTCTTGGGTGGTGGAAGCGGCGCCGATACGCTCAACGGCTTTGGTGGCAACGATACCCTGCACGGACTAGGCGGAGCCGATGCACTTAACGGAGGCGAGGGAATTGACACCGCCGACTACAGCAAATCCGGCGCGGCTGTCTTTCTCGACCGCATTAATGGCACAGCAGAAGGCGGTGATGCGCAGGGCGACGGCTTCAGCTCGGTTGAGAACTTTGTCGGCTCCGCCTTTGGCGACGGCATTCTCGGCGACAGCGGCGCCAATGTTATCGATGGAAGGTCCGGCGATGACACCATCTTCGGCAATGGCGGCGACGACGTGCTCATCGGAGGCTTCGGCGGTGACATTATTGGCGGTGGAGATGGCATCGACCTCGCCAATTATAAAGACTCCGATGCTGGCGTTGTCATCGATCTGCTGATCGGAACTGCAAGCGGCGGACATGCTGCCGGTGACATTCTCGGGGGCATTGAGAACCTTGTTGGTTCGGTGTTTGCGGACACACTCATCGGCGACAATTTCGATAACCGAATCGATGGCGGCGGAGGCGAAGACGTCATCTCCGGGCTCGGTGGAAATGACCGGTTGTTTGGTGCAAATGGCTTCGACACGCTGTCGGGCGGTGAGCAGAATGATTTTCTTATCGGGGGGTCCGGCGGCGACTTCCTGGATGGTGGCGCCGGCATCGACGCGGCCGACTACTCGACTTCGAGCGCCGGCGTCACAGTCAAGCTTACAGGTGGCCTCGGCGACGCCGGCATCGGCACGCATGGCGATGCCGAAGGAGACTTTCTGGTTGGCATCGAGAATATCCAGGGATCAGTCCACAGCGACACGCTCGAAGGCGACGGGTTTGGCAACGCCATAAACGGTCTTTCTGGTGATGACACCTTGCGCGGCCTGTCCGGCAACGACATCCTCGCCGGTCAGGTGGGGGCGGACACGATCGACGGCGGCGATGGCATCGACACGGCGGCGTATGACTCGTCCGGCGCGGGCGTCACCATCTCCCTGCTGATTGGCACCGGCGAAGGCAGTGATGCGCAGGGCGACGCGCTGATCAACATCGAGAATGTGATCGGTTCGGGTTTCGGCGACGTCATTAGCGGCAACGGCGCAGACAACCGCCTCCTCGGCCTGAGCGGCTCCGACGAACTCAGCGGCTTCACCGGCAGGGATGTGCTCGAGGGCGGTGCTGGCATCGATCGGCTTTCCGGAGGCGACGGCGACGACACCTTGGTCGGCGGCGCGGATGGCGACGATCTCTTCGGTGACGACGACAACGACATTCTGATCGGCGGCGCCGGCGCGGACGATATGGACGGCGGTGACGGCATCGATATCGCCGACTATTCTGCATCGTCGGCGAATGTGCAGATTTCGCTCCGGCTCAACACCGCCACCGGGGGTGACGCGCAGAGTGACACTCTCGCCAACATCGAGCAGGTTGCCGGCGGCGCTTTCGACGACGACCTCGAAGGCGATGAGACGGCCAACAAGCTGTTCGGCAACGCCGGCAGCGACGTCATTGTCGGTGGTGGCGGGGGCGATACTCTCGACGGTGGAACCGGCAGAGATACGTTGAGCGGCGGCGAAGGCAACGATCTCTATATCGTGACCCGCACCGACAGCATCATCGAGGGGGTAGGCGAAGGCACGGCCGACCGTGTGGCGGCGTTTGAAGACTTCACCCTTGGCGGCGGCGACAATATCGAGATCCTGTCGACGACGGATACAAAGGGCACATCCTCCATCTCCCTGACCGGCAACACGCTGAAGCAGGAAATCCTTGGCAACGCAGGCGCTAACGTCCTCCACACGGGTGGCGGCGTTGCCGATGTGATGAAGGGTCTCGGCGGCAACGACATCTACCGGGTGTTCAACTCGGGCGACGTCGTCGTCGAAACCGCCGGCAACGGCTTCGACCTGGTGCTCGCCGCGGTCGACTACAAGCTGGGGGCCGGTGCCGAGATCGAGCAGCTCTTCACCAACGGCTCTTCCGGAACGTCAGCGATCGACCTGACCGGCAATGCTTTCCAGCAGGAAATCGTCGGCAATGCCGGGGCAAACACGCTTCATGACGGCGGGACAGGCGAGTTCGACCTCATGAGGGGATTTGGCGGCAATGACACCTACCGGGTATTCAACTCCGGCGACGTCATCGTCGAAAGCACCTCCCAGGGTAACGCCGATAAGGTTGTGGCCGCCGTCGACTACAGGCTCGACGCCGGGGTCGATATCGAGATCCTGCAGACCAATGGTTCGACCGGCACATCGGCGATCGATCTGACCGGCAACGAGTTCGGCCAGCAGATCATCGGCAATGCCGGCGCCAACCGCATCGAGGGCAAGGGCGGCATCGACACGCTGCGCGGCGGCAGCGGCGCGGACACTTTTGTGTTCGCCTCCACCTTGGGGGCTGCCAATGTCGACAAGATCCTCGACTTCAGCGTGCCGGCCGACCGCATGCTCTTGTCCGATGCGATCTTCACGGCGCTCGACACCGGCACCCTGTCGGCGGCGGCGTTCCGCGCCAACAACACCGGTCTGGCGCAGGATGCTTCCGACCACATCATCTACGAGCGGGATAGCGGAAAACTGTTCTACGACGCCGATGGCGTCGGCGGTTCGGCCGGCATCCACTTCGCCACGCTCACAGGCGGCCTGGCGCTCACCAACGCCGACTTCTCGGTGGCGTAGGCTCTCACAAACACTTCACCTGGCGCCGCCCCCTTCAGTGGGTGGGCGGCTGCTGGTGGGCCGCTTCAGCCAAAAAAAAATGCGCAAACTCTTGGCGGTGGCGCGCAATGGAGAACAATCCAATGAAATCCTGTAAGTTCATCCGCGGCGGCAAGCAGTTTCGCGGCAGGCAGGGCCTTGACTACTTCGCCGGCATCTCGGCCGAGACCGTGGGCTCGGAGGGCATCTGCATGCACCTTCTGACGATGCCGCCGGGGGCAACTGCGAAAGCGCATTACCACCAAGCCCACGAGACCGCGATCTACATGCTGGAAGGCGTGATCGAGGTAGCTCACGGTCCGAACCTGGAGCGTGTCGATCGCGGCCAGGCCGGCGACTTTGTCTACATCCCGGCCGGCGTTCCGCACCAGCCTCGCAATCCAACCGGGCAGGTGGCGAAAGCCCTGATCGCCAGGACCGATCCGAAGGAGCAGGAAAGTGTCGTCCTTCTTACCGAAGAGGAAGCGACCATGCGGCCTCACATGCGGGAGGATCGTCATGATCTGGATTGAGATAATTGGATTCGTCGGCAGCGGCTTCGCCATCCTCACCTACTGGATGCGCGACATGCTCGCGCTGCGGATCGTCGCCATCCTGAGCTGCGTCTTCTTCATCGCCTATGCAGCGATGATAGGCAGTTACCCGTTGAGTCTCATGGAACTGACCCTGCTGCCGATCAACACCTATCGGCTGTTCGAACTGCTGCGGCCACGCTGTGGGCCAGTGGCTCCACTTCCGCGCCGGCCGGTCACCGAATGAGCCGACCGGCGAAAACCTCAATCTTCTACGGAATCAAACGATGCTATCCATGGAAAAATACCATGCCGGGCACATAAGACCCGCGGATCGGTCGGAGACGACCGAAATCTCCTACCTGATCGCAGCCGCCTTCGAGCCCTTTCGTGGCAATGCGCCGACCGAAGCGCTCAGACTCTATATCGAGAATTCGTGCAACATCGACGAACGCGGGGACAAGGGCCAAGTGCTGGTGCTTGACCACAATGGCCACATCGTCGCCACCGTCACCTATTATGCCGATGCGACGCTGGAAGGTCTTGGCTGGCCGCACGGGTTCGCCGGGTTCCGCACGCTGGCCGTGCATCCACAGGCGCGCAGTCACGGCTTCGGCCGCCGCCTTGTCGACCGCTGCATCGACAACGCCCGCCGCGACGGCGCCAAGGCCGTCGGCATCCATTCCGCCGCCTTCATGGAACGGGCCTGCGGCATGTATGAGCGCGCCGGCTTTGTGCGGTGCCCTCAATACGACATCTACGCCTCCAGCATTCTTGGCTTCGACCGCAGCCTCGGTGACGAACTCGTCATCGCGTATCAGCTGCCGTTGCCGGAGAGCTAATCGCCAGCACACATCAAGATCGCTTCGACGCCCCCACTAGATGTTTGACCCCTGAGTTTGATGGTGCCTGGTTTTCCAGGCAATGGAAGGATGTGCTATAGGACAGGTTCTTCACGGCCGCGCCACAACGACAGAGGCGATCCGTTGAGTAATACAAAATATTCAAGAGAGCCTGGGGCTCAAAGCTCTACGGGTTTAGTCCCAAGACCGTCGCCAATATAGGCCACGATCCCGCATCTGACCCGTTCGTCACTTCATCGCTGTCTTTGAGCGCCACGGCATCTCACGGCTGCCGAAGTGGAGGACGGCATAGGCATCAAATGCCTGTCTGCGGGAACAGTTGTTGCTCCGACCCCTATTTCGCGATTCTTAATAGGATCACGCTAACGGTGGTCTGTTAACGACCTTGCGACGGCAGAGGTGGTCGAGTTGAGCAAAGCAACACCGGCGGTTGATGTGTCCAGTCAAGGCGATCCTGTGGCAGCGGTTGAACAGGTAGTTCAGCAGCTATTCCACGGATTGATGCTTGGATTGCGCGGTATCGGCGAAGTGAGGGGCTTGCTATCAGCATCCGATGACGGGCTTTTGGCAGAGGGTTCGTCTTGGGCATTGGCGCATGGAATCGCGCTGGTTGTCCTCTTAAGCGCAGCCGCCTCGAGCCTTGCGGTGTTTTACCTTTTCCGTTCGTTCCTACATCAGCAACTGGCTGGAAACGACACAATCGGTCACTTGAATCGCGCGCTGCGGCAACTGGTCGTCGATCTCATCGCGTTGGCCGTATTTGTCGGCGTAGCACGCCTCCTCGAGGCGCTTATCACGAGCAATGGCAGTTACACGCAAAGCCTAGTCCGAGCCATCGTCATGGCCGTAATCGTCGCCCTTTGCTGGGCGATCCTCGGTCGGTTGCTGTTTTCGCCCAATGAAGCGCGCGTCCGTCTCGTCGAAATCGCAAGGCCGCGCTGGCATTGGACCATGCTCGTCATCTACGGCGCCATCGGCGCGTTTTTCGCTCAGACAGTGCGTTTGGGTTACGCCAAAGGCGCCGATCCTTTGGCGCTTGAGGGCTGGTTCTTCATGGGAACAACGATTCTGACCGTCGTGAAACTTTTGTGGTTCATCGGCGGCGCGCGCGACATGCGGCGCGCATTTGCCGGCAGGGAGCCAGGTCGCCTTCGCTGCGTCGCTGCCTACTGCCTGCCCGCGTTCTACGTGCTAACGGCCTTGCTCATCTGGTTGGCTAGTGGGCTGGCCGCCGGCACGCCGCAAAGCCCAAGCTGGATCTCCGCCACCGGCTCGACACAGATAGTCCTTCTTTTTCTGCCCGTCCTCGCGCTTGGTACCCATGCACTTGCGGCAGCGGTGATCCGCCGTGTTATTGCCTCAGGTGAGCGCACACATTTCGAGATGGCGATGCTTCAGGGTCTGCAGGTATTGTTGACCGGAGCAATATGGCTCACGGGCATCTATCTGATCTTCAGACTTTGGCGGCCGATCCTTACGGATACGGCTGACGCACCGGCGCTGCATTTCCTCATCCAGATTGAACGCGTGATACTGGCTGTCGTGCTCGCTTTCGCATTCTGGAGTTTCCTGCGCACCTTCTTCGAGCGCTTGGCGCCATCCAAACGGCCCCTGATACCAGGCACCACCGACGACGGGGGTCCGGTTGCGAGTGCCGGCCGCCTCTCGACCGTCATGCCCATTATCCGTAACATCGCGTTCGGCGCGATTCTCGCGATACTAGGACTCGTGGTACTATCCTCCATCGGCGTTGATATCGGCCCTCTTATCGCGGGTTTTGGGATTCTCGGCCTCGCGATCTCCTTCGGTTCCCAGACGCTGGTGAAGGACATTGTGTCTGGCATCTTCTTCATCGCGGACGATGCGTTTCGCGTTGGAGAATATGTCGATAGCGGAAGACTGAAGGGCACCGTCGAGCGCATTACGCTGCGTTCGCTGCAGTTGCGGCACCAGAACGGTCCGCTTAACACCATTCCCTTCGGCCAGATTCAGTCGATTACCAACTACAGCCGCGATTGGAGCACGATCAAATTCGAGATGCGCTTCGATCGAGACGCAGACCCCGAGCGCATCCGCAAGACTGTGAAACGCGTAGGGCTCGAAATGCTCGAGGATCCCGATATGGGTCCACAATTCCTTGTTCCGCTCAAGATGCAAGGTATTCAGGACGTAACGGAAAATTCGATCGTCATCCGGTTCAAGTTCACAGCCAAGCCAGGCAATCCCAGTCTCATCCAACGACAGGCCATGAAACGCCTGCTGATAGCCTTCAAGGAGGCGGGCATCGTGCTCTCCTCCAACGCGGTAGTGGTTCGAGGCGGACCAGATTCCCATTCTTCCGGCGCAGCCGCCGCAACTGCGTCGGCCATGGCAATGGAAGCCGCGGC
Organism: Mesorhizobium sp. IMUNJ 23232; assembly: GCF_044326205.1. Taxonomy (NCBI): domain Bacteria; kingdom Pseudomonadati; phylum Pseudomonadota; class Alphaproteobacteria; order Hyphomicrobiales; family Phyllobacteriaceae; genus Mesorhizobium; species Mesorhizobium sp. IMUNJ 23232. The sequence goes on from NZ_JBIRCY010000095.1 coordinate 13,642, forward strand.
GCAACCTGGGTGACTCGCCGAGCCAGTGAGGCAATATCTCCCTGTAGATGGCGTCGGCGATAGCGTGCCATCGTCCGGTGGCGGGGCATCGAGCCGAGAGCGTGCTCAACGTTGCGGACGAAGCCCGCAACGTGCCTGTTCGGTTGCCAAAGGCTTGGCCGGTTGTAAGCGCCAATAAAATCCGTGAGGTGAGCTTCGCACTGGTGATGGCTGACACGACAAATCAATTTCAGGTTAGCTTCCGGCGCCAAGTGAACCCGATTCGAATCCGACAAAGCCAACACCTGGTTCGATTTCGTTTACCACAACGGCGATGAAGCCATCTTCAAGGCAACACGGAATTCCCAATCCCTTCCGTTCAATTTTTTGCGTAGGGTAATGTAATCCTACACTTGCACTTGGATGGCCGGCGCCTTGAATGGGGCTTGGCGCGTGGGCATGCGATAAGTGGGGGGATCGCGATGGGAACCTAGACCGATATCCGACACGAGCTCGATGACCGGCGTGAGGGCCGCTGCCACCGGAGATGTGGCGTCTCCCGCGCAGGACGGTCGAGAGGTCCGCGTGCGAGAGCGGCTCCCACCGGGCAAGCGTGATCACTGGGCTTCTTGGCGCCGCGGCGATCCGTGCTGCCAAAAGATACGTTGCTCATCCGGTGACGAAGCCGGCCTACCCTGCCTGACCTCGCTTTCGCCGGGCCGCGCCAGCCCTCATCATATACCCGCCTCGCTTTGATGGCCGGGAGGATCACCGGCACGAAAGGCTTGTCCGCCCGGTCGACAGCGAGTGCAGCGAGCGCGGCCGCGACCTCCTTGCCGGTTCCCGATCGACCGGTCAGCAGGACCGAGGTCGGAAGCGGCGCCACCTTGGCGATCGTCTCGCGCACCTCGCGGATGGCGGGCGACTCGCCGATCACCTCAGAAGCGAGATCGGTCATGCCGGCCAGTCGCATCCAACGGCTTCATAGGAAATTAGACGACGCTGTTGCTTGACATCAACTACCCAATCAGAAAGGTATCTTACCCAACGGCAACAGATTCGGTTTCCATGAATATTGATCGTCTGCGCCTCGACAAAGATGCGTGCCGGATGGGCGTGCATGCCGTTTGAGTGATCGGGTTGGGGGACAGCGATGACAAAGAGACTGAATTCGGACGGCCGCTCTAGGACCGGCGACCGGGCCTCGGCCGATGGAGGCGCGATGCCCGGTGTCCAGGATGGGACCGCCCGCCGGATATGGCGGGGGGGCACGGCCAGGATGGCCATGCCGATCGGGCCGACCCGAGCCGGCCTGATCGCGGGATTGCTCGGCACCACGGCCTGGCTCGCCATGCCGGACACGGCCGCGGCCCAAAGCTGCGGCATGCAAGGCAGCGTCTATACCTGCACCTATTCCGGCAACACGTACGCCTACAACTTCTTTTACGCGAATGCCGATGCCCCCGATGCCGTGCCGATGACGGTGACATCGACCGGCGACATTACGATGGCGGTGCAACCGGGCCAGGGTGACACGCTGAATTTCGGCGCCTTCGGATTCAGCCAAACCAACAAGAGCGGCGGCAACACCCAAGGCCTTCAGTTCACCAACTCCGGATCGCTCACCCTCACCGCCGGAGCATCGTGGGGTAACAACACCTACGGCATACAGGCGACGCAGATCGCCGGCTCGGGCGACAATGGCGGTTCGAGCGGCAGCCTGAGCGGAAGCGGCGTCCCTGCGGGCATAACCATTAACAACTCCGGGACAATCGACCTTGAGCTGTCTGGCATCCAGGTCGGTGGCGGTGCCGCCATCTCGGGGTTCGATTCCGGCGGGAACGGCGTGTCGGGAGGCTCAGGCGGTTCGTCCGCGGGCGTGTCGATCACGAACAGTGGCCAAATCACTGTTAATGTGAGCAGCTATGCCGGCTTCGCCGGCATCACCGCCCAGTCCGTGGGGGGCGACGGCAGCACCAACGACGCGGGCGCCGGCGGCGCCGTTACGATCGACAATTCCGGCTCGATCAGCGCGACGGCGATTGGGTCCGCCGGCTTCACCGGCCTCTACGCGCAGTCGCTGGGCGGGAATGCGCCGTCGGCATCCCAGAGCCAGAGCAACTCGGCCAGCGGCGGGGACGCCGGCCTCGTGACGGTGACGAGCTCGGCGGCCGTCGACGTGGGCTTCACGTGGTCGAACGCGGCTTCGCCGAGCGAGGCCACGCTCTTCGGCATCTACGCCCAGTCGGCTGCCGGCGACGCCGGCAACAACCAGCACGGCTCCGACACCGGCTCCGTCGGCGTCGCGGGCAACGCGGGCGGCGCGAGCATCACGCTAACCCAAGGCGGCGACGTCTCCGTCGTCCAGAGCGGCACGCCCCCGACGGCCCAGGACGACTTCCTAGGCGCCGGCGTCGGCGCCTTCGCCTCCGGCGGGCTCGGCGGCAACTCGGCCGAGACCTCGAGCAGCGCGGTGTCCGGCACGCCCGGAGGGAGCATCGCCGGCGTCGGCATCAAGATCACGGACGCCAGCGTCACGACCAGCGGCGACGGACTGCCGGCCCTCCTCGCTGTGGCGCAGGGCGGCACGGGCGGCGGCGGCGGCTGCGCCCAGGGGCCGGTCGACGGCCAGGACTGCAACACCGTCAATAGCCGCGACGAGGGGCGGCACCAGAACGGCGGCGTCGGCGGCTCGATCGGCGAGAGCGGCATCGTCATCCAGGCACAGAACGAGGCGGTGCAGATCACGACGGACGGCGACAACGCGCCCGCCATCGTCGCTTCTCTCACCGGCGGCGACGGCGGCGACGGCGGCGGCATGATCTATTTCGGCGAGGCCGACGCCGGCAGCGGCGGCAACGGTGGAACGGTCACGGGCTCCGGCCTGACGGTCGAGCTCGCCGGCACCACCCAGACCCCGATCACCGTGCAGACGACTGGCGCCGATTCGCCCGCGATCTTCGCGGCCAGCACCGGCGGCGATGGTGGCGACGGCGGCGTCGCGAAGACGACGAGTGCGAGGTCTTTCGCCGGCCCGGGTGGGACCGGTGGCGTCGGCAGCGCGGTGACGGTGGCCCTCATCTCCACAACCGTCGCGACCGAGGGCGACACCTCGTCGGCCATCGTCGCGCAGTCGCGCGGCGGCGATGGCGGCGTGGGCGCGCTCGCGATCGGCGGCTCGGCGCACGGCGGTGTCGGCGGCAACGGCGGCGCAGCCGGACCGGTGCTGGTGACGCTGGACAGCAACTCGAGGGTCGCGACCCAGGGCACGCAGTCGATGGGCATCCTCGCCCAGAGCATGAGCGGCGCCGGTGGCAACGCCAACGGATCGAGCGGGCTCGGCAGCGCCGGCGGCGGCGGCGGCACCGGTGGCGGCGGCGCGGGCGTGACGGTGCAGAATGCGGGCGGCATCACCACCGCGGACGAGGAGGCGCGCGGCATCTTCGCGCAGGCGATGGCGGGCAACGGCGGCGCCGGCGGCGGCGCCAACGCCCTCTTCAGCTCAAGTGGCGGGACCGGCGGCGGCGCCGGCAGCCCGGGCGACGTCACGGTGACGAACACCGGCACGATCTCGACCAGCGGCGAGGGCGCGCAAGCGATCCTGGCGCAGTCGATCGGCGGAACGGGCGGCGCCGGCGGTTCGTCGAGCGGCGTCTTCTACGTGGTGGGCGGCACCGGCGGGACCGACCCGTTCACGACGACGGGCGACAGCGTCACCGTCAACCAGTCCGCCGGCGCCATCAGCACCTCCGGTCAGCTCGCGTTCGGCATTCTCGGTCAGTCGATCGGCGGCGGCGGCGGCGACGGTGGCAGCGCCTCTGGGATCAGCGTCGCGGTCGGCGGCGGTGGCGGCAACGGCGGCCTCGGCGGTGAAGTGGTCGCCAATCTCACCGGCGGATCGGTGACGACGACGGGCGACCAGTCCGCCGGCGTCGTGATGCAGTCGATCGGTGGCGGTGGCGGCAACGGCGGCAACTCCACGGGCACCGGCGTAGAGCTGACCGTCAGCCTCGGCGGCACCGCCGGCAGCGGCAGCGACGGCGGTACCGCGACAATCTACAATTACGGCACCTCGATCGTCACCAGCGGCACCAAATCGCCGGGCATGGTGGTGCAGTCGATCGGCGGCGGCGGCGGGACAGGCGGCGGCGCGCTCGGCTATACAGTGGGTGCGGGGTTCGCGGGCAGCTTCGCGCTCGGCGGCAGCGGCGGGTCGGGCGGCGACGGTGACTGGGCGGCCGCGACCGTATCCGGCGCCTCGATCCTCACCGGCCAAAACGCCCTCCTGATCAACGGCACGTTCGCGCCCGACGGGCAGGCCACCACGTGCCCTCAGACCCTGCCGTGCAACATCCTGCCGATCGACAATTACGGCGTCGTCGTCCAGAGCATCGGCGGCGGCGGCGGCCTGGGCGGCTCGGCGACGGCCAAGGCGCTCGCCGTTTCGGTGCCCACGGGCGACGAGGGGAACTCGGCGGCGGTCGCCGCGAGCATGGCGCTCGGCGGCAACGGTGGCGCGGGTGGCAACGGCAGTCTCGCGGAATTCTCGCTGTCGGACGGTGGCACGGTTCAGACCCTAGGCCAGGGCTCCACGGCCGTGCTGGTCCAGAGCATCGGCGGCGGCGGCGGCGCCGGTGGCGATTCCAGTGCCCTCTCGGTGGCACTCGGTTACAACAAGCTGATCCCGGACAGCGGCACCTCGGCCGTCGGCACCACGATCTCCGTCTCGCACGGCGGCAAGGGTGGCACCGGCGGCGACGGCGGCGCCGTAAACGTCGCGCTCGGCGGGTCGGTGGTGGACAGCGCGTTCAATCCGGACAACTCAAGCCTGACGAGCACCGTCACCACCTACGGCGACTTCGCCGACGGCATCAAGGCGCAGTCCATCGGCGGCGGCGGCGGCGATGCCGGCACCGGCAGCAGCAACACCCAGCAGTTCGGCACCGGCACCTCGAACAATCTCAAAATGGTCCTGGGCTCGCAGGGCGGAGGCGCCGGCAACGGCGAGACTGTCATCGTCAATCTCTACGAGAGCAGCTCGATCACCACCTACGGCTCGGGCGCGATCGGCGTCGTCGCGCAGTCGATCGCCGGCGGCGGCGGCTCCTCACAGGGCGGCTCGCTGGCGCTCTCCCAAGGCTCCGGGATCGACATCAAGCTCGGCACCCAGGGCGGCGGCGGCGGCACCGGCGGAACGGTCGCCGTCACCAGCGACGGCGCGATCTCGACCCAAGGCGGCGACGCCACCGGCATCCTTGCGCAGTCGATCGGCGGCGGCGGCGGCCTCGCCGGCTCGTCCGGCTCCGACGCCTCCGCCGACAACCCGGTCACCGTCGCGACCAATGCGCGCAAGACCGGCTCCTCGATCGCCAAGTATGTGGAGAACGGCGGCGACATCAACCCGCAGTTCAACCTCTCCATCGGCGGCGCCGGCGGCAGCGGCGGCTCCGGCGGCGTCGTCTCGGTCGCGGTCAACAACGACGTCACGACGCTGGGCGACTGGGCGCACGGCGTGGTGGCGCAGTCGATCGGTGGTGGCGGCGGCAAGGGCGGCACCGCCGCGGCGACCGGCACGGCGAGCGCGAGCAACGTCAACATCAACCTCAACATCGCCGTCGGCGGCAGCGGCGGCAACGGCGGCGACGGCGGCCAGTCGACCAGCGTCGAGTTGGGCGAGGGGCCGTCCGGCAGCACGCTGATCACGACCGGCGGCGCCGGCGCCGGCTTTGGCGCGGCGGGCGTGGTCGTCCAGAATATCGGTGGCGGCGGCGGCATCGGCGCCGACGGGTCCGACCGCGCGCTCGGCACTATCTCGCTCGGCTTCTCGCAGCAGGGTGGCAGCGGCTACGCCGGCAACGGCAACACCGCCGAGCTGACCTACTCGAACAACGCCGGCACCCAGATTGTCACCAGCGGCGCATTGGCCGACGGCGTGGTCATCCAGTCGATCGGCGGCGGCGGCGGCATCGGAGGCGCCGGCAGCAGCGCCTGGCCGGGCGCGGCGAACGGCACCTTTGACCTCACGGTCGGCGGCGGCCAGGGAGCCAACGGCAACGGCGGCGACGTCACCTTTGCGCCGAACGGCGGCTTCATCGACATCACCACAACCGGCTACGGCGCCTACGGCGTGCTGGCGCAGAGTATCGGCGGCGGCGGCGGCACCATCCTGGCGGCGCGCAACGGCAACAACGCCGGCACCTACCTCGGCGGCACCTATTCCGGCTCCGGCGGCAACGGCGGCACCGTAACGGTCAACCTCGGAAGCGAAAGCAACATCACAACCAGCGGCAACATGGCGTTCGGCATCGTCGCGCAGTCGATCGGCGGCGGCGGCGGGGCGATCCGCGTCGCAGGCTACACGACCGACGTCGCGAACATGCTGGTCGGCGCGGGCAACACCACGTCGACCTACCCGACGGAGGGCTCTGGCAACACGGTAACGGTGGAAACCGCCGGCACCATCACCGCGAACGGCCCCGCTTCGATCGCCATCTTCGCGCAGAGCGTCGGCGGCGGCGGAGGACTGATCAACAACGGCGTCAGCCTCTATGCCGGCGCGCCGCTCTACGACAAGTGCGACTCGAAGTGCGATGCGGGCGGCGGCGGCGCCGTCGAGGTCACCGTGGAGTCCGGCGGCAACGCCTATGCCACGGGCGAGAACGGCATCGGCATCTTCGCCCAGTCCGCCGGGCCGAAGACCAGCGCCGTTACCGTGAACGTCTCCGGCAACGTGCAGGGCGGCACCGGTTCCTCCTCCGCCGGCGTGTGGATCGACAGTGGCAGCGACAACCAGGTCAACATTGAGAGCGGCGGCAACGTCTACACCGCCGGCGGCGGCAACGCGGTGACGACGACGGGTGGCGGCAGCACCAAAGTCAACAACGCCGGCGATGTCATGGGCTCCGTGCTGCTGAACGGCGGCACGATGGCGAACGCCGCAACCGGCGTCTTCGCCGCCGGCGCCGTTATGGGCGGCGACCTGGCGAACCACGGCCTCGTCGCGCTGGGGCGGGTCAACGACCGTGCGACGCAGGTGACCCGCGTCGACGGCGACTTCACCCAGTCGGCGAGCGGCCGGCTCGAGGTGCTGTTCGACCCGCTCAACCGCGCCGCGAATCGCCTCGACGTCAACGGCACAGCCACGCTCGACGGTGAGATCGCCGTCGTCGCCCGCTCGCTAGTTCGCGACCGGGAACTCGCCATTGTGAGGGCTGGCCAGAGTCTGACTGGCGCTCTGACCGCTGTCGACACCCGCGCCATCGATTTCGAGGCGCGCACGGCGGCCGGCGAGGCGCGGGTCGCAGCGATCGATTCCCGGTTCGCCGCGGCATTCGATTCGCTGTCGCGCAACGAGGAGCGGCTCGGCGAGCACCTCGACGCGATCTTCGACAACCGCTCGACGAGATATGCAGGGCTCCTTGCCGCGCTGAACGAGATCGGCGTGGCCGACGACACGGGCGTCGCCTACGCCCGCGCCCTGGCCGCGCTGTCGCCCGGCGCGTCGCAGGCGATGGCAGCGGCGCAGCCCGCGCTGGCGCGGGGCAGGCTCGAC
>NZ_JBIRCY010000096.1:0-18131 GCF_044326205.1 Mesorhizobium sp. IMUNJ 23232
GCCGCACCCGCGGCGCCGATTTCGTTTTCCACCTCCCTCAACATTTTCCCCAGCTCTTCTATTTCCCACAAAATCCCTTCCCACCTCCGAGGACGAGCCGATGACCAAAGTTCCCGCGATCATGTTCAACGATGGCAACGCGATCCCGCAGATCGGGCTCGGCGTCTGGCAGACGCCGGATGAGGTGGCCGACTCGGCCGTCGCCGCCGCGCTCGATGCCGGATACCGGCACATCGATACGGCGGCGATCTACGGCAACGAGCGCGGCGTGGCGCGCGGCATTGCGCAGTCGGGCGTTGCGCGAAAAGACGTGTTCGTCACCACGAAACTCTGGAATGCCGACCAGGGTTTCGACAGCGCGCTGCGCGCCTTCGACAAAAGCCTGGAACGCCTCGGCACGGATTACATAGACCTCTATCTGATCCATTGGCCGTCGCCGCAACGCAACGCCTATGCCGATAGCTGGAAAGCGCTGGTGAGGCTGAAGGAAGAGGGCCGCGCCCGCTCCATCGGCGTGTCGAATTTCCAGCCTGAACACCTTCAGCGCATCGTCGACGAGACCGGCGTTGCGCCGGCGCTCAACCAGATCGAGCTGCACCCGCGCTTCCAGCAGAAGGACGTGCGCGCCGCCAACGAAAAGCTCGGCGTGGCCACCGAATCCTGGAGCCCGCTCGGCAGCGGTCGTCTGCTCGACGATGCGGCCATCGGCAGGATTGCCGCAAAACACGAGCGCTCGCCGGCGCAGGTCATCATCCGCTGGCATCTGCAGCAGGGCCTGATCGTCATCCCGAAATCGGTGACGCCGACCCGCATCGCCCAGAATTTCGAGGTGTTCGATTTCACGCTGGATGCCGACGACATGGCTGGGTTCGCGGCGCTCGACAGCAAGAACGGCCGGACCGGGCCGAGCCCCATCAACGCCACGTTCTGAGCAGCGGCTCCGGAACGATTGGTAGCGCCGCTCTAACTTGGGCTGGCGTCGTAGATGGGTCTACCTCACACCGACCGTTCCAAAAGGTTCACGGCAAGCCGTCATATGGCTCGACGGCGGCTTCGATCGTAAGCAGCAGTCGCGCCAGTTCAGCCTGCCGGTGCGTGTGCGTCTTCTCGAAAATACGCTGCAAGTGGATGCGCACCGTCGAAAGCGTGATCGACATATTGTCGGCCACGGATTGGAGGCCCACTCCGCGCACCACCTCGCAAGCGACGGTCGACTCCGCCCGCGTGAGTCCGTAGATGTTCCGCAGCATGGAAGCCAGGTCCCGCGGCTGCCGTTCGATATCGACGATCACAGCCATCGCCCCTACGGTTGGAAACTCCTCCGCGCCGGTTTCCGTCGGCACCACATGGACCACAAAAGGTGGCCGTGCCGACGGGCGCGTCACCGTGAGCGTGCCGCTCTCCCTCGGGCCGCCCGCGGTCCTGCCGGCAGCACGGCTGATCAGGCGCTGCAAGGTGGCATTCTCGTCCCGGCGCATCACGCACAGCGAGCCGGCTGCGAGCGCCAGGCCATCGTCGGTGGCGGCGATGCGCTCCATGGCCCGGTTGGCAAACAGGACCGCACCGTTTTCGGCGAACAGCACCAGTCCGTGCGCCATGCGGTTCAGCGATCGCAACGTGCCGCGCTGCTGGGACGCGACCACGCCCAGGCTCGATTGCACGCGCAGCGCCTGCTGCATATGTGGCACAAGCAAGCGCATAAGGCGCGCCTTCTCGTCGTCGTCGGCGGGCTCCAGCCGAGATCGCCAGCCGATGCCAAGCCACGCGATCCTGTCCTCGTCACGAACGAGACTGGCAAAAACGCCGTCGCCAATGTTGTTCGGCACCGCCCAGTCGCAAAAGAACTCGGAGCGGCGCTGCAGCCCAGGCGCCACGATGTCCCCGTAGCGGAAGATGTTTCCGGCAGGCATCTGCTCGATAGCGGAAGCAAACGGGTCCATCTGGCCGTAGTAGGCATTGTAGCTGTCCACCGAAGCGTGGTCCTGTCCGACGCTTGCATGGAGGGCCTGGCTCGACTTCCGTGAATGGATCAGCAACGCGGCGCATTCGCCGTCGAACGCACCAACAAGATTGCTCAGGGCCTGTTGCCAGAGCGATGCGTCGAGCGACGCATCGTAGATACCGCTGACCAATTCCGAAAAAAGCGCAAGCGATGTCGACATGCCAGCCCAAGCCCGGTTCGTCATCCCGTTCGCGTCACTGTATCATCGGCATAGTATGTTCGCATGAGGAAATCGCACCGCGACTGTGCCACAACTGCTCCGGGAATGCCCGGGAAGGAACGGGCAAGCAGTAAGCCCGAACCGACATGACCGGAATCGTCAATCGGCCTAGGGAAGTTTTCACAGCTTCAACACGGTGATTGCCATGACCTCATATGTCGTCAATGACAAGTCCAGGCCGACGAACGAATATTTGAATGCCTTGGTCTGGGACGGCCAGCACTGGCAGAATGTTTTCACCAGCGGCAACGCCAACGTCATCACCTATTTCTTCGACAATGATGTCACGGCCTGGACCAATGCCGAGAAGAACGCCTACCGCGCCGCCCTGCAATCCTGGGCCAATGTCGCCAACCTGACCTTCCAGGAGGTTTTCGACGAATCCCAGGCCAACATGGTCGAGCATTCGGTTCCGAATTCGACCTTCGACCCGGAGCCGAACACGATCGCCCTTGCCGACCACGACACGCCGCAGCTCGCCGTCAGCAACCAGGAGCAGGGACGCTACAACTACGAGGCCTACTCGCTTCAGTCGCACGGCGGCGCGCTCGCCTATGACGAGGCCGGGCTGGTGGTGGGCGGGGAGGGCTATTCCACCTTCGTCCACGAACTCGGCCATGCGCTCGGCCTCGCGCATCCGCACGACACGGGTGGCGGCTCGGGCGTCTTCCCCGGCGTGACCCCCGGCGCGGAGTTCGGCGACCTCGGCGACAACAATCTGAACCAGACCGTCTATACGGTCATGTCCTATAACCAGTTCGAGCAGGTGGCCGGCGATTCCCGCTACGGCTATTATTCCGGCCCGATGGCCTTCGACATCGCGGCGATCCAGTATCTCTACGGCGCCACCGTCCGCAATACCGGCAGCGACACTTACTGGCTGCCCGACACCAATGCCGCCGGCACGTACTGGACCTGCATCTGGGACACCGCCGGAACCGACACCATCGCCTATGGCGGCAGCGCCAATGCCACGATCGACCTGCGCGCGGCGACCCTGGACAATTCCGACATCGGCGGCGGCGCGCTCAACAGCGTCACCGATCCCGTCACCAACACGCGCTATCACGGCGGCTTCACCATTGCCAACGGCGTCCTCATCGAGAACGGCAGCGGCGGATCCGGCAACGACACCATCTCCGGCAACAATGCCCTCAATCAACTGAACGGCAATGGCGGCGACGATACGCTGAATGGGCGAGGCGGTTTCGACTATCTTGCCGGCGGCACGGGAAACGATCTTTACCTGCTCTACGATGTCAGTGGCGCATATGACAACGTCAGCGAAGTGACCGATCCGGCAGGTGGTATTGATACCGTCTGGGTCAAGCGGGTGGCCGGCGGACCCGATCACTACAACTTCCAGGTCGGCGTCGAGAACGGCGCGCTTGTCGATCCCACTTCCAACGGCTTCACCCTGACCGGCAACGATTTGGCCAACCAGATGTTCGACGACATCGGCTCCAACACGCTCAGCGGCCTGGGCGGCAACGATACGCTCGACGGCGGGGCCGGAAATGACACGTTGGATGGCGGCGCCGGTATCGATACGCTGAAGGGCAACGTCGGCAACGATGTCTACAATTTGTTCGACGTGACGAACGGTGCCTACGACACGGTGGTCGAGAATGTCTCCGGCGGCAAGGACACGGTTCTGGTGAGGGACGTGAGCAGTGCTGTCCGGTCCTACACCATGACCGCCAATGTCGAGGTCGGCGCGATCGTCGGCGCCAACGCGTCAGGCTTCAGCCTGCACGGCAACAACTCCGGCAACACACTCTTCGATGACATCGGCGGCAACTGGCTCTACGGCGAAGGCGGCGACGACACGCTGGACGGCGGCAACGGCCAGGATTTCCTGCTCGGTGGCGCCGGCAACGACCGCTACAATCTGAACGACCGGCCAGGCGGCGCCTACGATCTGGTTTCCGAGAACGCGAACGAGGGAAATGACCATGTCATTCTCAACCCGATTCACATCGACGGCTGGTCCGACTCCTATGTGCTTCCCAGCAACGTCGAGACCGCGGAAATTACCGGCAGCCTGAACTTCAACCTCTTCGGCAACATAGGCAACAACACACTTTACGGCAACACGGGAGCGAACAAGCTTTACGGCAATTCAGGCAACGACAAGCTTGCCGGCTATGCCGGTCTCGACACCCTCTCCGGCGGCGCGGGCGACGACAAGTACTATCTTGACGACCTCGCGACCGCGACGTCCACCCCTTACGACGTGGTGGTCGAGAACTCGAACGAGGGCATCGACATCGTCTTTGTCACCGCCCTGCACAACCCGAGTTTCATCGCCGATTTCTATGCTCTCCCCGATAATGTGGAGAACATGACCGTCTCCGGGTCCATCGCCTTCGAATTGGACGGCAATGCGCTTGCCAATGTGATGACAGGCAACGGCGCCGCCAATACTTTGCAAGGTCTGGGCGGCGACGACGCTTTGATCGGAGGCGCGGGGGCCGATGACCTGATCGGCGGCAGCGGCCTCGACACGGCGAGCTATTCCACGGCGCTTGCCAGCGTGCTCGCCTGGCTGGAAAATGCCGGGTCCAATACGGGCGACGCGGCTGGGGACTTTTATGACTCCATCGAGAACCTTGCCGGCACCAACTACGACGATGATCTGCGCGGGAACGCTTTCGCCAATAGGCTGAGCGGCGGTGGCGGCAGCGATACGCTCAAGGGCGGGCTCGGCGCCGACCATCTTGATGGCGGCGACGGCACCGACACGGCTTCCTATGCCAATGCGACAAGCGCGGTGGTCGCCAGCCTCGCCAACCCGTCGATCAACAGCGGCGAGGCCGCCGGCGACACCTATGCCTCGATCGAGAACCTGGTCGGCTCCGCCTATAACGATGCGGTGAACGGCGACAACGCCGTCAACGCCATTCGTGGCCGCAACGGCCTGGATACGATCAAGGGGTATGGCGGCGACGACACGCTCTATGGCGACGACGCCAATGATGTGCTGATCGGCGGGACGGACGCGGACACCCTGGTCGGTGGCGCCGGCAGCGACACCGCCTCCTATGCGGGAGCCACCGCCGGCGTCGTTGCCAGCCTCGCCAACGCAGCGATCAACAGCGGCGAGGCCAAGGGCGACAGTTATTCGTCGATCGAGAAACTGACCGGATCGAGCTTCGACGATTCCCTGTTCGGCGACAACAATGTGAACGTGCTTTCCGGCGGCACTGGCGCTGACGTGTTCAAGAGTTATGACGGCAACGACATCGTTGGCGGCGGCGCGGGCAAGGACGTTTTCGTCTTCAATTCGGCACTGAATTTAGCGACGAATGTCGACACCATCACCGACTACAGCGTGGCCGACGATACGATCCAACTCGACAACGCCGTATTCACGGCCTTCGCATCCACCGGCGCTTTGCTCTCCGGCTACTTCAAGGATATCGCAACCGGAGTGAAGGACACCAACGACCGCGTCATCTACAACTCCGATACCGGCGGTCTCTATTACGATGCCGACGGCTCGGGCAACTCCTTCGGCAACGTCAAGTTCGCGGTGTTGACCGGCGGACCCCACCTGACCGCCGCCGATTTCGTGGTGATCTGAGCGGCGATCCGAAACGCCGGCACTTATCGGCACTGCAACGTTATCGGAAGGCTGACGGAAATCCGCGAAGCGAGGCATGTCGAAGATTATTCGTGGGGTAGCTTCGCCTTAATTTGGCGTGAAAGCTGGCGTCGTATATGGGTCCGTGACCGACCACTCCGCTGAACCTGCCGAACATCTCCATAGCGCCACCGCTTTCCGCCTGAAATTATCAGCCATGCGGCATGGAATCCGGCCCCGCTGGCCGCGATGCGCTCATCGCCAGGTCAACGCGACGCTACCGAACTATCTTAAGCTTCGATTTCAGGCGCAAACCGAAAGAATCACGTATCGTCAGCCGATGCCTTTCGGTTTCCTGAAGCCCAAGCCCCGACCCGTCGCGCCCGCCGAGTTGCGGGTGCATGACGTTGCGGGGCGTCAATTGCCGTTGCGCATCGTCGAGAACGATCGGGCGCGGCGGCTGACGCTGCGCATCGATGCCGGCGGGCAGGGCCTGCGCATCACCGTGCCGCCGGGACTGGCGCGCGGCGAGGTCGAGCGTTTTCTGACTCGCCACCAGGGCTGGCTGGAGCAGAAGCTGGCAAAAGTGCCGGAAAAACCGCAGGTGCGGCCCGGCATCAAGATTCCCGTGCGCGGCGTAACCCACCTCATCGTGCACGAACCGGCCACCCGCGGCACAGTCGAAATCCGCCAAGGTTTTGACGGGCCGGAACTCGCCGTCTTCGGCGACCGCCGCCATCTTTCGCGCCGGCTCGCCGACTTTCTGAAACGAGAGGCCAAGAAAGAAATCGAACCGCTGGTCGAAAAACACACGGCCGTGGTTGGGCGCAAGGCGAAAACAATCCGCTTCAAGGACACGTCGAGCCGCTGGGGCTCATGCACGGCGGACGGCAACCTCTCCTTCTCCTGGCGCATCATGATGGCGCCGAAACCGGTGATCAACTACCTCGTGGCGCATGAGGTGGCGCATCTGAAAGAGATGAACCACGGGCCGAAATTCTGGAAACTGTGCGAAGAGCTTTGCCCGGACACGGAGCGTTGCAAGGCCTGGCTTAAGAAGAACGGCAGCGCGCTGCAGGCGATCGGGTTCGAGTAGCCTGTCTGGTCATCGCCCGATTCAGCGTCTCATGACGAGCCGCCGTTTAGCCAATCCTCCATAAAAAAATCCAGAAATGCCTGGACACGCTGCGAGCGAAAACGGCCTTTCGGCACAAGCGCCCACAGTGAGATCGTGTCAGATCGGTTTATGTCGGCCAGGATTTCCACCAGTTGGCCTTCGGCAACCGCCTTGCCGACGACAAAATCGGCCAGCCGGACAATGCCGTGGCCAGCCACCGCCATGTCGAACAGCATGCCGACATTGTCGCAGGCAAAGTCGCCTTTCGGAAGGAACTGAACCACGCCGTCCTCGGTTGCCAGAGGCCAGGTCGTCGGCGGGGACTGACCCGACAGGGCCAGGCAATTGTGCGGAAGAAGATCGGCCGCCGAAAGCGGCGTCCCATGTTGCGCCAGGTAGGAAGGCGCCGCGCAGACCAGACGGCGGCCCTCCGCCAGTTTTCGCACGACAAGGTCGGACCCGGCGGAAGGACTGCCGCGAATGACGATGTCGACTTGCTCGGCAACAGGGTCGACCAGCCTGTCCGTTAGCGACATATCGACGGAAACCTCCGGAAACCGCACCAGGAATGCCGGTATCGCATGCAGCAGGGTCTGGCGGGCGAAACCGGTGCTGGAATTGAGGCGCAGCAGGCCCTTCGGCTTGCCTCGAAACGAAGATATGTCGGCTTCGGCTCGTTCGATGAGGTCGAGCACTTCGCGAGCCCTTTCCAGATAGAGCGCGCCTTCGGCGGTCAGCGCCAGCCGGCGCGTCGTGCGCGTCAGCAGGCGGACGCCGAGCCGGTCCTCCAGCCGCGACACCAGCTTCGACAGGGCCGACGGCGTCAGCCGCAAATCCTCCGCAGCGCGCGCGAAACTGCCGAGATCGACGACGCGGACGAATGCGGACATCTCGTCAGAAGCAGCCATTCGTGAAATCCAGTCATGAGTCTGTAGCTACCTTAGCTGATTATGCGCCTCGATGGAAATGATAGCTTTCGCTCTGGAAATCCGCTGGAGCGAAGACGATGGAACGCCCTGAATTCGACAGGCAGTTGTTTGGCGACACGGCGCCGCCGACCGAGATCGACTACGGTTTTTATCGGCATCGCGCGACGATGGAGCGCCGCGCCACGATTGCCGCATTTCCTAGGCGGGTATCAGCCACGGTCCGGCGTGTTTGGTCGGCTTTGTCTCGACTCCGCCCGAAATTCATGCGAATGCGCGACAATGCCGCTCGACATAAAGATCTGTGGCCTGAAAACGCCAGAGACAATCGCCGCCGCGCTTGACGGCGGGGCGAGCTATATCGGCTTCATCTTCTTCGCCAAGAGCCCGCGTTATGTCGAGCCTGAACTGGCCGGGCGCCTGCGCGAAGCGGCACGCGGACGTGCAAAGGCTGTGGCGGTGGTGGTCGACGCCGACGATGCCTTCCTCGATCGTATCGTATCCGAAATGAAGCCTGATCTGCTTCAGCTTCACGGCAAGGAGACGCCGGAACGGGTTGCCGCCGTAAAGGTGCGCTACGGCCTGCCGGTGATGAAGGCGCTTTCGGTGAGCGAGGCGGCTGATCTCGACCGGATTGCACCCTACCTCGGCATCGCCGACCGTTTTCTGTTCGACGCAAAACCACCGAAAGGTTCCGAATTGCCCGGCGGCAATGGGGTCTCCTTTGACTGGCAGTTGCTGCAAAAGCTCGACTCGAAGCTCGACTATCTGCTTTCCGGCGGCCTGAACGCCCAGAACATCGGCGAGGCCTTGCAGCTTGCAAACCCGCCTGGCATCGACATCTCGTCAGGCGTCGAAAGCGCGCCGGGTGTGAAGGACGTCAGCTTGATCGGCGGCTTCTTCCGAGCCGTCAAGGCGGCGCGCGCCGGCCGCGCGGCATGAGAGGTCGCAGGCGGCGGTTTACTTTTCGCCGCGGAAAGGCTTAAGCGAGATAGCGGGGACAGTTTACTTATTTCCGCGGAAAGGCGCGGGCGGCCGAGAGTTCGCGCGTGCGGAAATAAGTAAACTGTCCCCTGTAGCGATCCAGGAACCACTATGAACAAGCCGATCGAACCGAATTCCTTCAAGACCGGGCCCGACGACCAGGGCATGTTCGGCATGTTCGGCGGGCGTTTCGTCGCCGAAACACTGATGCCGCTGATCCTCGACCTGCAGCAGCACTGGGATGAGGCCAAGCATGATCCGGCCTTCAAGGCCGAGCTTTCGGCGCTCTCCACCTTCTATGCCGGGCGGCCGTCAAAACTCTATTTCGCTGAAGGCCTGACAAAACACCTCGGCGGTGCCAAGATTTATCTGAAACGCGAGGATCTGAATCACACCGGCTCGCACAAGATCAACAACTGCCTCGGCCAGATTCTTCTCGCCAGGCGCATGGGCAAGACGCGGCTCATCGCCGAGACCGGTGCGGGCCAGCACGGCGTGGCCTCGGCGACGGTCGCCGCGCGCTTCGGCTATCCCTGCGTGGTCTATATGGGCTCCACCGACGTCGCCCGGCAGAGCCCGAACGTGTTTCGCATGAAATTGCTTGGCGCGGAGGTCAGGCCGGTCGAATCCGGCCACGGCACCCTGAAGGACGCCATGAACGAGGCGCTGCGCGACTGGGTCACTAATGTACACGACACCTATTACCTGATAGGCACGGCGGCCGGCCCGCATCCCTATCCGGAGATGGTGCGCGACTTCCAGTCGGTGATCGGCACGGAGGCACGCCAGCAGATTCTGGAGCAGGAAGGCCGGCTGCCCGACCTGATCGTCGCGGCGGTAGGCGGCGGCTCCAACGCAATTGGCATCTTCCACCCTTTCCTCGACGACCGCGACGTAAAAATCGTCGGCATCGAGGCGGGCGGGCGCGGCCTGCAAGGAGTCGAGCATTGCGCCTCGATGAACGCCGGCAGACCGGGCGTGCTGCACGGCAACCGCACCTATCTGCTGCAGAACGAGGACGGGCAGATCCTTGACGGCCATTCGATCTCGGCCGGCCTCGACTATCCCGGCGTCGGCCCCGAACATAGCTGGCTGCGCGACAGCGGCCGCGTCGACTACGTGCCTATCCTCGACGACGAAGCGCTCGACGCCTTCCAGGTGACGACCCGCGTCGAAGGCATCATCCCGGCGCTGGAATCCGCCCACGCCATCGCCCATGTCATCAAGGTGGCGCCGACGATGGGCAAGGACCAGATCATCATCGCCAATCTTTCCGGCCGCGGCGACAAGGACGTGCATACGGTCGCCAAGATGATGGGCATGGAGATTTGACAATGAGGGTTCTCCAAACGATCGGTCTCAGACACGGGCGCAACACTCCATTCTACTATCGAAGGACTGAAGAAGGCACATACATCGAGCCATTAAGAGGAGACGACAACCCTGCCTTTAAAGTAAAGCAGCCTACATGGAATTTGATCTGGGACGCGATTTTCGCTGCACCAAATCAAATTTTCTCTGTCGCGGAAGGCGACGCCGGCGCGGCCGTTCCACAAAACCTTTATGCGATCGTGGGACGGTGCTTGCGCGACGGAGGAGATCGCAGTGACGATAGTGCCGTTGCATATGTGAACGCAATTTTGGTTCACGAAGGAACGTTGCAAACGTTCCACGGAAGGGCTGGCGACACATATCACCGAATCAATTTCAGGCGCTCAACATGACCAACACCCGCATCGATCGCCGTTTCGAAAAACTCCGCGCCGAAGGCAGGCCAGCGCTCGTCACCTATTTCATGGGCGGCGATCCGGATTATGAGACCTCGCTCAGCATCATGAAGGCGCTGTCCAAAGCCGGCGCAGATGTGATCGAGCTCGGCATGCCATTCTCTGATCCGATGGCCGACGGGCCGGCGATCCAGGCGGCCGGATTGCGCGCGCTGAAGGGCGGACAGACGCTGGTCAAGACGCTGGCGATGGCCGAAGACTTCCGCAAGACTGATAACGACACGCCGATCGTGCTGATGGGCTACTATAATCCGATCTACATCTACGGCGTGAAAAAATTCCTTTCGGATGCGAAACGATCCGGCATAGACGGACTGATCGTCGTCGACCTGCCGCCGGAAATGGATGCCGAACTCTGTGTCCCTGCGCTGAAGGCGGGCATCAACTTCATCCGGCTGGCCACCCCGACCACCGACGACAGGCGCCTGCCCAAGGTGCTCGAAAACACATCGGGCTTCGTCTATTATGTGTCGATGACGGGCATCACCGGATCGGCGCTGGCCGACACCGCCAAGGTGGCCGATGCGGTCAGGCGCATCAAGGACCATACTGACCTGCCGGTCTGCGTCGGGTTCGGCGTGAAGACTGCCGAGCAGGCACGAATTATCGGCGGATCGGCCGACGGCGTCGTGGTTGGTACGGCGATCGTCAATGCCGTCGCCAACGTGTTGGGCCCGAAGGGCGAAAAGACGGCCGACCCGGCGGAAGCCGTCGCGACGCTGGTCGGCGGACTGGCGCAAGGCGTGCGCGCTGCGCGGCTCGCTGTCCCGGCCTGAAAATCCCCCGTTCAAAGGAACCAAACCCATGAACTGGATAACCAATTACGTCCGCCCGCGCATCAACTCCATGCTCGGGCGCCGCGACATGCCGGAAAACCTCTGGATCAAGGATCCGGAGAGCGGCGAGATGGTCTTTCACAAGGACCTGGAAGGCAACCAGTGGGTGATCCCGTCGTCGGGATATCATATGAAGATCGCTGCGCGCGACCGGCTGAAGTTCTTCTTCGACGACGGAAAATTCGAACTGATCGATAATCCGAAGGTTGTCGCCGATCCGCTGAAATTCCGCGACGAGAAGCGATACGTCGATCGGTTGAAGGAAGCCAGGACCAAGACCAGCCTGGAAGACGCGGTGCTGAACGCGCTGGGCACAATCGAAGGCCTGCCGATCGTCGCCACGGTACAGGATTTCGCTTTTATGGGTGGCTCGCTCGGCATGGCGGCCGGCGAGGCGATCATCCGCGCCTTCGACACTGCGCGCGAGAAGCGGCGGCCGCTGGTGCTGTTCGCGGCGTCGGGCGGGGCGCGCATGCAGGAAGGAATTCTCTCCCTGATGCAGCTTCCGCGCACGACGGTGGCGGTCGACCGGTTCAAGGAATCCGGCCTCCCCTACATCGTCGTGCTGACCAATCCGACAACCGGCGGCGTTACCGCCTCCTATGCGATGCTGGGCGACGTTCATATCGCCGAGCCCGGCGCGCTGATCGGCTTTGCCGGGCCGCGCGTCATCGAGCAGACGATCCGCGAAAAACTGCCGGAAGGGTTCCAGCGCGCCGAATATCTGATGGATCACGGCATGGTCGACATGGTCGTGTCCCGCCTGCAGATGAAGGCGACGGTGGCCAGGCTTTTGAAAATATGGATGAAAGTGCCGGGCGAAGCGAACGGTGCCGCGAAGGCCGATTTTCATCCACCGGCGCCGAACGGCGGGGAACAACGCGCCGGAGCCTGAACGGTCGCTGGCGCGAACGGACAAGCGCGCCGGCCACTTGCGACCGACCATCGGCCCGTCCGGATCTTTTCAGAAAGCATCGGTCTCGATGACCAAGCACAGCACCAGCAGCCTCGCCGAGCGCGAGATCGATCGCCTGATGACGCTGCATCCGAAAGGTTTCGACCTTTCGCTGGACCGCATCACCCGCTTGCTCGGCCGCCTCGGTGATCCGCATCTCAAGCTGCCGCCGGTGATCCATATCGCCGGAACCAACGGCAAAGGCTCGGCCGCCGCCTTTTCGCGTGCCCTGCTGGAGGCGGAAGGGTTTTCGGTGCATGTCCATACTTCGCCACATCTGGTGAACTGGCATGAGCGCTACAGGCTTGCCGCGCCGGGCGGCGGAAAACCGGTCGAGGACAGGGTGCTGGCCGACGCGGTGGCACGGGTGGCGGAAGCCAATCGCGGCGAAAAGATCACGGTTTTCGAGATCCTGACGGCCGTGACCTTCCTCCTTTTTTCGGAGCATCCGGCCGATGTAGCGATCATCGAGGTTGGACTCGGCGGACGGTTCGACGCGACGAATGTCATTTTGAATCCGGCGGTTACCCTGATCATGCCGGTGTCGCTCGACCACGAGGCATATCTCGGCGACCGTGTCGAACTGATCGCGGCGGAGAAGGCCGGCATCATCAAGCAGGGCTGTCCGGTGGTGGTCGGCGCACAGGATTCCGAAACCGCGCTGGAGGTTATCACCCAGACGGCGCAGCGGCTAGACAGCCCGGTGACCGCCTACGGCCAGGATTTCATGGCCTATGAAGAAAACGGGCGGATGATCTACCAGGATGAGGACGGGTTGATGGACCTGCCGCCGCCGCGCCTGCCCGGCCGGCATCAATATGCGAATGCCGCGGCGGCGATCGCCGCGGTGAAGGCGGCAGGCTTCGACATCGGCCACCGCGCTGCAGAAAAGGCGATGACGTCAGTAGCTTGGCCGGGGCGCATGCAGAGGCTGGCGCAAGGTAGGCTGGTCGGCATGGCGCCCGAAGGCGCGGAAATCTGGCTCGACGGCGGCCACAATCCGGGTGCCGGCCTGGTCGTCGCCGAGGCTTTGACGGAACAGGAGGAACGTTTTTCACGACCGCTTTTCCTGATCTGCGGCATGATCAACACCAAGGATCAGGGCGGATATTTCCGTGCTTTCAAGGGGATAGCCAGGCACGTTTTCACAGTTCCGGTAAGTTCGAGCGACGCAGGCGTGCCGAATTCCGAGCTGGCGGCGCGGGCGATTGAGGCGGGGCTCTCGGCCGAACCGGTTAACTCAGTGGCCAATGCCTTGATGTTGTTGCGCGATACGTGGGATTCACGTGAAACGCCGCCACGCATCCTGATTGGCGGATCGCTCTATCTGGCCGGTGCGGTGCTGGCGGAGAACGGCACGCCGCCCACTTGAAGGCCCGGCCGGATATGATCGGCCGCGTGGCAAGACAGCATGCCGTAGCGAGTTGCGCCACCAATCGACATGACCAGCAAGCGACACGAAAAAGAAAAGCGCCGGGAGCGGTGATGCTCCCGGCGCCTTACGTCTTGGTCCGGCAGCAGGGCCGGAGGACTTCGTCAGATGATGAGGAAGTCTGCGTTGGTGATGCCGAGGCCGGCGTCGACGATGGCGAACAGCGTCGATCCACCGGCGGCATTGCCATTGGTGTCGTAGAAGATGTTGCCGGTGTCGGTCTCGTAGATGATGCGGTCGTTGGCGTCAGCCGCCGTACCGCTGGCATTGGCGACGAACTGCGCCGCGGTCAGCGTGCCCGTGCCGACGATTGCATTGAAGATTGTGTTCTCAAGGCGGATGGTGTCATCGACGAAGATGAAATCGGTGATGGTATCGACGTTGGTGGCGCCAACCGCCGTATCGAACAGGAACTGGTCCTTGCCCGCGTTGCCGGTCAGCGTGTCGTTCCCGCCCCTTCCGTTGAGCGTATCCGAGCCGGCGCCGCCAATGATGACGTTGATGACGTTGTTGCCGGTCAGCGTGTCGCCAAAGGCGGAACCGGTGACATTCTCGGTCGACGAATAGGTGTCGCCCAGCGCGTCGCCGGTGTTGGTCGCCGGGGCGGCGAGGCTTGCCACCACGCCCGCAGCGGCGCTGTTGTAGGTGACGGTATCGGTGCCAGCGCCGCCGGAGAAATCATCCGCACCGGCGCCGCCATCGAAAGTATCGTCGCCATCCTGGCCGAACAAATTGTCGTCGCCGCCAAGGCCGATAAGAGTGTCCTTGCCGTCGCCGCCAATTAGGCTGTTGAGGCTGTTGGTGCCCGTCAGCTTGTCGTCGAAGTCCGAACCGGTCAGATTCTCGACCGAAGTGAAGGTATCGCCGGCCGCGTCTCCGGTGTTGGTCGCCGGGCTGAGCAGCGCGGCGGTCACGCCGGCAGTGGCATCCTCATAGGTTGCCCGGTCGAATCCGAGGCCGCCCGACAGATTGTCGGCGCCGGTGCCGCCGTTCAGCACGTCGTTGCCGTCCTGGCCGAACAGGCTGTCGTCGCCGCCGAAGCCGACGATCGTATCGTCGCCCTCGCCGCCGATCAGGCTGTTGACACTGTTGGTGCCCTTCAGCGTGTCGTCGAATTTCGAGCCAGTCAGATTCTCGATCGAGGTGAAGATATCGCCCAGCGCCTCGCCGGTATTCTGCGCCGGGCTGAGCAGAGCCGCCACGATGCCAGCCGCGGCGTTGGCGTAGGTCGCGCGGTCGTTGCCGGCGCCACCGGACATATTGTCGGCGCCGACACCGCCCTCCAGGACGTCATTGCCGTCCTGACCGAACATGCTGTCGTCACCGTTGAGACCGGCGACGATATCGTCGCCGGCTCCGGCGATGATGCTGTTGCCGCCATTGTTGCCGGTCAGGTCGTCGTTGAAGCCTGAGCCCGTCAAGTTCTCGATCGACGCGTAGGTATCGCCCGTGGCCTCGCCGGTGTTCTTCGCGGCGTCAAACAGATTGGCGGTCACAGGTCCACCGTTGGCATAAGAAGCCCGGTCCAATCCAAGCCCACCCGACAGAAGATCGTCGGCCTGTCCGCCGTCCAGGACATCGTTGCCGTCCTGGCCGAAAAGTTCGTCGCGGAAAATGGTTCCGCGCATGGTCTCGTCGTCGGCATCGCCGAGGATGATGATGCGGTCATTCTCGGTGCCGGCCGGGTCGAAGTCGACGATCTGGAACAACGACAGGTCGACGCTGGTCGCGCCGAGCATTTCGACGCGGAACTTGTCGACCGTGTTGTTGGCGTTGAAGTCGACAACCAGATTGCTGGCGAGGCCCGCTCCGATCTGCGCCGCGGCGACGGTTACGGAACGAGGGGCGATGAAGCTGGCGTCGAACTCGATCTCCTCGATGCTGATAAACGTCGCGTCGACGAAGGTCTCGTCCGACTGGGCCAGCACCCTGTCGTCATCGGCGCCGCCGTCGATGATCTCGCCCGAAACGGCCTCGCCGGTGTTATAGACGAAGGTGTCCAAGCCCGCCCCGCCCTGGAGGTTGTCGGCGCCGCCGCCGCCGTCGAGCCTGTCATTGTCGGCGTCGCCGCCGATGGTGTCGCCGGCAGCCGAGCCGGTGATGGTGTCGTCGCCATTGCCGCCGGAAATGGTGTCGGAAACACCCGAATCATCGGGAAGAGCCTGCGTCATGGCAAAGATGGTGTCGTTGCCGTCCTCGCCGAAGATCGTGTCGCCGTTGAAGCCGCCTTCGATTGTGTCGTCGCCACCGCGGCCGTGGATGGTGTCGTCACCGTCCTCGCCTCTCAGTATATCCGCCGTGTCCCGGCCGAAGATGGTGTCGTTGCCGCCGCCGGCATTCACCGTGCCGCCATCGGCGAAAGCGGTGATGACCTCACCGGTACCGTCGCCGGTGACGGTGATCTCGCGCGGATCCCAGACGGCGAAGCGCACATCGTTGTCGAAGTTGATACCACCGGTGAAGATGGAGGTTCCCCAACTCACCAGCAGCCGGCCGTCATCGGACAGCGAGATGCTCGGCGTGCCGTTGTTGACGAAGAGGTCGGTGGCGACGACCTGCTCGGAGCCGACCAGCGCGCCGTTGGCGTCAAACCGCTTCATCGCGATGTTGCCCGCCTCGTTGTTGTCCCAGACGACCACGAACCCGCCGTCGCTGAGACCGACCACATCAGGCGTCACGTCGTTGTCCGTACCGCTGTCGTCGTCGACGTTCACCTGGCCACCCTGCGCAACGCCGGCTGCATCGTAGCGCTGGAACAGGATGTCGGTGTCGTTGGCGTCGGTGTTCTGCCAGACGACGACAAAACCGCCGCCGGAGAGCGCGGCGACAGTCGGCGCGACGTCCGATTCGCCGTCGCCCAGCGTGCCGGACACTTCAGTGAAGCCAAGCACGTTGCCGCCTGTCGAATTGACGATGCGCATGTTGAAGCCGTTGTCGCCTGAGATCTGGCGAGCGATGATCACGTAGTTGCCGGGAGATCCGGGGGTCACGGTGTTGACGAGCGTCGTGACGTCGACCTGCTGTCCGTTGGCGCCGACGTCGCTGGAGAGCCCGGCGGCAAGCAGCAGGAAGGGCAAGCCGGCGACGCCGGCCGAATCGACGATGGTCGCGTGGGTTTCGGTGGAGGCGCCGACATTGCGCTGCTGATAGGCGACGAGGAAGCTGCCGTCCGTGTTGACGGTGACGGAGGGCGCGCCAAGATCCTGCGCGCCAGGGTCGGACGCGATCGTGCCGGTGGTGACGTTGACGCCGTTGGCGTCGAGGATGTTGTAGCGGATCGCCGTGCCGTTGACGTCCGTGTCCTCATAGGCGATCACGAAACCGCCGCCAGGCAGCCCCGCTGCGGTGAAGTCGCCTTCGTCGTCGGCGAAGAAACCTTGATTGGCGCGGAATTCGCTGCCGATCGGATTGCCTTCGGCGTCGTAGAGCTGGCCGATAATGTCAGTGCCGCCCGAGCTGCCTGCACCGTCATCCGTGTTGGATTCCCACAGCGCAACGAAATTGCCGTTGGCAAGCCCGACCATCTTGATGCCGGTCTGGTCGTCGCCAGTGGTGCCGCTGTCGGTGGTGTTGGCCTGCTGGTCGGCACGCCAGAGAATAGGTGTCGTGGTCATATGTCACTCCCGTTTGATGACAGATTTTCAGGTTGAAGTTTCGCCGTGGCGCTCCGTCCGGGCTCAAGGAGGATGAGCCCGTCCATGCAGGCATATCCTGCCCAGCGGGTTGGTTTCGGAAGGTCCGGCAAAGGTGAATCGTGCGGCGCCAATCCAATTGTCCATGCAATTGTCGCGATGACGGCGACCGTCACGAGACTAGACAAAACAAGTCCCCCGACGCGATCTCACGACGCGCCAAGAAACTGGATATCAAGAAGGCCCCGATCCAGCTGCGCGAAGATCACATGAACTCGTGATCCCCCCCGCGCCCTGGAGGTAAAGAACTTTGGAAAATGAATAGGCTTTTTCTTTTTACGCTACGTCATTTCTGTGGTCTTCCGCAACTACAATTTTAAATAACCTTCCAAAAAGCGGATTCTTGGCAGGTCGGCTAAACATCGCGTCCAGATGGAATAACCTTTCCAAGGTTGTGGAAAGTGCTGCAGCAACCTGTACTTGCTGCAGATAATTCAACCTAACTATCGACAGATGTTCGCTTTTTAAGAGTCAGTCCGGTAACTTTATGATGGATTACAAAGTCTTCTGATCATGAGGCGGATGGAGGCGAGCTTTAGGAAAGCGAGTGCCCTGGCGTTGAGGCATTCCCAGTCCTTGGCCAGGCGCCGACAG